>NZ_VOHR01000049.1 GCF_009192725.1 Segeticoccus rhizosphaerae | reverse complement strand
CCCGTCACCGTCCGGCGCCGGCTTGGCCAGCGGTCCGATCGCGGCCCGCACGAACGCCGCGCCCTCGGAGTCCAGCCGCCACACGAACTCCGCCAGTCCCCCGGCGACCGCCCGCTCGGACAACCCCCGACCCCGGCGCTGCCTCTCCTCGAAGTCGTCACTGTCCTGCTCGGGCCGGGCGCACTCCACCAGGTAGCGCAACACCTGCCGCAGCTGCCGCTCGGTCCCGCTCATCGCGACCGGCAGGATGATCTCTTGGTCGGCCACATACTCCTCGAACGTCAGGAACGGCTCGACCTGCTCCAGCGCCCGCAGCACCCGGTCCGCCTTGCGCACCGGCACCTCCCCCGCCCGCACCGCCGCGGCCAACGGGGCATGCTTGGCCTCCTCGCACGCCTTGGCCACCCGCACCACCTGGTGCGCCGCAGCCGAGTCCAACCCGGGGCTGTGCGCGGCCACGTAGTCCGCGCCCGAGGAGTGCTCCTCCCGTTCCGGCGTCGCCCGGCCGGCCGCATCGCCCACCACCGCCACCATCAGCCGCTCCGCGTCCCGGCGCACCGCGGCCAACCCCTCCAACACCATCCCCAGCTCGTCCTGCTGCAGCCGCCACGACGGCTCCCCCACGGCGGTCGCCAACGCGGCCGCCGCCGCGACCACCCCACCCAACACCGGACGCCCCTCACTCTGGGCAACGGGCGCCGCCGATTCTGCCGGGTCAGCGTGGTCCGCGCCTGCCGCCGTACGCCCGCCAGACAGCGTCCCGGCAGCGGCCGTCTCGGGCGGCTGCGGGTACGCCTCCGCAGCGGACTGGGCTTCGAACATGTATCCAGACTACCCGTCCCAACCGACAACCGGGATACTTATCAACAACGAATCCTCATATTTATCAGTCGAATTCGCCCTACGCTTATCCACATCTCCTTCCGCGAACGCCCCGCTGTCCACACACCCCGAGCCCTCTTCACAACACCGGCGCCGTCGTCCAGCAGAGGAGGCACGGTTGGCCTTCGCTCACCGTCAGAGTCGAGATAGGCACCGCAAACCGAGACGGCTAGCTCAGGTCTGTGGCGACCCGATGTTGACCATCCAGCCGATGCCGAACTGGTCCACGCACATGCCGAATTCGTCGCCCCACACCTGCTTCTCCAACGGCACCGTCACCGTGCCACCGGCGGACAGCTTCTCCCAGTAGCTCCGCAGCTGGTCGGCGTCGTCCCCACTCAGGCTCACCGAGATGTTGGTGCCGGCGTGGTGCTCCATGCCTTCGGGGGTGTCGGCTCCCATGATCGTGTAGCCCGCCTCGGTCTCGAGCATGCCGTGCATGATCTTGTCCTTGTCGGCGTCCGAGGTCTGCGGTCCACCGGCCTCGCCGAAGGTGTTGAGCGCGAGGGTGCCACCGAAGACACTCTCGTAGAACTCCATCGCCTGGCGGGCATTGTCGGTGAAGCCGATGTAGGGGTTGAGTCGAGAGGCCATCGCGTGCTCCTGTCGTCGAGTGTCGGACCTCCCAGACTAGTTCCGCGGTCGAGACCCGCACCATGGATTTCTGGCCGGGGCCATCGGCACCATGGATTTCTGGCCCGGGCCATCGGGCGAGGGGTCGACAGGGGGTCGACGCCCGGCAAAATGCCGGTAAGACCAGCCTGACCGAGCGGCTGCTGCACACGGCCGGGGTCATTGACGAAGTCGGCAGCATCGATGACACCGCCGCGCAGGTGCACGTGCTGAGCAAGCGGCTACCGACCCTCACCCACAGCGAGGGCGTGCTGGTGAGCCGGTTCGCTCGGCACCGGCCCGTCCACCGCACCACGCCGACCCGCTTGTGAGGGCCCCGACTCCTGCCGCCCGGCTTGACCCGCCGACGACCAGAGCAGCCGGATCGCCACCAGGCCCAGCACCAAGGACCCCGCCCCTGCCGGGTCCTTGAGGAAGACGAGCCAGTAGCCCAGCGCCGGAGGCGCCGCCACGACGCCGCCGATGATGTCGGACCTGTGCACGATGAACGGGTCGGGCGTCTCGTTGGCGTCGCCCTTGGTGACGACCGTGCCGTCATCCTTGGTGTCGACCAGGCGGTGGGTGATGACGCCACCGTCGTGCCGGAACGAGACGGTCTGGCCGACGTGGTAGTCACCCTCGTGCACGAGCACCGCGCTGCGCGGCGTGATGGTCGGGGTCATCGATCCGGTCCGCACGGCATACAAGGCGTATGGCGCCCGCAGACCGATGAACAGCACCGCACCCAGGCAGACCGCCAGCAGCAGCCAACCCGCCACGGACCACACCGAACCGCGCGATCGAGCCATCGTCTCCTCCACTGTGCCGCGGCGAACAGGTCTGTGACGGCCGGTTGGCCGTCACAGCGGGTGAGGCCGGGTCGGCGGCCCCACCCGCGGACGGGGTCAGGCTCCGGGAGCCTGACCCGGCTGGGTGGCCACGATCTGGTAGGGCAGCCCGGCGTTGTCCTTCGTGCCCACCGGGTAGAAGTTGAAGCTTCCGCCCTGGGATGCGTTGTCGAGCCTCCCGTCGTAGGCGAAGGTGAAGTCCATCCGGCCGCTGCCGCCGGGGGCGAGGTTCGACGCGAGCTTGTACTGCGTCCCGAGCGGGCAGGCGTCCGGGCGTCCGTCGGGTGCCGCGGTGTAACAGGTGACCCCGTGGAGCAGGTTGTCGGACGCGAAGACCTGACCGGCACTGGTGGAGGAGATCTTGAGGTGTCCGTAGGAGCCGAGGTCGTTGAGGGCGTACAGAGCGATGTCGTTCGGGAAGACGACCCAGATGTCCTGGTTGCCTGTGCCGGTGTTCTTGTAGGTGGCCTTGACGGTCTGCGCCTCACCCGGCATCAGGTTGGTGAAGTTGACGTTGAGCAGGTCTGCCCCCGTGCCGCCTCCGGTCTCCACCTTGACGGTGCCGATGGTGCCGCTGATGGCTCCGTTCGCGGTGTCGCTGAAGTAGGCGCCGGTGGTGCCGGACGCTGCGACGGCGAGCCCGCCGGCGACCGCCAGGGTCGCCGTGGCTGCCGCGAGTCGTGCTTTGACGCTGGTGTTCATGGTGCTCCCTCGTGTTCGTCTGCCCTGGCTGGGCGTTGGGAACGTTAGGGATTCGGTGCGTTCGCGTCTGGCGTTTGACACACTCGTCGGCTCTGCCGTGCGTGGGTGTATCCCCAAGAGGGGACGAGATGTCGCCGCCGCTGCGACATTGTTATGTGTTGCACGAGATCTCCGAACAATGAGGCGCTGCAGCCGAGCCGATGCTTGCATCGCCCCTGTGACCGCCACCATCGAGCAACGAGGCATCGACCAGCGACGACTCGGGCCAGACCGTCCTGCCTTGTCCACCCGCGAGCGGGACGTGCTGTGCCTCTACGTGTCCGGCCTGCCGTCGAAGTCCGTCGCACGGCGACTCGGCATCAAGGAGGGCTCGGTGAAGGAGTACCTCAAGCGGGTGCGTCGCAAGTACGCGCTCCTCAGCCGGTCGGCCGGCACCAAGCTGGAGCTCTACCACCGTGCTTGCGAGGACGGCCTGGTTCCGTCGGCGCTGCCCGTCTGGCACGGGGACAGCCGACCCGGCGCCGGGACGGACAGAGACCGACCGCAGTGACCGCGTGCCACCCGCCGCGGCCTCAAGCCGTTCAGTCCCGCACGGCGGAGCCGGTGCTCTGCCACCACCGTGCGGTCGTGCGCCACCGGGACGTGGCGGCATCGTCCTTGGCCCACACCTCCAGGATCGGATGTCCCGACATCCCCGCGGCGTAGGAGACCGTGCCGGCGAGCGCCGGGTCGTCCCGCCCGATGCGAGTCAGGTCGGCGCCGGTGGGGAGGGCGCCGGCATGGCTCAGCGCGAGCAGCGCAGCGCGCTGGCGGTCACGGTCAGGATCTTCCAGCCACGGCACGAGAGCCGGCGCCTGCGCCGGCGTGGCGACATAGGTCAGCAGCGTCAACGCACGTGAGCGAAGTGGCCGGCAGGCGTCGCTCGTCGCTATGACGAGTGCACCGTCGGCCGCCGCCTGCCGGTGAGGGCTCATCATCAACAGCAGTCCGGCGTGACGCTGTCGCTCGATGAACCAGCTGGACAGAGCTTCCTGCGCCAGCCGGAGGTACATCCCATCTGCCGGCAGACCACGTTCGAGGCTCGCTGCCTCGAACGCGACCAGCACACGACGAGAGGCCTCCCGATCGTCCACGAGGCGTTGAGGGCGGGCAGCACCCGGCGCCAGCGGGCCCGCGGGGTTCCTCGGTTGAGCTGTCCCGGCCCTATCGGACCAGGCCAGCCGCGAGCCGATCATCTGCGAGATCGCCACTCCCTGGCCGTCTTGCTCCGCAGCAGCGAGCTCGTCCAGGGTGCGCGCAAGGCGTCTGGCCTCCCCCGAGGGCAGCAGGCCGGTGGTCACCAGGTTGAGGACTGCGTGAGTCGCACCGACCCGCACGGTCCGTGCGCCCTCACGAAGGTGGCCGAGGAGCAGGCGCGTGGTCTCGACGTCGCCGACCTCGCCGAGCAGGGCGACCAGGTCGGCGACCCCCTGCGCCCCGGGTTCCCGCACGACGGCGTTGGTGCACCGGGTGACCAGTGCGGTCAGCCGGGGCGTGGCGATCAGCCGGGTGAGCGCATCGATCCGCGTGGTGTAGGCGGGTCCGACGCCACGCATGGTCTCCCGCAGGAGCCGCAGCACCAGCTCCTCCATCAGGGAGGTCGGCAGGACGACCCCCGCCTCGCCCGACATCAGCTCGGCCAGGTCGAGCCAGTCGCCACCGCTGGGCTCGTGGCCGAGCCGGGAGTAGACGGCGTCCACCCTGGTCTGCGTGGCCGAGGGCGATGCTCCTCTCACTGCGCGAGTGCGCTGGCCCGGGCAGGCGAGCACCCTCCGCAACGAGGAGTGCGCAGCACGCAAGGAACCGTAGGCGAGGCCGAGCTCCTCGGCATAGGCCATCAGGACGGGTTTGGGCACGACGACCCGACCGTTCTCCCAAGCGGAGACGCGGCCCGCGTCGGCCGTCAGTCCTCTCGCTCGCAGACGGGCCGCGAAGAGGCTCTGCGAACGAACCTCGCGGTCGTGGTGTCGCAGGCGGCTGCTGCGCAGGAGCCAGGCGACCCTGCTGCCCACATCGACGACCGGCGCGTCGAACGGGGTGGTGTCGAGTGGCAACGCCGCTGGCCGACCACGTCTTGGACCCATCCGTCCACCTCCGTCCCACGATGTATGGGGCCATGATGCAGGAAGGGACTGACGGTCAGCCTCGCGGGCGCGCCCCGCCCCACCCCCACGAGCGGACCGTCTAATCTTGCTGAGGTGCTGCGTCGGTGGATTGCTTGGTGTGCCGTCGCCGCCATCGTCGTTCTGGGGACCTCCTTCGGCATCTCCCTGAACACCCGCCACCATCCGTCGGTCGCGATCAAGCCCTCCGGGCAGGTGGTGTTCATCTCGGTCCCCGCACTCAAGTGGGACTCCACCACCCACAAGGAACATCCGCAGGTCTACGCCATGACGCGCCGTGGCGCCGTGGGAGGGGTCCTGGTGCGCAACTACCGCGGGCACAGTTGCAGCAAGAACTCCTGGCTGACCGTCTCGGCCGTGGCACGCACCGGAGTCTTTCCGGGGCCGGACGCGACGGAGCCGGGTGAGGAGCCTGGGCCGTGCCCACCGATTCCCCGGCCGCTGCAGGAAGGCCCCTCGGCATACTTCCCGACGTGGGCCGATATTCGTCGGGCCACCCACAACGTCAACCCCAAGGTGGATCTCGGTCTCCTGGGCTCATCGTTCGACCTCTCCGACAAGTGCATCATGGCGGCCGGCCCCGCCGCCGCCATCGGCGCTGCCAACCGCACCGGCACGGTGCGCCACTACGTCGCCGACCCCCGCCAGGTGGACTTCAATGCCTGCGCCCTCACCCTGGTCAGCCTCGGTACGCCCAGCGCGGAGCTGCTTCCCTCCCTCCTGAAGCGCATCCCCGACAACGCCACCGTCATCGTGGCCGGGATTGCGGACGACAGGTCGCCCGAGCACCTGCGTGGCGCAGTGATCACAGGTCCGGGAATCCCCCACGGCCGGCTCACCTCGCTGAACACCCGTCAGCCGGGAGTGGTGACCACCGCCGACCTTGCGCGACTCCTTCTGCTCCAGGCCCCGAACGTCGGACCGCCGAAAACAGAGGCGAGGCAGCCCCTCGTCCTGCCGACGACAGACGTGGACGGCCCCTTCGACTCCGTGAAAGACCTGGGAAAGCAACTTTCGGTTGAGTACTCCGTTGCTCAAACCTTCTTCTTGAGATCCCTGACCATCGCTGGCCTCGTCCTCGCTGTCGGTGTCTTCGCGGTGGTGGTTTACCGACGATGGGCCCACCGCAACAGTGTGAGGGTGCAGCGGTCACGGCCACTGCGTGGTCTGGGCGCCTGGATCGCGGGGGCCATGTCGTCGATCCCTGCGTCGACGTTCCTGGTCGGCCTGGTCCCGTGGTGGGACGCGCCACATCCAGGTCTCGCGCTCACGGCCGGGGTCCTCGCCATCGCCGTGACCATTTCTGCCATCGGCTACTTCGGGCCGTGGCGGCGGTGGCGCCCCGGGCCGATGTGCGTGATCCTCGGCATCACCGCCCTGACCGTCGCACTCGACGTCGTCCACGGCTCCCGTCTGCAGTTCACCTCCATGCTGGGGCTCCAGCCCGTCTACGGCGGCAGGTTCTACGGCGTGGGCAACGTCGGATTCGCCATGATGGCGACGGCCGCCCTGGTGTTCGCCGCCATCCTGGCCGGACATGCCCGCGTTGCCGGGCACGCGAGCGGTGCGGGCCACCGGTGGTTGGCCGCCCTGACGGTCCTGATCGTGGGAGTTCCCGTCATCATCGTCGACGGCTACCCGGAGTGGGGGGCGGACGGCGGCGGACCTGCCGCCCTGCTGCCGGCCTTCGCCTACCTCACCATGAACGCGGGAGGCCTCAAGGTCACATGGCAACGGGTGGCCGTCATCGGCAGCTCGACCGCAGGCATCGTCGCTCTGGTGGCGTTCGCCGACTACCTACGTCCGCCGAGCTACCGCACCCACCTCGGCGAGTTCGTGGCGGGCCTCCTTGAAGACGGTCGATGGGGTGGCGTGGGGCAGATCGTCGAGGGCAACTGGAAGCTGCTGACGTCAGCCTGGTACGTGCCGTTGAGCCCCCTTCTCCTGGTCCTCGCGATCGCGCTCCTCGTCGCGCCGCCGCTGCGGTGGTTGCGCCCCGTCCAACGGCTCTGGGAGAGCGTGCCGTTCCTCGGCCACGGCTTGGCTGCGGCCACCATCTGCTGGACCCTCGGCTTCTTCGCCAACGACTCCGGCGCAGGCATCCCGCCGATCGGGCTGTTCGTCCTCGCGCCGTTGTTGTTCGCCCTCGGGATCCGCTCCGGGGGTTCGCCGGCTGACCGGGCGGCCGAAGGCCCGGGTGGCGGTGTCCGGGACGTGGCGCTGGCCCGCCGCTCGCCCCTGGACGGCCTGCTGCACCGGAAACGGCGTGGCAGAGTGGACCCCTGACACCGAGGAGGCGGTCGATGGCGTCAGAGGAAGAGGCGCACTCGGGCGGTGGTGACAGCCTGCTCACGGTCGTGGTCGCCCTGGCCGCCAACGCGCTCATCGCCGCGGCGAAGAGCCTGGTGGCCGTCATGACCGGCTCCGCCTCCATGGTGGCCGAGGCCGCGCACTCCTGGTCGGACACGGGCAACGAGGTCTTCCTGCTGGTCGCCGAGAAGAAGTCGGCGAAGCCTGCCGACGAGGCCCATCCGCTGGGTCACGGGCGCGAGGCCTACGTCTGGTCGATGTTCGCGGCCTTCGGCCTCTTCATGGTGGGCGCCGTGGTCTCCATCGGTCACGGCATACAGCAGCTCATCGGCGGCCATGAAGGTGAGACCTCCTACCTGTGGGCCTACGTCGTGCTGGCCATCGCCTTCGTCCTCGAGGGAGTCTCCTTCCTGCAGGCCCTGCGGCAGACGAGGGGTGCGGCCGGCTCGGTGGGCCTGCACCCGCTGCGCTACGTCACCGCGACATCCAATCCCACGCTGCGAGCCGTCTTCGCGGAGGACGGTGCGGCCCTGATCGGAGTCGTCCTCGCGGCCCTCGGCATCGGGCTGCACCAAGCCACCGGCAACGCGATGTATGACGCGCTGGGCTCCATCGCCGTGGGGTTGCTGCTGGCGGCCGTGGCCATGTTCCTCATCGGTCGCAACCGAGACTTCCTCACGGGTCAGGCCGCCAGCCCGCGGGTCCGGGACCAGGCGCTCAGAGCGCTTCTGGCCATGGACGAGGTCGACCACGTCACCTTCCTGCACCTGGAGTACGTCGGGCCGGGGCGGCTCTTCCTCGTGGCCGCGGTCGACCTGACCGGCAACCCGCCCGAGGACCAGCTGGCCACGCTGATGCAGACGGTCGAATCACGACTGGCGCGCCGCGACATGGTCGAGCGCGCGGTGCTCACGCTCTCCGCTCCGGGCGAACCGTCGCTGGAGCCAAGCAGTTCCGAGGAGTCGAGGCCGCCTCGTTGCCTTGGGTAACGTTTCGGCAAGGACTTTCGGGCACCCTCGACAGAGGCGGCAGGCTGTGCCAGTCTCTGCCCAGCAACCCGCCCGGGCTGCTACCGCGATGTATTCGTCGCCGCAGAGTGTGTAGTCGGGGGACTCTTCTGCCGTCAGGCAGTGGTCGATGGTGCTCATCGTGGTGTGACTCGACCCTGGAGGAACTCGTGAGACGACGCGCACCCAGCGTCCTGATCGGACTGGTCACATCGGCTGCCGCAGTGACGGCCCTGTCCATCCCTGCGGCAGCAGCGAGTCCGGCCCCGCAGGTGGCTTCGCCCGATCACCAGACCAACGCCCAGCACAAGCTGGACGACCGCCCGGCGGCCCCGATCCAGAAGCAACGGGCCGAGCAGCGAAAGGCTGCCGAGCTGGTGGCCAGCGGCAAGGCGAAGGTCCAGAAGAAGAACGGCGTCGACGTCGTCAAGGTGGCCCCCGGACAGTGGGCCCAGTACGGCGTGCAGGAATCGACCGACATCCTGACGTTCCTGGTCGACTTCGGGGACGGGACGGGCTACAGCAGCCCGACAGGCAACACGTGTGACATGAACCCCAAGGGGGGTCCGGTCCACAACAACATCCCGAAGCCGGACCGCAGCATGGACAACACGACGTACTGGGAGCCCGACTTCAACCGCGAGCACTACCTGGACATGTTCTACAAGGGCCTGCCCGACCAGGGCGGCGAGTCCTTCAAGGGCTTCTACCAGGAGCTGTCCAGCGGTCGGTTCGAGATCGGCGGCGACGTCAGCGACTGGGTGAAGATCCCGGACGGTGAGGCGTGCTTCGGCGAGAACGAGTCCAACGATGACATGACCGCCTTCACCCAGCAGGCGGCCGACGCGTGGGTCGCCGACCAGGAGGCGAAGGGCAAGTCCGACGCCGACGTCGCGGACTACCTGGCGCAGTTCGACCAGTGGGACCGCTACGACTACGACGGTGACGGCAACTACAACGAGCCGGACGGCTACATCGACCACTTCCAGTCGATCCGCGCCGGTGAGGACGAGTCCGCCGGCGCACCCTCGTGGGCCATCTGGGCACACCGTTGGTACGTCGGTGTCAAGGACATCGGCAGCACCGGCCCGGACGCCAACAAGCTGGGTGGTGTGCAGATCGGCAACACCGGCTACTGGATCGGTGACTACACCACCGAGCCGGAGAACGGTGGCCTCGGTGTCTTCGCGCACGAGTTCGCGCACGACCTCGGGCTGCCGGACGAGTACGACACGGCGGGCGGCGACAACGGCACCGGCTTCTGGACGCTGATGAGCTCCGGGTCGTGGATGGGCCACGGCAAGGACTCGATCGGCACCACCCCGAGCCACATGAACGCGTGGGACAAGCTGCAGCTCGGCTGGTTGGACTACGACGTCGCCAAGGCCGGCACCAAGTCTTCACACACGCTCGGTGTCGCCGAGCACGCCACGAAGAAGGCCCAGGCGCTCGTGGTGCTGCTGCCGGACAAGTCGGTGACCACCAACCTGGGCGCCACTGCCCCGGAGGGCGAGAAGTACCTCTACTCCGGCACCGGTGACGACCGCACGGCCGACGCGACCAGCCCCTCGTTCACCGTCCCGGTGGGCGGCCAGCTCACCGCCAAGGTCAACTACGACCTCGAGCTCGACTGGGATTACGGCTACCTGATGGTCTCTACCGACGGCGGTGCGAGCTTCACCCCGGTGGCGACCAACCGGTCGACGTCGACCAACCCCAACGGCAACAACCACGGCTACGGCATCACCGGCACCACCGACAAGCAGTGGGTGGACCTGACCGCCGACCTGAGCGACTACGCCGGCCAGGACGTGCAGGTGCGGTTCGAGACGGTCAACGACGCCGCCGCGCACAACCTCGGCCTGTTGGTCGACGGCGTGCACGTGGGTGACGCCCTGTCGGCCGGTTTCGAGAGCGATGACTCCGGTTGGACGCTGGACAAGTTCATCACCACCACCGGTGAATACACCAAGCAGTTCAAGAACTACTACGTCGCCGAGAACCGGCAGTACGTGGGCTACGACACCACGCTGGCGCAGGGGCCGTACAACTTCGGGTTCGGTGCCAGCAAGCCCAACTGGGTGGAGCACTTCCCCTACCAGAACGGCCTGCTGGTCTGGTACTGGGACACCGCCTACGGTGACAACAACACCTCTCAGCACCCGGGACACGGCCTGATCCTGCCGGTCGACTCACACCCCCAGGCGCTGAAGTGGAGTGACACCGGCGACGTGCTGCGCAACCGGTTCCAGCCGTTCGACGCGACGTTCGGCCTGGAGGCCACCGACCCGGTGACCTTCCACCAGGAGTACTGCGCCGACCGGGCCGACGACGGTTCCTGCGCCGAGGTCAAGACGCAGACCGCGGACGTGCCGTCTCGTGCCGGCGTTGCAGTGTTCGACGACTCCGACCCGATGGCCTACTACGACGCGGACAACCCCCAGGGCAGCGTGCAGGTCCGTGGCTCCGGCATGAAGCTGCAGGTCGTCGGCACCAACCAGAACGGGATGATGAACGTCAACCTCAAGTGAGTTCAGCCCGGCCGCGCCGGGCACCCCGACAACTTCATAGCAACACGGGACCTTCCCGGCCGGACGAGCTTCGGGCTCGACCGGCCGGGAAGGCCATTGTTGGGTCCGTGCTGCCGCTGGGCTCTACCCGTGGGCAACCGCGTGCAGGTCCCCTGAGGTCGCGATGGCTCGCAGCCGGGCGTCGGCCCGGTCGGCCACAGGGTTCTGCCCGCGGCGTCCGGCCAGCTCGACCAGGGCCAGCAGGTCGGCGGCACGTGCCCGCTCCAGCAGTCTTCCGGCGCCACCCGGCTCGTCCAGCCCGTCGAGGTGACCTGCCACCTCGAGGTAGCCCTCCACGACGCCTCCCACCAGATCGGGGTCTCGGTCGAACCGCAGCAGGTTGCCCAGGTCCGCGAACGGCATACCGGCGTGGGCGAACTCCCAGTCGAGCAAGCCGGTCAGCGCCCCCGTCTCCGGGTCGATGAGAAGGTTCTTGGGATTGAAGTCGCTGTGCACGAGGCAGACCCTCTCAGTCTCGTCCAGCACGTCCTGCCCACGCTCGGCGACTGCCTGCAAGCGGCGATAGTCGTCGTCCGACCACTCCGCGATGGCCGACGAGTCGCGCTGGTGGGACACGAAATCCAGCAGGTCGACGCCCTCCTTCCAGGGCTCGATGGTCAGGCCACCGTCGACGAACTGCCCGCTGCTGCGCATCGGCATCTGGGCGAGGCGACCGAGGGTTCGGCCCAGCTCCTGACCCACGGTGGTGCGGCCTCGCTGGTCGAGCCGTGGCAGCAGCAGGTCGAGCCGCTCCCCGGGCAGGAACGAGGTGACCAGCAGGCCCGGCTCGTCGGCGCCCGGGTCGGGCCGCCGCATGTCGAGCACCTCGGGCACGGGCAACAGACCTCGCACCAGCCGCAGCACCGCGGCATCGGTCTCGACAGCAGCGATCCCGCGCCGCGCACCGCGCTGGGCGTAGATCCGCACGACCGTGCGCTCCCCGTCCGCTTCTGCCACGAACGTCTCGCCGCTGTAACCGCGGTCGAGGGGCTGCATTCCGAAGCCGTGCATGAGGGCCATCCTGACAGTCGGATCAAACCCTGGTCAGTGGCGGGCAGTACTCCTACGGTGAAGTCATGACCACCGTTCCCCACACCGTTCCGCTGGCACCCGAGCTCGAGGTCTCGCAGTGGTTCGGTGAGCCGACGCCGCTGGAGTCGTTGCGAGGGCGGGTGGTGCTCATCGAGGCGTTCCAGATGCTGTGTCCCGGCTGCATCCGCTACGGCCTGCCGCAAGCACAGAAGGTGCGTCGGATGTTCCCGCGGGTGGCGGTGATCGGGCTGCACACCGTCTTCGAGCACCACGAGGTGACCGGTCCGGACGCCCTCGAGGTCTTCCTCCACGAGTTCGGTATCCACTTCTCCGTGGCCGTGGACCGGCAGGACGACCACACTCTGCCCGCGACCATGCGCCGCTACGACCTCGAAGGCACCCCCACGACCCTCGTGATCGACAAGACGGGGCGGCTCCGGTTCGTGCACCTCGGCCAGGTCGATGACCTGGCACTCGGGGTGCTGCTGGGTCAGCTGCTCACCGAGGAGCCGGACGGCCCGCCGGACTGAGCCGCGTCATCGGTTCCGGTTCACCGCGCCCCTGGACCTGACGGCTCCTTCGCGTCGATCGGTATTCGCCCCGCGAGCCTTCTCGTCAACACCGAAGGCGGTCATCTCACCCTTCCTGGTGCCGGGCGCACGCGCCGAGAACCGGTCACCGGCATCGGCGGGCGTGTAGTCGTAGGTGATGGCCGGGGCATGCGAATCCAGGTAGAAGATGGTCGAGCCCGTGCCATGGACCTCGTTGGTATGCCGTGGGCTGTCGTTCCAGTCGTAGAGCCGCAGCTTCCACCGGACGACCACCTGCGCTCCACCGGGCTCGACTGGACCATCCTGGGCCCAAGCCGCCTGATGGACGACCCCGGCACGGGGTGGATCCCATTTGGCCGTTGACCGGGCGGTGCGCTGGTGCCAAGGTGAGAGGCACCGGTAGGAGATGGTCATGCCCGACACGATGAAACTCCACGTCCTCGACTGCGGTGCGATGAGTTGCGACCTGACCTGGTTGCTGCTCAAGCCGGGTCGGAGCATCCGCACCAGACAGGACAAGGACAAGCCGGTCGAGTGGTATCCCTGCACGACCCACTGCGTCCTCGTCGAGACCCCCGACGGCACGATCCTGTGGGACACCAGTTGCCCGCGTGACTGGGAAACTCGTTGGGAGCCCACCGGGTTGCAGGACTTCTTCCCCTACGACCAGGTCAGCGACGACCAGTACCTCGACGCGGTGCTCGGTCGGCTCGGTGTCGCCCCCGAGTCGATCAAGTACGTCGTGATGTCGCACCTGCACTTCGACCACGCCGGCAACCTCAAGATGTTTGCCGACGCCGGTGCCAAGCTGATCTGCAACCGGAAGGAAAAGGACTTCGCGCTCGGCTTCGACGGGCTGTTCACCGGCGCGCACCTGAAGTCCGACTACGACGGGCTGGACTTCGAGACCGTCTCCGGCGACACCGAGTTCATGCCCGGCATCACCCTGATCGAGGCACCCGGGCACACGCCCGGCACGATGGCGATGAAGGTCGACCTGCCGGATACCGGCACCATGATCTTCACCTCCGACGCCGTCTACATGGGCGACTCCTACGGGCCGCCCGCGGTCCCGGCGGCCATCGTCAACGACCTGAACGACTTCTACAGCTCGGTGGAGAAGATCCGCGGTATCGCCGAGGAGAGCGACGCCACAGTGATCTTCGGCCACGACGCGAAACAGCTGGCCACCTTGCGCACCGCCCCCGACGGCTACTACAGCTGAGGGTGGTGAGCACGGTGTCCCTCCCGTCCCCGGAGTCACCCGAGTCCGTCTTCACGTATGGCGCGCCGCAGCTCAAGTTCGGGCCGGGCGCCTCCGACGAGATCGGCTTCGACCTCGCGCAGTACGGCGTGCGCCGGGTCCTCGTCGTGTCCGACCACGGCGTCGCCGCCAGCGGCCACCCGCAACGGATCGCCGACCAGATGGGCCGGTTCGACATCGCGGCCCAGGTCTATGACGGCGCGCACGTCGAACCGACCGACGAGAGCCTGCGCGAGGCGATCGACCACGCCCGCTCGGTCGGCCCCTTCGACGCCTACGTCGCGGTCGGCGGCGGGTCGAGCATCGACACCGCCAAGGCGATCAACCTGCTCACCACCAACGAGGGCGACCTGATGGACTACCTCAACCCACCGGTGGGGCAGGGGCGCGTCCCGGAGCATCCGCTCAAGCCTCTCGTGGCGGTGCCGACCACGACCGGGACCGGCGCGGAGAGCACCACGGTGTGCGTCCTGGACGTGCTCGACCTCAAGGTCAAGACCGGCATCAGCCACGCGCGACTGCGGCCCACGCTCGCGGTGATCGACCCCGACCTGACCGTGACCCAGCCGCCGGGCGTGACCGCGTCCGCCGGGATGGACATCCTGTGCCACGCGCTGGAGAGCTACACAGCTCGGTGGTACACGTCATACGAGCACAAGCAGCCCGACCAGCGGGTGCCCTACTGCGGCGCCAACCCGATCTCGGACATGTGGTCGGAGAAGGCGCTGGCCCTGCTTGCCCGGTCGTTCCGTGCTGCGGTCCGCGACGGCGAGGACCGGGCGGCCCGAGCCGACATGGCGATCGCGGCGACCTTCGCCGGCATGGGTTTCGGCAATGCCGGCGTGCACATCCCGCACGCCAACGCCTACCCGATCGCGGGACGGGTCAAGGACTTTCGACCGAAGGACTACGTCGTCGACGAACCGATGGTGCCGCACGGCATGTCCGTCGCGATGACCGCGCCGGAGGCCTTCCGGTTCACCTTCGAGGCGTCTCCCGAACGGCACGTGAAGATCGCGCAGATGCTGGCCCCGGAGGCAGACCGGCCCAGCGACGACCAGCAGTTCCTGCCGGCCGTGCTCGTCGACCTGATGCGCGACATCGACCTCCCCGCCGGCATCGGCGCGCTCGGCTACGAGGAGGCGGACGTCGACGACCTGGTCGACGGCACCCTCAAGCAGCAGCGACTGCTCACCACCTCGCCGCGGCCGGTCGAGGCCGAGGACCTCGCCGGCATCTTCCGGCGCTCGGTGCAGCTGTGGTGACGGGGACGTGAGGCACCGATGGCCATCTATGACCTGAGGTGCGCACAGGGCCACGTCACCGAGGTGATCCAGTCGTATGACGCGCCGTTGCCACCCTGCCGGGTGTGCGGCGCGGCCACGGGGAAGCTGCCCTCACGGGTCAGCCTCGGTGGGCAGGGACGAGCTCCCGCGTCGCAGGAGGCGATGCCGCAGACCTGGCGCGGCACCTACGGCGGAGACCCTGAGTATCTCACCGGGCTGCGCCGGCAGGCCGATTCCCTGCGCTCGTTCCAGGACACACACCCGGAGGAAGCCGGCGACCGGCGGCCGATCCTCGCGCACGAGGGCCCTTACGAAGGACGGCCGTTGCGGCAGGGCGACCCCGTGAGGTCAGGGGATCAGGCCGGGCACGGCCACTCCCACGCCCACCCGCATTCGCACGGCCCGACCGGATAGCTCCCGTGGCGGCCAGCACGCCCTGCGGGTGAAGGTCGGAGCGTCCTGATCAGCCCAGTCAGGCGCATTCGGGCGTGCCCGTTCGCGTGACCACGTGGTCGGCGAGGTCCATGCAGTGCGTGCTGCGGTGACCGCTCGGCCCCTGCCGCATCAGTCTGAGATTGAGGACCCGCGCTGCGTGCACAAGCTCGCTCGATCGGCTCCTCCATGAGCATGCTGTCGGCCCTGTCCAACATGTCCCGCGGGTCTGCCATGTCGCACCAGTCCGACCTGTCGGTGATGTCGGCGCAGTCGCAGCGCGCGGTCAAGGGCTACGCACCCGTCAGCGGTCGAAAGCGTTGGCGGCGGGACCCCCGGGTGACCTACGCTCCTGACATGTGCCACGCGCAGCGGACGACGACGCCGGACCCCTCCGGCGCCACCAGGCTGCACTGAATGCACTGACTGCACCCTTCCGCCCCGGAGCTCGGCTCCGGGGCCTTGTCGTCCTCTGGCCGGCTCCTCACCACGCCAGGAGACCGACATGAACCACTCCAACCCCATCGCCCTGGATCACCGCGACCTGGGCCAGGACATGGGGATCTTCGCCGGCGACCCGCTCATCGGGTCCGGGCTGCCGCTCTGGCTCCCGGCCGGCGCCATCATCCGGGAGGAGCTGGAACGCCTCGCCCGGGAGATTGCCAGGGCCGACGGCTGCCAGGGCGTCTACTCCCCGGTGCTCGGCAAGCGCGCCCTCTTCGAACGGTCGGGCCACTGGGCGAAGTTCAGCGATGACATCTTCCCGCCCATGCCGGTCGGTGGAGACGAGCTGGTGCTGCGGCCGGCAAACTGCCCGCACCACGCCCTCATCTACGCGGCCTCCCGCCACTCCTACCGCGAGCTGCCGATCCGCCTGCACGAGCTCGCGCCGATGTTCCGCGCCGAACGCTCCGGTGTCGTGGCCGGCCTGAGCCGGGTCCGGCAGATCAACCTCGACGACACCCACGTCTTCGCTCGACCCGACCAGATCGCCGGGGAGGCAGCCCGCGCCCTGCGCTCGGCACTGCGCGCCCAGGAGACTCTCGGTCTCCCCGTCGGCTACGTGCGACTCTCCAGAGGCGGGGACGACCCGGCATACCTCGGCTCTGCCGAGCAGTGGGAGCAAGCGGAGCAGGCGCTGCGCGAGGCAGCCGGCGCGGTCGGGCTCGCCGACCGCGGGCTCGAACTGCTCGAAGCCGAGGGCGAGGCCGCGTTCTACGGACCCAAGCTCGACCTGCAGGTCCGCGACGGGCGTGGGCACGAGGAGACCATCGCCACCGTCCAGCTCGACTTCAACCAGCCCGAGCGTTTCGACCTGTCCTACGACGCCGCAGACGGTTCCCGCCAGCGCGTCGTCATGATCCACCGTGGCACCGTGGGGGCGATGGAACGCGTCGTGGCTTCGCTGCTCGAGCGCTACCAGGGCCGCCTCCCGCTCTGGCTCGCACCGGTCCAGCTGTGCGTCCTGCCCGTCGGTCCGCAGCAGGACGAGGCTGCCCGGATGCTGTATGACGAGCTGGTCGCCGCCGGTCTTCGCCCCCGTCTCGAGGTCGACGGCTCGCTCGGCGCGCGGATCAGGGCCAGCCGGGGGCGGCGCGACTGCCTCATCGCGGTCCTCGGCGCGGCAGAGGTGGAGTCCGGCTCGGTGCAGGTCATCGACGTCGCCGCGGGCTTCAGCGGCCCGGTCGATCGCGCTGACCTCGTGCCGCAGTTGCGGCGCGCGCACAAAAGCCGGTGCCAGACTGTGTGTCGAGATCTGCGCGGTGGTTCCGACGTCCCGGGTGAGAGGCCGTCCGGCCCCTCCTGAACCTCGAAGGAGAACACCATGAAGTACGTCATCCTGATCCACTCCAACCCCCAGCCGTGGGGCCACCCCACCGGCGACTTCATCGCCGGGCAGAAGGCGCTGCCCACCGAGCAGCGGGAGGCACTCGAAGCCGGCTTCGAGAAGGTGATGAGCGAGATGTCCGAGCGCGGCGAGCTGGTCAGCGCCGAGGCCCTCGGTGACCCGGCGAACGCTCGCCTCTACCGGTGGGCGGACGGCGACCCCCTCGCCACGGACGGGCCCTACGCCGAGGCGAAGGAGCACTTGGCCGGCTTCTTCCTCATCGACGTCGAGGACCAGGCGCGCGCCGAGGCGATCGCGGCGAAGTTCTCCGGCCCGGGCGAGACGATCGAGCTGCGGCCCACCATGTGGCCGGGTGGCGACGACCAGTGAACCCGCAGCTCCTCGAGGACGTGTGGCGACGCGAGTCGTCGCACGTGCTCGGGGCGCTGCTGCGCCGGTACGGCGACTTCGGGGACTGCGAGGACGCCGCGCAGGAGGCGCTGGCGGCGGCCGCGCAGCAGTGGCCGCGGGACGGCATACCGGACAACCCACGGGGATGGCTGGTGCGGGTGGCTTCCCGTCGCCTGATCGATCACGCTCGGGCCGCCCGCGCGCGGGTGGCCCGCAAGCAGGCCGCCCGCGCGCG
>NZ_VOHR01000489.1 GCF_009192725.1 Segeticoccus rhizosphaerae | reverse complement strand
CATCGTCCGGCGTTCCCGTCGGGCCGGCGCTGCTTCGCCGATGGTGCCTGCCGTGACGGCCGGGTGCGGTCGCTGGCGTGGGCCGCCTGGACGAGCAGCCCGAGAGCGTGCGCGAGCTCGGCCTGCGCGTCCGCCGGGATCGCCGTCAGCAGGTGTCCGACCTCGCGGGTGCGCCGCTGGGTGCTCTGCTCGATGAGGGCACGGCCCTCGGGTCGCAGGGTGAGCCTGACCTGGCGTCGGTTGGTCCGGTCCGCCACCCGGTCGACCAGCTTCTTGGTCACCAGCCGGTCGCACATCCGCGTGGCTGTCGACGGGACCACGCCGAGCGCCTCGGCGAGGTGGGACACGGTCATCGTGTCGTGCATGTCGAGCAGCACCAGGGCCCGGAACTGCGGCATGGTGACCTCCGGCTCCAGCCCGGCCAGGGCGCCGGCCGCCACCGCCACGAACACCCGGTTTGCGGCCAGCACCGCGTCGACCACCTCGGCCTGGCCGGCCAGGACGCTGGCGGCGTCGTCGTCGGCCAGCTCCGCGGCGACGGACTCCGGAGGCGAGGGGGGTTCACTCACGACTCGAGCATAGTGCAACTTTTGCATGGTGCACGAGTCGCCGCGCGGCCCGGGATCAGGTGGACCGCGAGGCGTCACCGTACGGGCCGAGCAGCTGGGGCCCCCGGATGCCGGCACGGTCGAGGGCGACCTTGACCCGCTCGCGGATCTCCCGCACCACGCCCCACTGCTGGTTGGGTGCGCACTTGGCGAAGACCCGCAGCGTCATCGTGCCGCCGGACACCGACTCGACCCCGGCGGGCGTGGGTTCTTCGAGCAGCTTTCCCTGGAACGCCTCGTCGTCCTGCAGGCCGTGCACCGTCTCGCGGATCACCGACATCACGTGCTCGACGTCCTCGTCGTAGGCGACCGGGATGTCGACGATGCCGGTCGACCAGCCCTGCGAGATGTTGCCGATGCGGATGATCTCGCCGTTGCGGATGTACCAGACCACGCCGCTGGAGTCGCGCAGCCGCGTCACCCGCAAGGTGACGTCCTCGACCGTGCCGGTCGCCTCACCGGTGTCGACGATGTCACCGACGCCGTACTGGTCCTCGACGATCATGAACAGGCCCGACAGGAAGTCCTTGACGAGCGCCTGCGCGCCGAATCCGAGTGCCACGCCGCCGATCCCGGCCGAGGCGAGCAAAGGTCCGAGGGGCACGCCGAGCTCGGCCATCACGGTCAGCAGCGCGATGGTGAAGATGACGAACGTCGTGACGCTGCGCAGCAGGCCGCCCATCGTGGCCGCACGCTGGCGGTGGCGCTCCCGGTTGAACCCGGCCGCCTCCTCCAGGAGGCGTATGCCGCGTGGTGACCCGAGGCGCGCGGTGCGGTCCTCACGGGCGGCCGCGCGGTCGATCGAGGTCTGCACCACCCGTCGGATGGCGCGGTGGATCAGCCAGCGCAGGATGACCGCGCCCACGATGACCCCGACGATCACCAGGGGAGCGCCCGTGATCTGCTCCCACACCTCCCGAGAGGTGACGGAGGCGAGCTGGGGGACCGAGCCGGCACACGTCATACAGGGCATTGTGGCGAACGGGTGCGCCGATCGCGGGGACCCCCGCGTGAGAGGCTACGGCCCGTAGCCCCCGTCACCCGGAAAGGGACGTGCTGTGCCGACCACCGCACCCTCGCCAGCTCTCGTCGAGCTGGCCCGCGTCCACGGCGTTGCCACCGAGTACTGGAGCTGGCAGGGCGAGCACGTCCTCGTCAGCGCCGCGACCATCGTGGCGGTCCTGGCCGCGCTCGGGGTCGACGCCAGCGACCACGACAGGGCAGCCAAACGCCTTGCCGAACACCGCGACTCGGAATGGCGCCGGGTGTTGCCGCAGACCGTCGTGACCCGCGTGGGCGTGCCGCGGCAGGTGGCCGTCCACGTGCCGCACGGGTCGCGCGTCGAGGCCTCGGTCGAGCTCGAGGACGGTGGCGTGCGGCTCATC
>NZ_VOHR01000488.1 GCF_009192725.1 Segeticoccus rhizosphaerae | reverse complement strand
CACCGAGCCGTTGCGCCCGCCGGGCCGCAGCACGGCGCGGGTGACGTCGAGCACGTCGCCGACGAAGTCGACAACCACGTCGACCCCCTTCGGCGCGAGCGCCCGCACCCGGCCGGCCAGTCCGTCGCCGTAGGCCACGGGTTCGGCGCCGAGGCCGCGCAGATAGTCGTGGTTGGAGTCGGAGGCCGTGCCGATGACCCTCGCGCCGAACGTACGAGCGATCTGGGTGGCGAGGGCGCCCACGCCGCCGGCCGCGGCGTGGATGAGGACCGTCTCGCCCTCGCCCACGCCGAGACGCGTCAACAGCTGGTATGCCGTGAGTCCCGCCAGCGGGAGCCCGGCCGCTTGGTCCCAGTCCAGCGCCGCGGGCTTGGCGGCGACCGTCCTGACCGGTGCCGTGACGTAGTCGGCGAAGGTGCCCCCGTGCACGAAGTCCTTGCGCACGTAGGCGATCACCTCGTCACCGGGCGCGAACTCCGGGGTGTCCAACCCGACCGACTCGACAACCCCAGCGACGTCCCAGCCGGGAACGACGGGGTAGAGCACCTCCATCATCGGGTCGAGGTAGCCCGCCATCAGCTTCCAGTCGACCGGGTTGACCCCGGCGCTGCGCACCCTGATCCGCACTTCACCGGGGCCGACCTTCGGCTCGGGCTGGTCGGTCAGCTGCAGGACGTCGGGGTCGCCGTAATGGTCATAGGTGATAGCTCGCATACGCCGGACAACAGCGCGGTGACCCGGAGAATTTCGCCCTTGTCAGAGAGTGTCTTCGAGGCGGCGCCGAGATCCGGTGGGCATGTGATGCCTGTTTGGGGGTAATCGGTGCATACGGTGAGGACCGAACGCTCGGGACCAAGCTAGGGAGGACCGATGAGCACCAACACCGGCGCCAATCGTCCGGAGGGCGAAGGATCGAACGACCTGCCCACGGGGCGCCCTGTGAACGAGCAGGACCACCGCACGCTCGGCGAGCGGCTCACGGGGCGGGGAAACGTGCCCGACACGGCTCCGGCCGAGCGCACGGCATACGGCGAGGGAGATCGCGAGACCGCCACCGCACCGGCGGGAAGAGGACGGCACGAGGCCTACGACCAGGCCGCGGACGCGCCGGTGGAGGAAACCGGGGCTTCCGGCAGCCGGTCGGCCGACACCCAGGCCGTGCCTGCCCCAGGGGCACGTGACACGGATCGTCGAGGTGAGGAAGCCCGACGCGCTGAGCTCTCGCGCGACGACGTCCGGCGGGACGACACCCGGCCCGTGGACACCCGAGCTGTCGGCGACGAGCGTGACGTCGGCTACTCCGGCCGCACCGCCGCGGGATACACCGAACGTCCGGCGGTGCCGGACCGGCACAGCGTCATCGCGCGGCAGAAGGAGGATTTCGGCGGGGTCAAGATCGGTGCCGGCTTCTTCGGCTGGCTCGCCGCCACCGGGCTCGCGGTGCTGCTGACCGCCCTCGTGGCGGCCGTCGGCGCCCAGATCGGGGTCACGGACGCCAACCTCGACGAAGTGACCCGCCAGGCCTCGGACAACCTCGGCTCGATCGGGCTCGCCGGTGGCATCGCTCTGCTGGTCATCATCGTCGTGTCCTACTACGTCGGCGGCTACGTGGCCGGCAGGATGGCCCGGTTCAACGGGATCCGGCAGGGCCTGGTGGTCTGGCTCTGGGCGATCGTGATCGCCGCGATCGTCGCGGGCGCGGCCGCCCTCTGGGGACCGAAGTACGACATCCTCAGCACGCTCAACAGCTTCCCGCGCTGGCCGGTCGACCAGGGCACGCTGACCACCGGCGGCATCATCGTGCTGATCATCCTCGCGCTGGCGAGCCTCATCGGCGCCCTGCTCGGTGGCCTGGCCGGGATGTACTACCACCGCAGGGTCGACAAGGTGGGCCTGCCGGACTGACGCACCCGGGGTGGGAGCGCGCCACACCGGCGTTGCTCCCACCCCGGCCCCGCCGGATCACCGCCCCGCGCCGTGCCCGTTCGGCCCGCCCGG
>NZ_VOHR01000487.1 GCF_009192725.1 Segeticoccus rhizosphaerae | reverse complement strand
CCACGCGACCGGCCGCGCACACCGCGACGACCCGGCGCTGCCCGGCACCGGTGGACCGGCAGGCAACGCCCAGCTCACCGCCTGGATCGGGCTCGTCCTCCTCGTCGCGTTCCTCGCAGAACTCGTCACCCTGCTCGACGTCACCGCCCTGATCAGCTGGCACATCGCGATCGGAGTCCTGCTCGTCCCACCGGCCCTGGTCAAGACCGCGACCACCGGCTGGCGGATCCTGCGCTACTACACCGGCAACCGCCCCTACCTGCAGGCCGGCCCGCCGCCGCTGCTGCTGCGACTGCTCGGCCCACTCGTCGTGGTGACCACGCTCGCCCTGCTCGGCACCGGCCTGGCCCTCATCCCCCTCGGACCCGACTCGACGCGCGCGTCACTCCTCGCGTTCGCCGGCGTGCGCGTCACCCCGCTCACCCTCCACCAGGCCGCCTTCATCGCCTGGGCTGTCGCCACCGGGCTGCACGTCATCGCGCGGGTAGTGCCAGCCGCCCGCCTCGCCCTCGCACCGCCCGGTCAGAGCCGGGTCGCAGGAGTGACCAGCCGGACGCTGACCCTGCTCGGCACCGTGCTCATCGGGGCGGTCGCCGCCCTTCTGGTCCTGGCGCTGGCCCACAGCTGGACCGTCAGGTGACCCGGTCGGGCAGGTCGGGTCGAGACGGCTCAGCCGCCCTCCTCGTCGAGGCGGTAACCCATGCCGCGCAACGTTTGGATCGCGTGCCGGTCGTAGGGCACGTCGATCTTCTGGCGCAGGTAGCGGATGTAGACCTCGACGATGTTGGGGTCACCGTCGAACGCAGGGTCCCAGACGCCGGACAGGATCTCCGCCTTGGTCACCACGTCGCCGCGGTGGTGCATCAGGAACTCGAGCAGGCCGAACTCCCGTGGTGTCAGGACGATCTCCTGCTCGCCGCGGTGCGCCCGTCTCCGGTTGGGGTCCAGGGCCAGGTCACCAGCTCGGAGCACGACGGGACGCTCCGGCGCACCGCGCCGGATCAGCGCTCGGATCCGGGCCACGAGCACGATGAAGCTGAACGGTTTGGTGAGGTAGTCGTCGGCGCCGAGCTCGAACGCGTCGGTCTGGTCGTACTCACCGTCCTTGGCCGTGAGCATCAGCACCGGCGTCCACACCTTCTGCTCACGCAGCTTCCGCAGCACCGCGTAGCCGTTGAGCTGGGGCAGCATGATGTCGAGCACGATGACGTCGAAGGCGTTCTCGGTCGCCATCCAGAGCCCGTCGACCCCGTTGTGGGCGACGTCGACGGCGAAGCCCTGACCGGACAGGCCACGCCGCACGGTCTCGGCCAGGTTCGGCTCGTCCTCGACCAGCAGCACGCGCACGGCCCACGCCCTTCCCGACTCGTCACCACGCCCGGGCTCGCCCGGGTCGCTCCCCAGTATCGACGCCGCGGACTGAGACGGCGCTGAGCCGTGCCGCAGCAGCCCCGGCTCGGAGGCGGGCAGCGACGGTGCTCAGCACCGGCACAGCAAGCGCCGCGAAGACTGGCCCTCGTGCACCGGATGCGGCGTGCCGACCTGCTGGCAGCGGATCCCCGCTGGACCCGGCCGGCGCTGGTGACCCTGCTGGTCACCACGGCCGTCGCCTACTCCTACCGGCTGTCGGCCAGCGGCTGGGCCAACGAGTACTACGCGGCCGCCGTGCAGGCCGGCAGCGTCAGCTGGAAGGCGTTCTTCTACGGCGCCTCCGACGCCCCCGGCTCCATCACGGTCGACAAGCCCCCGCTGGCCCTGTGGGCGATGGGTCTGTCGGCCAGAGCCTTCGGCCTGAGCGCGTGGAGCCTGCTGCTGCCTCAGGTCGCAATGGGCGTGGCCACCGTGGGAGTGCTCTTCGCAGCTGTGCGCCGGCGGGCAGGGGCCGGGGCCGGCCTGCTCGCCGGCGCGGTCGTCGCGACCACGCCGGTGGCGGTGCTGATGTTCCGGTTCGACAACCCGGACGCCCTGCTCACGCTGAGGTGTCCTCGCACGACGTCG
>NZ_VOHR01000486.1 GCF_009192725.1 Segeticoccus rhizosphaerae | reverse complement strand
CGAGGCTCGTGCGTGCGCTCAGCGCGCCGGCGGACGAGGCTGCCCTCGTGGCCGCGGTGCACGGGGCCCGTCTGCTGGTGCCGATCGTGGCGGCGCCGGGCGAGGTCGACGAGTCGGACGCGCTCGCAGTGGAGAAGTCGACCGACATGGCAGTGGTCACCCTGACCGCGCCGGACGGGCGACGAGCACTGCCGGTCTTCAGCAGCATCGAGGCGCTGCAGTCGTGGGACGTTACGGCCCGGCCGGTGCCGGTGACGAGCTCTCGGGCGGCGCAGGCGGCCGTGCAGGAGCGGTGTGACGTCATGCTCCTCGACCTCGGCCGACCCGAGTCGTTCGTGCTGCGACAGAGCATGGTGTGGGCGCTCGCGATGGACCGGGAGTGGGTGCCTGCGCACGAGGACCCGTTCGTCCGCGCTGCCCTCGGACGTGCGGTGGCCGAGGAACCCGACGTCGTCGGGTGGTCCGCCGAGGCGGGGGAGCCCGCTGGCACCGGGACGCTGCGGCTGGTGCTGCGACTCCGGCCCGGTCTCGATGCCCAAGCGGTGCAGGCCCTCGCCACCCGGCTGGGAGAGCAGGTCGCCACCGACGGCGAGACCCGCGCGCGCATCGACGGACTCAGCTTCTCCATCCAGCAAGCCTGAGCGCACGGCGAACCCCTCGGCACGCCCGGGAGGGTCAAAGGCGGCGGCAAATTCGGTCGGCGGCGCTCTTTCGATATGGAAGTATTGCGCCCATGCCCCTCGCCCCCTACCAGCGCGTCCTCGCGCAACGTGACGTGCGCCGAGCCCTCCTGCTCGGGCTCCTGATTCGCGTGCCCCTCTTTGCGGCCGGCGTCATCCTGACGCTGCACGTCGTCGACGACCTGGGCCGCAGCTGGAGCGACGCCGGCCTCGTGGCGGGGGCCGCGACGGTGTGCATCGCCATCAGCGGGCCGTGGCGGGGCAAGCTGCTCGACCGGCTCGGCCTGCGGCGGGTCGTGCTGCCGTCACTGCTCGTGGCCGGGGCCTGCTGGTCGGTCGCCCCGTTCCTCGGCTACTGGCCGCTGCTGACCCTGGCTTCCATCGCCGGACTCTTCGTCGTCCCGACCTTCTCGATCATCCGGCAGGCGGTCATCGCGGCGGTGCCGGAGGGCGACCGCCGCACGGCGCTGTCCCTCGACTCGGTGGTCGTCGAGATGGCGTTCATCATCGGGCCCGTGGCGGCGATCTGGTTGACGGCCGTGTGGCCGACCGCCTGGGTCCTGTTCACCCTGCAGATGCTCGGCGTCGCGGCCGCAGTGGTCCTGTGGTGGGCCAACCCGGCGATCGTGTCGGCATCCACGCTGGCGGAGGACCGGATCGCAGCCCGCGTTCCCAGGAACGCGTGGCTGCGGCCGCGCTTCGTCGCGGTGTGCGCAGCGGCAGCTGCCGCCACGGTCGTGCTGACCGGCTCAGACGTTTCGCTCGTCGCGGCGCTGCGCGAGTGGGACGAGGTGCCTCGGCTCGGCGTGGTGCTGCTGCTCTGGGGGCTCGGCTCCATCGTCGGTGGGCTGGTCTACGGCGCGCAGGGTCGACCGATCCCACCCTTCCTGCTGCTCGGGGTCCTCAGCATCATGACGATCCCGCTCGCCGTGGCCCCGGGAGTGGTGTCCATGGCCGTGATCTCCTTCGTCGCGGGGCTGGTCGTCGCGCCGACGGTCACCGCCACCGTCGATGCCGTGACGCGGATCGTTCCCGACGGCGCCAGGGGAGAGGCGCTCGGCTGGCACGGGTCGTTCATGACCGCGGGCTCGGCGCTCGGCGCGCCCATAGGCGGAGCCGCCATCGACCGGTGGGGCTATGCCGGAGGGTTCCTCTCGGTGGCAGCGATCGGCCTGCTGATCGCGATGCTCGGCGCCGGTGCCACCTGGTGGCGTCATCGTGGCGGAGCCCGACGGACACGCAAGCCTGCGGCGGCCGGCACCGTGGAGCTCGCCGCCTGACCGGCAGGGCAAGCAGTGACGGTCCGCGGCCGGGGCTGC
>NZ_VOHR01000485.1 GCF_009192725.1 Segeticoccus rhizosphaerae | reverse complement strand
GGTTGTCGGCGCCCGTCGCCACGTCGGGCGGTCCGACCACGGTGGCGGCCTTCCGGACCGCGTCGATGGCCGGCCGTACACGCCTCGCCGGGCGCGCGCTGCGCGACGTGGACTGCCTGCAGCTGCCCGAGTCCTTCGGACGCCTTCGCGTCGTCACCCACCGGACGGTCGCGCACGCCCACCGCGCAGGGGTCCAGGTGCATGTCTGGACGGTGAACGAGACCGAGGACATGCATCGCCTGCTCGACCTCGGCGTCGACGGCCTCATCACCGACCGCGCCGACCTGCTGCGCGACGTGCTGCGCGACCGTGGCGCCTGGCCCGGCTGACGCGAGGCCGCTGCCGCGTCACTCAGGGGAAGCCTGCACGGGCGCCTGACACATGGAGTGGGCGGCAAGTATGTCGTGCAGCCACACCGCCGCACGCGCCCGTCGTCCCTACTGTGCTGACCATGTCAGAGCCAGAAGGCCCCGCGCCGCTCGCCGGTCGACGTGCCCTCGTCACCGGCGCCGCCGGCGGGATCGGTGCTGCGTGCGTGGCGCACCTGCTCGCGCAGGGCGCCCACGTCATCGCGCTCGACCGTGACCTGGTCGGCCTCAAGTCGCTCGACGGACCACCGGACCGGTTGGACCGACTCACCTGCGACCTGGCGGACCTGGACGGACTCGTCGCGCTGCCCCGGGACGTGGACATCCTGGTCAACAACGCGGGCATCCAGCACATCGCCCCGGTGCAGGACTTCCCACCCGACCGGTTCGACCAGATCCTTGCGATCATGCTGCAGGCACCGTTCCGGCTGATCCGCCAGGTGTTGCCGCACATGTACGATCGGGGGTGGGGCCGGATCGTCAACGTGTCCAGCGTGCACGGACTGCGAGCGAGCGAGTTCAAGGCCGCCTACGTCGCGGCCAAGCACGGGCTCGAGGGGCTGTCAAAGGTGGTGGCCATCGAGGCCGGTGCGCACGGCGTCACCAGCAACTGCGTCAACCCTGCCTACGTGCGCACGCCCCTCGTCGAAGGACAGGTCGCCGACCAGGCCGCCAGCCACGGTATCTCCGAGGACGAGGTTCTCGAGCGGATCATGCTCGAGCCGGTGGTGGTCAAGCGCCTCGTCGAACCGCGCGAGGTGGCGGACCTCGTGGGCTTCCTGTGCGGACCGTCGGCGACCTCGGTGACCGGCTCGTCATACGTCATGGACGGCGGGTGGACAGCGCGCTGACTCGTGCCGCGACCACCCTAGGATCAGCAGGATGCCAGCGCCCCCTCACATCGTGACCGGACCCGCCGATGAGCCCGAGCCGCCGTCGCGCACCCTCCTGCGCCTCCTGGCGGCCGGCGCCCGACCTGAGCAGCTCGCGGCCGTCGAGGGAGACGCCGAGGCCCGGGAGGACGCCCTGGTCGTCCGCGGCGTCTTCGACGCCCACCGGCGACGCGAGTCCGAACTGGCCGCCCTGGTGGACACGGCTCGCGACCTGGCCGCCGCGCAGGATCCTGCCGGCGTGCTCGAGGCGATCGTCCGTCGGGCGCGCGCGCTGCTCGGCACCGACGTCGCCTACCTGACGCTCTACGACCCCGCCCGGGGCGACACCTTCATGCGGACCACGGACGGTTCGGTGTCGATCGCGTTCCAGAACGTGCGGCTCAGCCTGGGTGACGGCCTCGGTGGCCTGGCCGCCTCCACCCACCGGCCCTACTGGACGGCCGACTACATGGCCGACGGGCGGTTCAACCACACCAGGTCCATCGACGGGGCCGTCAACGACGAGGGCCTCGTCGCGATCTGCGGCACCCCGCTGCTCGTGGAGGAGACGTTCGTCGGCGTGCTCTTCGCCGCCAACCGCACGCCGCGACCCTTTACCCGCGAGGAGGTGGCCCTGCTCGGGTCGCTCGCCGCGCTCGCGGCTGTGTCGCTCGTCCAGACGCGCGCGGCGGCGGAGACCACCCAGGCCCTGGCGGCGCTGTCCGCCGCCCACGAGACGGTGGGCCGCTACACCGCCGGGGTCGAGCGG
>NZ_VOHR01000484.1 GCF_009192725.1 Segeticoccus rhizosphaerae | reverse complement strand
CGGGCCCCCGGCCAGCGCTGCGCCAGGTTCAGCGTGAGCGGGCCCGCGCCGCAGCCGAGGTCGACCACGCGGCCCGGCGCGTCCGCGTCGATGCGCGAGGTCAGGTCGAAGAAGGGGCGCTCGCGGTGGCCCGCGAAGCGGGCGTACTGCTGTGGATCCCAGGTGATGGGCATGATCTACCTCTCGATCTCAAATAGCTTGATATCAAGATACTTGATGGACACTAGACTCGCCACCATGTCGACGCCCGAGGACGAGCAAGACGAGCAGGACGAGGTCGACCGCATCGTCGAAGCCTGGCAACGCGAGCGGGGAGACCTCGAGGTCACCCCGCTGCACGTGCTCTCACGGGTGTCCCGGCTGGCCCGCCACCTGGACCTGGCCCGCGGCTCGGCCTTCGCCCAGCACCGCCTGGAAGGGTGGGAGTTCGACGTGCTGTCCGCGTTGCGCCGAGCCGGCGCACCCTACGAGCTCTCCCCCGGGCAGCTGGTCAAGCAGATGCTGGTGACCAGCGGCACCATGACCAACCGGGTCGACCGGCTCGAGCGACGCGGGCTCGTGCACCGCAAACCGAGGCCCGGTGACCGGCGCGGCGTCATCGTGGGCCTGACCCAGGAGGGGAGGAAGGTGGTCGACAGCGCCATGGCCGATCTGCTCGACCGCGAGCGCGAGCTGCTCGCCGAGCTGCCTGAGCGCGAGCGCCGGCAGCTTGCCGAACTGCTCCGCAGGCTGCTGCTGCCGTTCGAGCCCTGACGGCGCGCGGGCCGGCTGCCAACCACCCGTCGGCGCTGCTTGCCACCGGCCGCGGTGCGGTCAGCCGACGATCTCGGCGGCCTCGAGCCACTCCAGCTCCAGCGACTCCCGCTCGTCCACGATCGCGCGCAGCGTCTCGTTGAGCTCGAGCACCGCCTGGTGGTCGGTCGCCTTCTGCGCCATCTCGTCGTGGATCCGCTGTTCGCGGGTGGCGAGCCTGGACAGCTGTCGCTCGATCCGCGCCAGCTCCTTGCGCGCGGCACGCAGCTGCGCCGGGCTGTGCGTCTGCGCCGCACCGGCCGCCGAGGTCCCGGTCACGTCGGCGGTCTCCGGGACACTCCCCGTCGAGGTCGTTCCCGCCGACGGGCGCCCAGCGGTCGCGTGTCCAGCCGAACCCTGTCCCGAGACGTGCTGCTGGTGGCGCAGCTCGAGGTACTGCTCGACCCCGCCGGGCAGGCCACGCAGCCGGCCGTCCCCCATCAGCGCCACCTGCTTGTCGCACATCCGCTCGAGCAGGTAGCGGTCGTGCGACACGACGAGCAGCGTGCCGGCCCAGCCGTCGAGCACGTCCTCGAGCGAGGTGAGCGTCTCGATGTCGAGGTCGTTGGTGGGCTCGTCCAGCAGCAGCACGTTGGGTTCGGCCATCAGCAGTCGGAGCAGCTGCAGCCGCCGCCGCTCCCCACCGGACAGGTCGCCGACCCGGGTCTGCTGGCGGCCACCGGAGAAGCCGAGCCGCTTCGCGAGCTGGCTCGCGCTCACCTCCTTGTTGCCGAGCCGGGTGAACGCCTTGACATCCTCGATCGCCGCGATGACCCGCCAGTCGGCGAACGCCTCCAGCTCGCGGACCTCCTGGGTCAGGAACGCCATCGACACCGTCTTGCCGACCTTGCGCTTGCCCGACGCGAGCTCGACGTCACCGTGCACCGCCCGGAGCAGGGTCGACTTGCCGGCGCCATTGACGCCGACGATGCCGATCCGGTCGCCCGGCGCCAGCCGCCAGGTCACCCGGTCCAGCAGCCGGCGGTCACCGAGCTCGACCGTGGCGTCCAGCAGGTCCACGACGTCCTTGCCGAGCCGGGTCGTGGCAAAGCGCACCAGCGAGACCTCGTCCCGCGGGTCCGGCTCGTCGGCGATCAGCGCGTTGGCGGCCTCGATCCGGAACTTCGGTTTGCTGGTGCGCGCCGGCGGCCCGCGGCGCAGCCAGGCCAGCTCCTTGCGCAGCAGGTTGCCGCGCCGCTCCTCGGTCACCGCGGCGATG
>NZ_VOHR01000483.1 GCF_009192725.1 Segeticoccus rhizosphaerae | reverse complement strand
CGCGCTCCCCCAGTGCGAGCGCGAGCTCGCCGTGCAGGTCGGGCGGAGGCGGTCCGGGCCGCAGCAGGGCCCGCGCCTGGCGGGTGAGGCGGGCGCGTGCGAGGACACCGAGGTCGAGGTCGCCGGAGCGGCGTTGCTCCTTCGAGGCAGTCGCCGCGACCAGCTCGGGGAGCGGGGCGTCGAAGACCTCCAGCCTGAAGACCTCGAGGGAGTCACGCACCTGCTCCATGAGGGTCAGAGAGCTCTCCCAGTCGGTCAACGTCCCGGGCACCGGCAGCCCGGCTTCGTCCGCCAGTTCCGCCATCTGGCGGCGCGCCGCCTCCAGCTCGCCGCCCTCCAGTCGCTTGGTGATGTCGAGGGCCCGGGCGGCTTCTTCGTCCGACGTGAACCGCGAGGCATACCACGGGTCTTCCTCGTCGCCGGAGGTCCACGCGCCGAGCTCGGCGGCCTCGGTGAGTCGCGCACCGAGCTCGTCGATGCGGTCCCTCGTCAAACCGTCGAGGACGGCACCCTCCAGCCGGACGCGGGACATCGGCGCGGCGGGCCGCGCGGCGAAGGCGGACAGTGCCACCTGTGCGTCGAAGGCGCTGACGCCCCACGGCTCCCGCCGGTCGTGCAGCGAAGCCAGGTGAGTCGCCAGCTCTCCGCGTCGCTGGACCAGTCTGGCGTTGACCTCGGCAGGATCGTCGTCGACGGCATCGGAGGCGGCGACCAGCGAGGCATCGAGGGCGGCGACCAGCTCGGCGGCCACGCGCCGCCGGTCTCGAGGGTCCTCGTGGTCGGCCTGCACCAGGTCACCGAGTCCGACGCGGTCGAGCCGTTGTCGGACCGCCTCGATGGCAGCCCGCTTCTCCGAGACGAGCAGCACCCGTTGCCCGTCCGCCGCCAGCGCCGCGACGAGGCCCGCGATCGTCTGCGTCTTGCCCGTGCCCGGTGCGCCCTCGACGACCAGGTTGACGCCCGAGCGCACGGCCTCCACGGCCGCCTGCTGTGACCAGTCGAGGTCCAGCACGGCCAGCTCGGCCTCGGGGTCCGGGTCGGCCGGCCAGTCCGGTGCGGTCGTGGCGATGGTGGCCGTCGCGCCCGGGTCACCGGCCAGGGCCGCCACGACGTCATGGTCGACGAGCAGGTCTCCGTGCGCCGCGAGGTCCGCGACCATGGGCAGCTTCTCGTGCGAGAAGGTGCCGACCACGAGCCGGGGACTGATCCTGAACCCTGGCACCTGCCGGCAGGCCCCCGACAGCTCGGCGTAGACGGGGTGGGGGTCGAATCCCTTGCGCACCAGCGCCCGGTCGGCCAGGTCGGCGCCGTCGATCTCGAGGCCTCGCTCGGACCGGAGGTAGTGCAGCAGCACCGGGTTCAACTCGACGTCGGGGCCGAGGTCGACGTCGAAGTCGAGCTCCGCCGGGCCGGTGGGCCACAGCGTGCAGCTGCGCAGCAGGACGGGAGCGGCTGGGGGGCGAGGTGCGTGCGGGACGTCCCAGGTCGCCATACCCACCGCGATGTAGCTCGTGGTGAGCCCGTGCTCCTCCCACAGCTCCACGGCCTTGTGCCGGATGTTGCGCACCCGCTCGCGAGCCTGCTGCAGCGCCACGGGCTCCCGCACCAGGTCCGACAGGCGGGTCGGTCTGCCGGCGAGGAGCATCGCCACCCCGCCCGGGTGGGCGGTGGTCAGGTCGAGGGTGCCGCCCGGCAGGTCCCGGTGCCACAGCAGGGTGTTGGGTCCGCCGACCAGGGACAGCTCGTGCTGCCAGCCCTGCACCGCCACCCCCACGCGTTGGGCACGGGCGCCGCTGCGTGACACGTCGACGCCGTCGGCGCCGGGCGCCGCTCCGCGCGAGTCGTCGGAAGTGCTGCTCACCCCCGCAGGCTAACGAACCCTGCCGGTCATCACCGCCATGGCTCCGAGCAGTGCGGCGAGCCCGGCCGCCAGGGCGCAGAGCCAGCCGAAGCCCCAGCGCAAGGACTACCCCCTCGGTGGCATCCCGGTGGAGTACAAGGGCGCCACCGTGCCGCCGCCGGACCAGC
>NZ_VOHR01000482.1 GCF_009192725.1 Segeticoccus rhizosphaerae | reverse complement strand
GTGGGGTCGGCCGCGCGTTCGGGGCGGTCGGCGGCCTCGAGCAGCCGCCCGAGGCTGGTGATGGCGGTGCGCAGCGCGCGCCGGTCGACGGGGTCGAGCCGGTCGATGAGCGGCGCGAGGACTGCCGACCTGGCGGCTCTCACCCGTTCCAGCGCTGCGCGGCCGCCTTCGGTCAGCTCGACCAGGGAGGCCCGGGCGTCCTTAGGGTCCTGCTGTCGGGTCGCCAGTCCGCAGGCCTCGAGCCGCTGCACCTGGCCGGTCATGGTCGGCTGGCTGCTGTGGTCGGCACGGGCCAGGTCGCCGATCCGAGCCGGACCGAGCTCGTCGAGCTGGGCCAGCAGCCTGGCCTGGGCGGGCAGCACCTCGAGGTCCGCCTCACGGGTCGCCCAGCGGTTCAGCCGCGCGATGACCGTGAGCAGCTGGGCTCCAAGGGGATTGGTGGACACGACACCATACTATACATAGGGAACCTATATAAAGCGAACGGTCACCACCCGCTTGCCCGCCTGCGGTCCTCCGTGGCGGGTCCGCGGGCTCTACGGTGTTGCCATGGAGCTCGTCTACTCACCTGTCATCGCGGCGGCCCGCGCACTCTTCGCCGCACAGGGGCTGCGCTTTCGCGTGGAAGGGGCCCGGCACGTGCCGACGAAGGGCGGCGCGGTGATGGTGCTCAACCACATCGGCTACATGGACTTCACGTATGCCGGGCTGGCTGCCCGCCCGTCCGGGCGCCTGATCCGCTTCATGGCCAAGGACGACGTGTTCCGTCACCCGGTGAGCGGGCCGTTGATGCGGGGGATGAAGCACATCCCGGTCGACCGCAGTGCGGGGTTGGCGTCCTTCCGCGCGGCTCTGACGGCCCTCAGGGCTGGGGAAGTCGTCGGGGTGTTCCCGGAAGCCACCATCTCGCGCTCGTTCGAGCTCAAGGAGTTCAAGAACGGCGCGGTGCGCATGGCCCAGGCGGCACGGGTCCCCTTGATCCCCACGGTGATCTGGGGTTCCCAGCGGGTCTGGACCAAGGATCATCCCAAACGGCTCGGCCGCACGCGGACGCCGATCAGCCTGTCCGTCGGCGAGCCCTTGGTCGTCGACCGCAAGGACGACGCCGACGAGGCCACCGCCCGGCTGAGGCAGGCGATGCAGGAGCTCCTGCACGCAGCCCAGGAGGTCTACCCACCCATGACGGGCGACGACGCGGTCTTCCTGCCCGCGCGGCTGGGCGGGCGCGCCCCGACCCCCGAACGTGCCGCCGAGCTCGATGCGGCCGAGGCTGTCGAACGGGCGGCTCGCCGGTCCGCGGACTGATCGCGAGCACCGGCCACCCGTCTGTGTCGAGGACCGGTCAGGGAGGGGACGCGGCGCCCAGGCGTCGGATGAACGGCAGCGCGACCACCAGGGCGAGGGCCATCGCGCCGAAGGCCGTCGCAGGGTGGTGGACCAGCGCCTGGACGACGAGAGCGAGCGCCAGACCACCGAGGTTGCCTGCCAGCCAGAGCAGACCCGTGGCCGTGGCGGCACCCGCCCCGGCCCGGCGCTCGGCCAGACCCAGGATCAGCGGCAGATCGGTGAGCAGCAGTGCGCCGACGACCACCAGCACGATCAGGGCCGTGAGCGGACCCGGCACGACGGCCAGCACGAGGCAGCCCAGGGCCGCGACCACGACCGAGAGTGCCAGGAACGCCGGCTCCGCGGACCGCTCGGCCACCCGAGGCGGCAGCAGCGCCGAACCGAGGACCCCGGCGACCACCATGAGCAAGAGGAAGAGGCCGGCCTGGGGCTCTCCGACACCGGCCGGCTCGAGCAGGGCCTGCAACCACGTGGTCAGCGCGACGAAGACCCCGAACCCGATCAGCACCAGTGCCACCAGCAGGCGCAGGTAGCCGTCCGCCCACAGGTCTCGCAGGGCGACGGCGCGAAGGCCTTCCGCCTGCCCTGGCTGCACCTGCGGGCACGGCTCCGGCTGCTCCGGCCGTGTGTCGGGTGGAGCAGCCCGACCCCGGCGTGCCGTCAGGGCGGCGGACAGCGCGACTGCC
>NZ_VOHR01000481.1 GCF_009192725.1 Segeticoccus rhizosphaerae | reverse complement strand
GCGCGATGGACGACTGCCGGGCCGCCCTCGACGCCGCCCGCGGGGTCGCCGATTCGTCGCCCGCCGACCCCGCTGTCGCCACCGGCCAGGACGCGGCTGCCCGCTTGGCGGAGGCTCGGCGGCTGTCCGCCTCGATGTTCGCGATGCACGAGGCCTATGACGCGGCAGCCGGCGAACCCTGGTCGACACGGCTCCCTGCCGACGAGGCCGCCGACCTCGAGCGGGAGGGCCACCAGCTGCTCGCCCGCATCACGGCACGCTGAGTCGATCCTTCCGGTTGAAACCCGGATGGAGTGGGTAGGTAATCAACGGTTCAACGACATCGTCCGAGGAGGACGAGATGCTGCACACCGCTCTACTCACCGCGCAGACCTTCCAGATCTCGCACTTCGCGCCGGTCACGCTCGGGTTCTTCGGTCTGGGCACCGGCTATCTCATCTGGGGACCACAGGAGCTCTTCGGCTACCCCGCCCGCAGTCCGGCGGCCGACCGCGCCACCGGCTGGTGGGGCGTCTGGTTGCCAGGCTTCTGCCAGTTCGTCACCGGCGTGATCCTCTTCGTCGGGATGACGTGGTTCCAGGTCTTCAAGGACCCGCTGCTCTACATGGCAGCCCTGGCGTTCTCCGCATACGGCATCCACTGGTTTGCCCTCGGGCTCAACCGGATGCAGGGCAACGAGGTCAGGACCAACGTGGGCATGTCCGTCGCCTACACGATCATCTCCGTGCTCGGCCTCGTCACCTTCTTCATGGGCGGCGGCTGGCCGGTCGGCCTGCTCTTCGTCGGCCTGACCTGGATCTACGTCGCGGACTTCTTCGCCAGCGCCGGCATTGCCGTCGCCGGACGAGTCCTCGGCCTGGCTCACTTGTGCACCGGGGTCTGGCTGATGTACCTCACCTTCGCCACGACACTGAACATCGTCAGCGGCTACTCCCTGCCGGGCGGCTGATCGGCAGCCGGGCCGGCCGCTCCCCGATCAGCGGCCGGCCGATGGCACGACCAGCACCTGGCCGGCGTGCACCTGCATCGAGGTGAGGTCGTTGGCCAGCTGCAGCTGCACGACGGCGTCACGCACCGGCAGCTGCGGCAGCTCGGCCGCGGCGATGTCGGACAGAGTCTGTCCGGAAGCCACCGTGACCGTCGGCTGCGCCACGCCCGTCGGCGCGGAAATCCCGCTCGCCAGGCTCATCGCGAGGGTCAGGACCGCGGCGGTCACCAGCAGCGTGATCGCGAGGCGACCGCGCCGGGTGACTCGGCTATGCGTCGGGCTCGCCTGCACGTCCGGTCCGGTCGGGACCAACCGCAGGTGCGACCGACGGCCCGGCCTGCGGGTGTGGGGACCGGGGTGCGGTGCCGAGCACGGGGCCGACTCGAGGTAGCCCCAGGTCGTTGCTGCGCTCATGCTGTCCTCCAGACGATCGGTGCGGTCGGATCGGTCGCGACGATCGGTGTCGAAGCGGTCGATCCCGAACACGTGTGCGATAGCACGCTTGTACGATTTCTAACACGTCGCGCCGACAATGTCGAGACACGCGTCGAACAGGTGTTTGGCCAACGTGTCCGAACTGCGTACGATGAGGTCATGTCCAGCAGCCAACCAGCGACCACCGACAGGGCCCGCTGCGCGCGGTCTCGGGCGGCCGCCATACCGGCTCTGACCTGCACTGATGTCGACCGCCCTCGCCCTGCCGCGGGCCGACGCCCGTCCACGACCCGCCCGCCTGCCGCAGTCCACATCCACTGAAGGGGATGCCACGATGGCCAAGATCCACGAGATGCCCGAGCGCGACAAGGGCGACGGCCTGACGACTCGACAGCGCCGGGTCCTCGAGGTCATCCGCAACTCCATCGACCGCCGCGGCTACCCGCCCAGCCTGCGCGAGATCGGCGAGCAGGTGGGCCTGACCAGCCCGAGCAGCGTGGCCCACCAGCTGCACATGCTCGAGCGCAAGGGCTACCTGCGCCGCGACCCCAACCGCCCGCGCGCCATCGAGGTCGTCTCCCCCGACCTGGGGCGCAGCGCGCGCGGCTACCGGGCCGG
>NZ_VOHR01000480.1 GCF_009192725.1 Segeticoccus rhizosphaerae | reverse complement strand
CGGTCGAGGGCGGCCCCCGCGCGGGTGAGGGCGGCTGCCGCCGAGCCGACCTCTTCGGCGAGGAGGCGCACCGCGGGCAGGTCGGTCCCGTCGTCCGGCTCGGCGAGGGCGCGGCACACCTCGGCCACGGCCGCCCGGGCGGCGGCCTCTCGCCGCTCGGTGTCGGCCGCCTCCGTCGTCGCCGTGTCGAGGCCGCTCAGGTGGGCCGCGAGCTCCCGAGCCCGACGGGCCTGCTCCAGGATCTGCGCACTCAGGTCACGCTGCCCCGCCAGTTCGGCGACCGCGGCCAGGGTGTCCTGCGCCTGCCTGGCGCGGGCCTGCAACGTGTCGGTCCGCTCGGCATCAGCGAGCCTGGCCGATGCACGGTCGCGTTCACCGGCGGCGTGGTCGGCCCGCGCCAGCGCGATGCTGGCCAGGTCCACGACGCGGGAAACGCTGCCGTCGAGCTCCTGGCCGACCTGGCGGGCGTCGAGCTCCGACCACGGCGGTGACAGCTCCTCCTCGGCCGGGCCGACCGTCAGCCCCGTGGCGTCGTCACCAGGACCGGACCCGGCCGTCGTCTCCGCCGGCCCGAGAGGGTCGAGATCGCCCAGGACGTCGTCGACCCGCTGCAGGCCCGCCCGCAGCTCGGTCCGGGCGGACTCGACGCTTGCGGCCGACTCGCGACGACGCGTCGCCAGCCAGTCCTCGACGTCGGTGAAGCGGCTGGTGTCGAAGAGCCGCTCCAGCAGCCCCCTACGGTCCTCCGGCGTCGCACGCAGGAAGGCAGCGAACTCGCCCTGCGGCAGCAGCACCACCTTGACGAACTGTTCGAGACCGAGGCCGACGACGTCGTCGACGACCTGGGCCACCTCGTCGAGTCGGGTGCCCTTGGTGGTCCACTCGTCGCCGACGAGCTCCTGCAGCAGCACCGTGGCCTGCAGGGTGGTTTCACCCTCGCCCCGCATCTTCGGCCGGCTGAAGGCGGGGCTGCGGGTGATCCTCATCTGCCGCCCTCTGACCGTCAGCTCGAGCTCGACCCGTGGGACCGTGCCTGCTGCTGCGTGGTCGCTGCGCAGGGTGCCGCGGGAACCGGCGCGCGAGCCGGGCACCGCGGCATACAGGGCGAAGCAGATCGCGTCGAGGATGCTGGTCTTGCCGGCCCCGGTGGGGCCCTGGATCAGGTAGAGGCCGGCCTGGGCAAGGTCCTCGAAGTCGACGGTCTCGGTGCCCGCGAACGGCCCGAATGCGGTCATGCTCAGCCGGTGCAGTTTCATGCCACGCCCCGATCGCCCGACCGGGCGCCCACCTCGGACGCACCATCGGTCCCGGCTGCTCCCTCGTCGTCACGGCGGCTGCGCTCGCGCCGCGACTGCTCCACCGCCTCGGCCAGCAGCGCCCGCTCGGTCTCGTCGGCACCGGCGCCACCACGGACGTGCTCGAGGAAGTCACAGCAGACCTCGAGGTCGTCGCGCCGGCGCAGTCGGCCCGCATAGGACCGTGCCTGCGAGAGCGGCGTCGGCCCGTCGAACTGCAACGACAACGTGCCGGGAAACCGGCGTTGCAGCCGCTCCATCGCGCCCCGAGGGCGCGTCTGGTCGGTGAGAGTGACCTGGCACCAAGCCGATTCGGCGGTGGTGTGGGCAGGATCGGCGAGCAGTTCCTCGAGCGTGCCGCGCAGCCTGGCCAGTGGCTTGGCCACCGGCGCCTCGATCGCGGTCACCATCGGCTCGGCGCCGGACAGGTCGACCAGGAATGAACCCTTGGTGTGGTCGGCCTCGCTGAACGACATGGCGACCGGTGACCCGGAGTAGCGCACGGAGTCGGTGACCCGCTGCGGTCCGTGCAGGTGCCCCAGCGCCACGTAGTCGACCCCGTGGAACGTCTCGGGGTGCACCGCGCTCACGCCGCCGACGCTGATGTCGCGCTCGGAGTCGCTGGAGGCTCCGCCGGTCACGAAGGCATGCGACATCACGACCGAGCGGGTGGCGCGCCCCTCGAGGTCGGCGCGCACCCGGGCCATCGCGGCGTGAGCGCGGTGCACCCCGAGACGTTCCACGGGG
>NZ_VOHR01000048.1 GCF_009192725.1 Segeticoccus rhizosphaerae | reverse complement strand
CGAGGCGCGGCCGCGCTCATCGTGCGGCCACCCGCGCCCCGCGAGTCCTGCGCCGCGGGGCCAGCCCGGTTTCGTCGCGACGGTCTCCCGCGGTCGCCGCCTTGAGGTGCAGGTCCACCAGCCACGCGGTCCGTGTGGTCAGGTGTTCCTCCATCCGCGACCGCGCCAGGTCTTCGTCCCGTTCCTCCACCGCCTGCACCACCAGGGCATGACCCTCGACAACCCGACGCAGCCGCTTGCCGGAACCCCCTGCCGGCCAAGGGATCTGGCCCATCTCGGTCTGCAGGTCGATTTCCGCCATGGTCAGCCGCACGGACTGCGTGCAGGCTGCGAGCTCGACGAAGTAACGCGCGTCGAGTCGCCGTTTGTCGGTCAGGTCCGTGGCGCCGGCCAGGCGGTCGACGATCTCGCGCAGCCGAGTGACCTCCAGGGGTGACGCGCGTCGGGCGGCCAGCCGCGCTGCGGTTCCGGCCACGGCCACGTGCACGTCGCCCAGCTCACGCAACTCGCTGGTGCCCAGTTCTTCCAGCCGCACCTGGGACAGCCCGGCCAGTGCTTCGTCACGAGTCCGCACGAAGCTGCCGCCCGCCCGACCGCGGCGGGTCTCCACCAGGCCCCGGGCGCGCAGGTCGGCCAGCGCGTCGCGCAGCGTCATCGTCGAGACGTTGAGGGAGGTGGCGAGGTTCGCCTCGGCCGGCAGCTGCTCGCCGTCCACGATCAGTCCGAGGGCGATGGCGCTCCCCAGCCGGCGCACGACCGCCTCGCTGCGAACGACACCCTCGTCGAGGGGCGCGAACACCGCCCGTCGCGCGTCTCCCGAGAGCAACCTCATGCTCTCCCCTCCCTCCGACCGGCGACCACTGCTCCGCCGCAGTCTCCATCCGCGACGCGCTGGATTGCCATTCAACCACTGCCGCTGCTCAAGTCGGCAGGGCTAAACCCTAGAAATCAGAGGTATCACTGGCTACAGTCATCGGAACCCGGAAGACGGCAAGGTCCAGGAGGCCCATCGTGACCCAGGTTCCACCCGATCCGACCATCGAGGGCGACGCCCTGTCACGGCCGTTCACCCCGGGCGCCCAGCCCGCCGACCTGGCCGGACTGGACACCTACGTCGAGACCGCGGCCGCGAGCACGCCGACGCCACTGGCCGACCCGAAGACACGGGAGTTCGTCGAGGAGTGGCGCAACGCGTCATACAACTGCTTCTCCTCCGGGCACAAGTTCTGTCGTGAGGTGTGCCCGGTGACGCAGGTGGCCCGCAACGACTCCTGGACCCCGACAGCCTTCCACGCCAACGTCGTCGCGCTCGAGCGTGGGGAGCTCGAGATCGGGGACATCGCGTCGGACTACGTCAACTGCACCCAGTGCGGGGCGTGCGAGCTGCGATGCCCCAACACGCTGTTCACCGGCGACTTCTACCGCTTCCGCACCCGCACCGTCGACGTCGTCAAGGCGGTGCGCGCGCTGGCTGTCGACAGCGACGTGCACCAGGCCGGATGGAAGACCTGGAACGAGCGCACCAACGACCGCACGCACGAGCCTGTCCTCGGTGACACGCCCGTCAGCCAGGAGACGGTCCGCGACTGGGCCGACGGGCTCGACCTGCCGATCGGCGGCGAGACCGTCCTGTTCGTCGACTGCGAGGCGGCGTTCTACCGCACCTCGGTCCCCCGCGCCGTCGCGCAGATCCTCACGCTGGCCGGCTACGAGTTCGGCCTCATGCAGGAACAGTGGTGCTGCGGCGGGCCGGCGGCCGAGATGGGCTACGTCGACCAGGCGAAACGGTTCGCCCGGCACAACCTCGACAACTGGCGGGCGTCCGGCACCAAGCGGGTGCTGGTGCTCGACCCACACGACTACATCTCGTTCACCGAGGACTACCCCAAGTACTTCGGTGAGGAGTTCGACATCGAGGTCGTGCTCGTCATCGAGGTCTTCGCTGAGCTGATCCGAAGCGGCAAGCTCTCGCCCACGGTCCCGATCGACAGGGCGATCACCTACCACGACCCGTGCCGGCTCAACAAGCGCAAGGGGATCTGGGAGGAGCCCCGCGAGATCCTGCGCGCCATCCCGGGACTCACCTTCGAGGACGTCGACCGGGTCACCCAGTGGTCCTACTGCTCCGGCGGTGGTGGCGGACTACCCATCGAGAAGCCCGAGCTGACCGCGGCGATCAGCGCCAAGCGGCTCGACAACGCGGCCCAGCTCGACATCGACACCCTGGTCAGTGCCTGCCCGTGGTCCGAGCGTCCGCTCACCGAGGCCGGAGACGCACAGGACATCGACGTGGTGGACCTGCACGAGCTTCTCGCCGAGTCGTTGGGCATCGAGGTGGGCGGATCGCGCGGCGACCTGGGCGACAGGCGGCTCGCCCAGGAAAGGTCCGGGGTGCCGGGACGAGCCCGCCGGGCCCGCGGCGCCGGATGCGGCTCCGGGGGCTGCGGCTCCGGGGGCTGTGGATCCGGCAACGGCTGCGGATGCGGGGGCCACTGAACATGGCGCTCACCGAGACGCAGCTCGACTCCCTGGTCCAGGCGCTGCGGACCGTCCTGCGCGACGACCAGATCCTCACCTCCAAGACCGACCGCTACAACCGCACCCGGGTGCCGGCCCCCTTCCCGGTGCATCGCTGGGCCGAGCGGCTGCCCGACCTGGCCGTGTTGCCGACGACGACCGAGCAGGTGGCGGGAGTGGTCCGGATCGCCAACGACCTGCGGGTGCCTGTGGTCCCGCGCGACGGTGGCACCGGTCTGACAGACGGCGCTGCTCCCCTGCGGGGCGGCATCGTCGTGGACCTGAAGGCCATGGACCAGATCTACGAGCTCGACCTCGAGAACCGCACCGTCACGGTGGGCGTGGGCATCAACATGCTGAAGCTCAACGAGAAGCTCGCGAGACACGGCCTGTTCTATCCCGACGACCCCGCGTCGTACCCCTGCTCGCTGGTGGGCGGGCGCATCGGCACCAGCGGCTGGTCACTGATCGGCTCCCGCTACGGCCACACGCGAGACCTGGTGCTCAGCTTCGACCACGTGCTACCGACCGGCGAGGTCATGCACGTGGGCGACGGAGGCGGCGGCAAGATCAGCAAGTCCTCCAGCGGTTTCCAGCTCAAACACCTGTTCATGGGGCACCAGGGCACGCTGGGCATCGCGACCACCGCCACGCTGAAGCTCTTCCCCAAGCCGGAGGCCGAGCTCTCACCGTTCTGGTCGTTCGACAACTATGACGACGCCTACGCGTGCACCGGCGCACTGGCCCGGGCCGGCGTCGCCACCTTCGCCGGTGCCGTGCTCTTCGACGAGTACAAGGTCGCCTACCTGCGCCGCGACGACGAGGCCTACATCCCCCAGCCGGGCGACGTGCGCGCCCTGGTCTGCTCGGTGATGTACGGCTACGAGGACGAGGTCCGGGCAGGCGGCAAGCGGCTCTTCCGCATCGCCCGCGAACACGGTGCCAGCTACCTCGGCGACGAGATCTCCGAAGGAGACTGGGCCGCCCGCCACGACAGGTATGCGACTCCTCTGCACGGCCGCACCAAGGACGGCCAGGTCATCCCGATGAGCTGGCACTGCGAGGACGCTGCCGTGAACTACACCAACCTCCCCTCGGTGTCCAAGGCCTGGCACGACATCATCGCCGACCTGCGCCGCAAGACCGACGTGTTCGACGACTGGGGCATGTTCGCCTACACCTCCGGCAACACCGGTGTGGACTACCTCACCGAGATCGACGTCGGGATCTGGGAGCAGCGACTCGACGACACGGCCTGGGACCTGTGGGTCAGGGCCAAGCGGGACATCGCGGCCGTCGCGCTCGCCCACGGCGGCTCGATCAGCACCTGTCACGGCTCCTGTCGGGAGGGCGAGGTCGATCTCGTGCCCGAGGAGCTGGGCCGCGGCTTCCAGGTCATGCTCGACGTCAAGCGCACGCTCGACCCGCACAACATCATGAACCCGGGCAAGTACCTGCTCGACCGCGCCTATGCCGCGAGTCCCCACCCCGAGGGAGCGCTCCAGTGACCGACGAGTCCACCAAGGCCCCCCACGGCCCGCGAGCTGCCGCCGCCTACCGCTTCGCCGAGCAGATGACGCCTCCGCCTGCGGCACGGGTCAGCGAAGTGGCCCAGACCACGTTCGAGCACGTCTACGAGGTCGATCCCCGGCTCATGGAGCGCCACGTCCTGCAACAGACCTTCCCCAACTGGGACACCCTGCGCATCATGAACGCCCGCCACGACCACCTCGACTGGATGCACCGGCACTTCGCCGACACGGTCGTGACCGGTTCGGCGCTGCTCGACGAGGTCGAGGGGTTGCACCGCACGACCGAGTGAGCCGGACGGCATACCGCGTCCTCGCAACAGGCACGGCACATGTTCTGACGGGAGTCGGGTAGAGGCGAAGGTACCCGATTTTCAGGAGGAACCGTGAGCGATCCGATGGTTGCCGACTTTCTGCTCGACCGGCTGCGTCAGTGGGGGGTGGAGAAGCTGTTCGCCTTCCCCGGCGACGGCATCAACGGGATCGTGGGGGCACTGGGGCGGGCGGACAACAAACCGGAGTTCATCCAGGCCAGGCACGAGGAGATGGCTGCCTTCGAGGCCGTCGGCTACGCGAAGTTCACCGGGCGCCCCGGCGTCTGCATGGCCACCTCAGGCCCAGGAGCGGTGCACCTGCTCAACGGCCTGTACGACGCGAAGCTCGACCACGTGCCGGTCGTCGCCATCGTCGGCCAGACGGCCCGCACGGCGATGGGGGCGTCCTACCAGCAGGAGATCGACCTGATGAGCCTGTTCAAGGACGTCGCGTCGGACTACCTGCAGATGGTGACGGTGCCGGAGCAGCTGCCCGTGGTGCTCGACCGGGCCATCCGCATCGCCACGGCGGAGCGGACCGTGACGGCACTGATCATCCCGTCCGACGTGCAGGAGCTGCCCTACTCCGCGCCGACGCACGAGTTCAAGATGTCTCCGGGCAGCGTGGGCACGAAGTGGCCGACCCCGGCCGTCGACGACGCGGTGATCAGGCAGGCGGCCGACATCCTCAACGCCGGGTCGAAGGTGGCCATCCTCGCCGGCGCGGGCGCCAGCGGGGCCCGGGCCGAGCTCGAGCAGGTGGCTGAGCTGCTCGGGGCGGGCGTGGCCAAGGCGCTGCTCGGCAAGGACGTGCTCTCGGACGAGCTGCCCTACGTGACCGGGTCGATCGGCCTGCTGGGCACCAAACCGAGCTATGACCTGATGATGGGCTGCGACACGCTGTTGACGGTGGGTTCCAGCTTCCCCTACACGCAGTTCATGCCGAAGTACGAGCAGGCCAAGGCGGTGCAGATCGACATCGACCCGAAGATGATCGGCATCCGCTACCCCTACGACATCAACGTCGTGGGGGATGCGAAAACGACGCTGCAGGCACTCATCCCGCTGCTCCAGCGCAAGGAGGACCGCTCCTGGAGCGATGAGGTCGTCAGCGGGGTGTCGAGCTGGTGGGAGACCATGGACAAGCGCGCGGCCGTCGAGGCCGAGCCGATCAACCCGATGCGGCTCTTCTCCGAGCTGTCACCCAAGCTCCCCGACGACGTGATCGTCACGGCTGACTCCGGCAGCAGCGCCAACTGGTATGCCCGGCACCTCAAGTTCCGGGGGCGCATGCGCGGTTCGCTCTCCGGCAACCTGGCGACCATGGGCCCTGGTGTGCCGTATGCGATCGGCGCCAAGTTCGGCAACCCGGAGCGACCTGTGATCGCCTTTGCGGGGGACGGCGCGATGCAGATGAACGGCATGGCCGAGCTCATCACGATCAAACGCTACTGGCAGGACTGGGCGGACCCCCGGCTGATCGTCGCCGTGCTGCACAACAACGACCTCAATCAGGTGACGTGGGAGCTGCGCGCGATGGGGGGCGACCCGAAGTTCACCGAGTCACAGTCGTTGCCGGACGTCGACTACGCCGCGTTCGCCGCCACCCTGGGTCTCCAGGCCATCACGGTCACGGATCCGGGTGACCTCGCCGGCGCGTGGGACCGGGCCCTGGCTGCAGACCGGCCGACGGTCCTCGACGTCCACGTCGACCCTGACGTGCCGCCCATCCCGCCGCACGCGACCTTCGCCCAGGCCAAGGCCACGGCCGAGTCGCTCCTGAAGGGTGACGAGGATCGGTGGGGCGTCATCAAGGAGGGCATCAAGACCAAGGCCCAAGAGTTCCTGCCGGGCGATCGGTAGTCCCGACGTGCCGAAAAGCAAGGCAGGCACCGAGCCGCGCGTCGAGGCCGTCGACGCCCGCGTGTTCACCGTGCCCACGAGCTCACCGGAGGCCGACGGGACGCTGGCGTGGGACTCCACCACCTTGGTGCTGGTGCGGGTCCGGTGCGGCGACGAGGTGGGCACGGGCTGGACCTACGGGCCAGGTGCGTGCGCCCTCGTGGTGCGCGAACAGCTGTGCGACAAGGTCATCGGCACCGACCCCCAGGACGTCCGCGGCACCAGCGCAGCGATGCTGAGGGCGGTGCGCAACGACGCTCGGCCGGGTCTTGCCAGCTATGCCATCGCGGCGGTCGACATCGCGCTCTGGGACCTCAAGGCGCGCCTGCTCGGGCTACCGCTCCACCATCTCCTCGGCGCCGTGCGTGAGGAGGTGCCGATCTACGGCAGCGGCGGCTTCACCACTTACGACGAGGCCCAGCTCGCCGCCCAGGTCGAGTCCTGGCTGGAGGTCGGAGCGCGCGAGGTCAAGATCAAGATCGGCGAGTCGTGGGGCACGCGGGTCGATCGAGACCTGGAGCGGATGCGTCAGGTGCGTCGTCTGGTGGGCGACGACGTGGGCCTCATGGTGGACGCCAACGGCGGCTACCAGGTCAAGCAGGCGGTCCGGCTCCTGCGTGACGCCGCGGACCTCGACGTCAGGTGGTTCGAGGAGCCCGTGTCCTCGGACGACCTCGAGGGCCTGCGCGAGGTCCGCGGTCTGGTCGACGCCGACGTGACAGCGGGCGAATACGGCTGCGACCTCTACTACTTCCGTCGGATGTGTGCCGCCGGAGCCGTCGACTGCCTGCAGGTCGACGTGTCCCGTTGCGGCGGCATCACGGAGTGGCTGCGCGCGGCAGCCGTCGCCGCGTCATACGGCTTGCAGGTCTCCGGCCACTGCGCACCAGCGCTGCACGCGCACGTCGCCGCCGCCGTGCCCAACCTGCGCCATCTCGAGTGGTTCCACGACCACGTCCGGATCGAGTCGATGCTGTTCGACGGTGCGCCGGTCGCCCGCGACGGCGCACTTCACCTCGACGGCTCCGCACCGGGTCACGGCCTGACCCTGCGCGAGGGCGACGCCGAGCAGTTCGCCGTGGACATCTGATCCCCCGGCACCACGCCGTCAGCCCAGCCCAGTCGGGCCGACTCCTCGGCGCTCCGGGCCTTGCTCCGCTCGATCCTCACGCCGTCGTCGTCAGCCCAGCCGAGGCAGGCGGTTGCGGTTGGCCACCTCCTCGAGTGCCCGCAGGGCCTCGGCGATGACCGGTTGTCCGCGGCTGCCCCGTCGGACCGCCGTGAGGATGTGCCGCGCGGGGCTCGGGTCTCCACGCAGCGGCACCCGGGCGACCGGATAACCGGAGGGCAGGCGCGCGAGCCGGGGCACGAGTGCCACGCCGAACCCAGCCCCGACGAGCGCGGCGCCGGTGTCCCACTCGGCGACGTGGTGCACGATCGCCGGCGTGAACCCTGCCGAGGCGCACGCCGTGAGGACGAGCTGATGGTGCGGTCGCCCCGGCCGGTCCCCGATCCACAGCTCGTCGGCCGCCTCCTCGAGGGGCACCGAGCTCCATCCGGCCAGGCGGTGGTCGGCGGGCACCAGCAGGTCCAGCGGGTCGTCCAGCAGCGGCCGCTGGTCGAACCGTGGGTCGATGCTCGGTGGCAGGGAGTCGGTGGCGACCACCACCGCGATGTCCGCGTCACCGGTGAGCAGCAGGTCGAAGCATTCCTCGGGGTCGGCCTCGATGATCTGCACCGTCAGTCGCGGTCGCTGGGCGCACACGGTCTTCGCGGCGTAGGGCAGCAACGCCGCAGCTCCCGTCGAGAACCCCGACAGGCGCAGCGTCCCGAGTTCCTGGTCGGATCCCCGCTGGACGTCGGCGCGCATCTCCTCCCAGCGCGTGTAGAGCTCATCCGCGTGCGCCACCAGGATCTGCGCCGCCGGCGTCAACCGCACTCCCCTGCCCTCGTGCACGAGGAGCGTCACGGCCAGGTCGCGGGCCAGCGAACGGAGTTGGTGGGACACAGCGGACGGGGTGTAGTTGAGCGCCTCCGCTGCGGCGGTCACGGTGCCCCGTTCGGCCAGCACCCGCAGCACGTGCAACCGTGGGTCGATCATGCAACAGTCTTGCACGATCTCGTGCACTTCTCTGCGCTTATCTTCAGGAGTCGATTGGGTCACACTGACCGGGTGCGCACCCTCGACCCCTTGTTGCAGGACTTCCGGCTGAAGCACCTCACGCTGCGCAACCGCGTCGTGAGCACCTCGCACGAGCCGGCCTACGGCGAGGACGGAATGCCCAAGGACCGCTACCGGCTGTACCACCTCGAGAAGGCCCGGGGCGGGGTCGGATTGACCATGATCGGGGGCTCGGCCGTCGTCTCACCCGACAGCCCGCCCTCGTTCGGCAACCTGCTGCTCTACCGCGACGACATCGTCCCGTGGCTGCGCCGCCTCTCCGACGACGTCCACGAGGCGGGCGCCGCAGTGATGTGCCAGGTCACGCACCTGGGCCGCAGGACAAGCAACTTCACCGGTGACTGGCTGCCGCTGGTCTACCCGTCACGGCTGCGCGAGCCGGCTCACCGCGCCTTCCCCAAGGTCGCCGAACCCTGGGACCTGGACCGCATCGTCGCCGACTTCCGCGACGCCGCCCTCCGCTGCCGCGACGGCGGGCTCGACGGGATCGAGCTGATGGCCTACGGGCACCTGTTCGACGCCTTCCACTCCCCCGCCACCAACCATCGCAGCGACGAGCTGGGCGGCACCCTGGAGCGGCGTATGGCGTTCCCGCGCCGGGTGATCCAGGAGATCCGTGCGGCGGTGGGACCAGACTTCATCATCGGCATCCGGATGTCGATGGAGGAGGACCTCGCCGGCGGCCTCGGTCGGGAGGAGGCGCTCGAGCTGCTGCGCCACTACGTCCACGACGGCATCGACTTCCTCAGCGTCATCAAGGGCAACATCGACAGCGACGCCCACCTGGCCGCCGTGATCCCGTCGATGGGCACGCCCGCAGCCCCCTTCCTGGAGTTCACCGGTGAGCTGAAGCGGGCCCTGGACATCCCGGTCATGCACGCCGCGCGCATCCAGGACGTCGCCACAGCCAGGTATGCCGTCCGCGAGGGTTTGCTGGACCTGGTCGGCATGACCCGCCCCCAGCTCGCCGATCCGCACCTCGTGCGCAAGCTGGCCGCCGGTGAAGAGGACCGGATCCGCCCCTGTGTCGGAGCGAACTACTGCCTCGATGCGATCTACGACTCCGGCGACGCCAAGTGCATCCACAACCCCGCCACCGGACGCGAGCAGACCTTGCCGCACACCATCGAGCGCTCGCCGCGGCCCCGTCGCAAGACCGTCGTGGTCGGTGCAGGGCCGGCCGGCCTGGAGGCCGCCCGGGTCCTCGGTGAACGCGGTCACCAGGTGGTGGTCTTCGAAGCGGCGGACGCACCCGGAGGGCAGATCCGGCTGGCGGCGTCCTCGCCCCGGCGGGCCGACCTCATCGGCATCGTCGACTGGCGGGTCACCGAGGCCAAGCACTCCGGCGTCGACTTCCGCTACGGCACCCTGGCCGGCACGAAGGAGGTCCTGGCCGAGGAACCGGACCTGGTCGTGGTGGCCACTGGCGGGACTCCGGACCGTTCCTTCCTCACCGCGGGCCAGGAGCTGGTCATGGACACCTGGGACGTGATGGACGGCAGCTTCCGCACGCACGGCGACGTGCTCGTCTACGACGACAACGGCACGGAGCAGGCGATGGATGCCACCGAGCTCCTCGCCACCCGCGGTGCCCGCGTCGAACTCGTCACGCCGGAGCGTCAGCTGGCCCCTGGCGTGGGCAGCATGAACTCTCCCGCCTACCTCGCGGCCTTCACCGAGCACGACGTCACGATCACCCTTGCCTACCGGCTGACGGCGGTGACCAGGGGCGCCGACGGCCGCCCGGTCGCGCATCTGGTCAGCGACTACGCAGACCATCCGCTCGAGCGGCACGTCGACCAGGTCGTCGTCGAGCACGGAACGTTGCCCAACGACGACCTCTACTTCGAGCTGCTGCCCGGATCGAGCAACCTCGGGGAGGTCGACCACGAGGCGCTGCTGGCCGGGTCCCCGCAGACGGTCAACCGCAACGCCGCGGGCAGCTACCAGCTCTTCCGGATCGGCGATGCGGTCAACAGCCGCAACATCCACGCCGCGATCTACGACGCGCTGCGCCTCTGCACGGCCACGTGAGCACCGGCCCGAGCGCCGACCCAACCACACGGCATACCAGTCCAACCCGACGCATCCACCCCAAGGAGTCCCGATGACCGCACTCGCCGGCCGCTCCACCCGCTTTCCGGAGCTCGCCGGGCTCGTGGCGTCCCGAGTCCCCGGACGCTGCCTGCCTGCTCCGTTCTACACCGACCCTGCCATCCACGACGCCGACGTCGCCGGCATCTTCGCCAGGCACTGGATCTTCGTCGCCACGGAGCCGGAGGTGTCCGAGCCAGGCGACTACGTGACCGTCGAGATCGGCCCCTACTCGGTGATCATCGTTCGTGACGACGACGAGCAGATCCGGGCGTGGCACAACGTGTGCCGTCACCGTGGAGCCCGAATCCTGCCCGAGGCCAACGGGTCCGTGGGCAACATCGTCTGTGGCTACCACAAGTGGACCTACAGCCCGGACGGTGTCCTGCTGTCGGCCGGAGAGCAACCGCCCGACTTCGACAAGGGGTGCTTCGGCCTGAAGCCGGTGCAGCTGCGCAATGTCGCGGGCCTGATCTACCTGTGCCTCGCCGACGACCCGCCCGCCGACTTCGACGAGGTGATCCCGCGCATCGAGCCCTACCTCGCCCCGCACCGGCTGGAGCACACCAAGGTCGCTGCGCAGGTGGACCTGGTCGAGCCCGGCAACTGGAAGCTGGTGATGGAGAACAACCGGGAGTGCTACCACTGCGACGGTCACCCGGAGCTGTTGTGCTCGTTCTTCCCCACCTACGGCTATGAGCCCGACGACATGCCAGCGCGCCTCCAGCCGGCGTTCGACCGCTTCCTCCAAGCCGACCTCGACCTACGCAACGCCTGCGACGAGCGGGGTATGCCACACGCGCTGATCGAGGAGCTGTCCGGTCGCCCGACCGGGTTCCGGATCCAGCGCGAGGCGTTGGACGGGGCAGGCGAGTCGTTCACCCGTGACGGCAGAGCGGCGTGCCAGCGCCTGCTGGCCGACTTCGACACGCCACGGCTGGGACGGATGACGATGCACCAGCAGCCCAACGTCTGGCTCCACCTGCTCAGCGACCACGCCGTCACCTTCAGCGTCCTGCCGATCGCTGCCGACCAGACCCTGGTGCGCACCACCTGGCTGGTCCACGAGGACGCAGTCGAGGGCGAGGACTACGACGTGGCGGCCCTCACCGACGTGTGGCGGGCCACCAACGAGCAGGACCGCGGGTTCGTCCGGCTCGCCCAGCAAGGGGTGAGCAGCCCGGCATACGAGCCAGGCCCCTATTCGGCCAGTGAATACCAGGTGGAGCAGTTCTGCGCCTGGTACATCGAGCGAATGACCCAGTTCGTGCAGTCATGACCGAGCTGTTGTCCACGTCCGCACCGCTCACCGGCGCCCTTGGCACCGCAGGTGACCAGCACCTGTGGGACGACAGCGAACTGACCCTGATGTGTCGACGGACCATCCAGGTCACCCACGACGTGCGGACCTTCGTGCTGGAGCCACTCGCGGCCGTGCCCCAGGAGCAGCTCCCCGGGCAGTACCTCACGATCACCGTTGGCATCGACGGGATGGAGGTGCAGCGGTGCTACACGGTGTCCTCTCCCCCGACCCGTCCGGGCGCCTTGACGATCACGGTCAAGCGCGTGCCCGGGGGGCCGGTGTCCAACTGGCTCCACGACCACCTGCAGGCTGGCGCAACCCTGCGCGCCGCGGGGCCGTTCGGCCGGTTCACCATGAGCGAGCACCCCGCCACGAAGTACCTGTTCCTCTCGGCCGGTAGCGGCATCACCCCGCTCATGTCGATGACTCGCACCCTGTGCGACCTGGGCATGCCCGCAGACGTGGTGTTCGTGCACAGCGCACGCTCCCCGCGGGACATCATCTTCCGGCGTGAGCTCGAGGCGATGTCAGCGGCCTTCGACAGCTTCACCGTGACCGCCGTCTGCGAGGAGGACTCGTCCGTCGAACGCTGGGCCGGGCCGCACGGACGGTTGTCGCTCGGGCTGGTGCGCGGCGTGGTGCCGGACCTCGCCGAACGTGAGGTCTTCACCTGCGGGCCCCCTCCCTACATGGAGTCCGTTCGGGCCATCCTCACCGAGGCGGGGTGCGACCCGGCTCACTGCCACGAGGAGAACTTCTGCTTCGAGGCGCCAGGACGCCTCTCACTCTGTCCCGACCCCGGTGACGCCGGAGTGCCCCCAGTCGCTGAGCCTCCCGTCGCGGCACCGGTATTCACGGTGGAGTTGCGCGCCAGCGGACGGCAGATCGAGTGCGCCGCCGACACCACCGTCCTCACGGCCGCGCTGCGGGCCGGGGTGAACCTGCCCAGCTCCTGCACGGAAGGAGCATGTGGCACCTGCAAGAGCACCCTGCTGAGCGGGAGCGTCGACATGCAGCACGCCGGCGGGATTCGCCCCCGGGAGATCGCGCAGGACAAGTTCCTGCCTTGCTGTTCCAAGCCGCTCGAGAACCTGGTCATCGACCGATGAGACCATCGCGGCCGGGCACCGTGGCCTGTACATCCCGATCAGCGATGCCCGCTTGCCGAGATCCTCGTTGTCGCGACGGTTGAAGGCAGCCGGTCCAACCGGGAGGGGCCCTGGTCGAAGTTCCACTGGCGAGTCCTCATCGGCCTCGGCAGCGTGTGGATCCTCGACGGTCTCGAGGTCACCATGGTGGGCAGCGTTGCCTCGCGGCTGACCGAGAAGGGCAGCGGCCTCGCGCTGAATCCCGGCCAGATCGGCTTGGCTGCGGCCATCTACGTCCTCGGGGCCTGCCTCGGGGCGCTGTTCTTCGGCCAGCTGACCGACCGCTTCGGACGCAAGAAGCTGTTCATGCTGACCCTGGGGGTCTAGATCATCGCGACGGTCGCGACGGTCGCGACGGCCTTCGCCTTCGCCCCCTGGTACTTCTACCTCCGCCGGTTCTTCACCGGTAGCGGCATCGGTGGAGAGTGCGCAAGAACGTGCCGGAGAGCCCCCGCTGGCCGTTCATCCACGGGCGGGCGGACGAAGCCGAACGCATCGTCGGGGGGATCGAGGACGACATACGGGAGGAGACCGGGGAGGAGCTCGAAGAGCCGCAGGACACCATGAAAGTGCGGCAACGCGAGTCGATCCCGTTCCCTGAGATCGCCAAGGTCGCGTTCACCATGTATCCCAAGCGGGCGATCCTCGGCCTCGCGCTGTTCGTCGGACAGGCTTTCATCTACAACGGGATCACCTTCGACCTCGGGACCCTGTTCGGCACGTTGTACGGCGTTGCCTCCGGCACCGTGCCCCTGTTCATCATCATCTGGGCCCTCGGCAACTTCGCCGGCCCGATGGCCCTCGGGCGGCTGTTCGACACCGTCGGGCGCGAGCCGATGATCTCCGGGACCTATCTCGGCCCTGCGCTGGTGGCGGTCGTCCTGGCCGGAGTGCTCGCCTACGGGATCGGCGGCGCGTGGTTGTTCCTGGGCATCCTCGTCGTCTGCTTCTTCCTCTCCTCGTCCGGGGCGAGCGCCGCCTGACTCACGGTGAGCGAGATCTTTCCGATGGAGACCCGAGCACTGGCCATCGCCTTCTTCTACGCCGTCGGCACCGGCGTGGGCGAGATCACCGGGCCGCTGCTGTTCGGCAAGCTGATCGGCTCGGGCAACGAGGGCAACGTCGCGATCGGTTTCCTGATTGCGGCCGCGGTCATGGCCGTCGGCGGCATCGTGGAGATCTTCTACGGCGTCAAGGCCGAGCAGGCGAAGCTCGAGGACATCGCCATGCCGCTGACCACCGCCGACGAGAGCGATGCCTGAGGCCGCGGACGGCCGAGGGCCTCAGCCCTCCACCGCGGTCTCGTCGTGCGGCGCGCCGACCGGCTTGGACTCCGGGGATCCACGCTCGCGCAGGTAGACCGACAGGACGGCCATGCTGCCCACGGCCAGCAGCTCGGACTGCCAGTTCTGCAGCGTGCGGTTCCAGAAGTCCGGTGCCATGAGGTAACCGCCCAGACTCACCGGATCCTCCAGGTTGCTGAGCTGTTGGGAGTTGTATGCCGACCGCCCCGCCACCAGCTGCGCGAGCCACGACCCCAGGAACACCAGACCCATGACGAGCACCAGGGAGTGCGAGAAGATCCGGGTGCGCCAACCGCCGGCCTTCGCCCACTTCGGCGAGTCCTCCTCGGCGTACCGTCCGACCTTCTGCTCGCGGTCGCTACCGCGTCCCGAGGCACCCACCTTCTTCGACTCGGGTGAACCCCTCTGGACGAGCCACACGGTCAGGAGGATGTAGAGCAGGAACTGCAGGTACTCCGACTGCCAGTTCTCGGCGACGTCGACGGTGAAGTTGGAGGAGGTGACGTACTCCCAGAACGACACGTGGGCGAGGCCCAACGTGTCCGCCTGGGAGTTGATCTCCGCCTGACCCGTGAACGCCTGGCCCAGCAGGGCGAGCAGCAGCAGGGCACCGAAGACGAGCCCGAGGCCGTTGTCGCGAACGGTTTCCCGGAGGGTGCGTGAGCGCGCCGAACTCATCGGCCGACCAGTCCTACGACCGTGCAGTAGACCAGGCCGACCACGATGGTCAGCACGTAGGTGGCAAACATGTATCGCATCTCAGCCGCCCTTCACGATGCAGTTGTAGGGCCGGTCGTGACGCGGCTCGCAGCCCGCGGCCACCACCTTCCACCCGCTGCCGAACTGCGAGAGGAAGACGATGTCTCCGCGCAGCACGACGCGGGCGTTGTTGCCGTAGACGTCCACGGTCTCCGGCTCCTGCGCCCGGGGAATGCCCTGCTTGTCGACCACCGTGCCACAGGACTTGCCCGTGGAGTCCTCCAGTTCCTGGAGTGTTCGCGGCGCCAGCAGGCCACAGGCCCGAGCGCTGGACCCTTCGGCCAGTGCGGTGTGGAAGTCCCGCGCAGCCTGTTCAGCACCCACTCGGTCAGGGGCGATGCCGCCGCAACCGGCGAGCACCAGCACGGCGAAGACTGCCGCCGCCACCGTCCGCACCGTCACGGATCGACGCCGAGATGCGCGCGGTGCCAAGTGCATGCCGTGAGGTTAGGACATTTCCGCGGCTGGTGGTCGCAGGCCCGCCGTGGCCGGAATGTCGGGCTGCGCTGCAGCGCCTTCTCGGGTCACCATCGTTGCCACGGCGGGGCTGCCGCCGGCCTCGGCGCAGCCGGATTCACGATGGTGAAGCAGGCGTGGGCGGAGGGTACGCGGCGCGCCGCCGAGGGCATGCGTCAGGACGTGGCCGCCGTTGCGGCGCCGAAGCCGTCTCCCGAAACCCCTTGACCCCCTGGCCGGCACCGCGAGGTCCTCGGTATTGACGAGTCCCGGCTGCGCGGCCATAGTCAGCCCAATGACCCCCGTTGCGATCGTCCGCAGAACCAGTTCAGCGCTCCAGGACGGTCTCACGTCGCACATCGCACGGGTGCCCGTCGACGTGGACCTGGCCCGACGCCAGCACAAGGCCTACTGCGCGGCGCTCACCGACGCCGGCTATGACCTCCGCTACGTCGAGGACGCGGCGGAGCTGGCGGACGCGGTCTACGTCGAGGACACCGTGGTGGTCTTCGGCGACATCGCGGTGCTCACCCGTCCCGGTGCGCCCGAACGCCGCCCCGAGGTCGCCGGCACCGAGGCGGTCCTGCGCGAGCTGGGTCTGACCGTCCACCGCATCAGCGAGCCCGCGACGCTCGACGGTGGCGACGTGCTGCAGGTCGGTTCGACGGTCTACGTCGGGCGCGGCGGACGCACCAACGGCGCCGGGATCGCCCAGCTCCGAGAGCTGGTGCGTCCGCTGGGCCGGACGGTCGTCCCGGTGCGGCTGACTGAGGTGCTGCACCTGAAGTCGGCGGTGACCGCCCTGCCGGACGGCACCATGCTGGTGCTCGATGACCTGGTGGAGCAGGGCGCCCTGCCGCCGGGTCGACCCGTCACGGAGGAGGCCGGCTGCCACGTCGTGCCGCTCGTCGACGGCACTGTCCTGATCAGCGCGTCGGCGCCGCGAACTCGGGACGCCTTGGAGGACTTGGGCTTTGGCACCCGGCCGGTCGAGATCAGCGAGTTCGAGAAGCGCGAGGGCTGCGTCACGTGCCTGAGCGTGCTGGTCCACTCGTGACAAGGCGTGGCCCGACGATGTCGACGGGCTTGTTCTGGACAGGTTCGTGGCGCGCACATGACGGGAGCGTGAGATGACATCACCGGAGACACCGGACTGGTATGACGGGGCGGTCTTCCCGGAGCTGCGCCAAGCTCCGCCCTGGGTCATGGAGGAGATGATCGCAGCCGAGAGCGCCCTCCCCTCGCAGCTCGCCGACACCACGGGCGAGGCAGCCGCACGACTCGCCGCGCGGATCAGGGAGGTCGTGGAGGCCGGGGACCCTCTGGTCGTGACCGGAGTCGGGACCTCGGGCCACGGCGCCCGCGCGACGGCGCTGATCCTCAACGACGCCGTGTCCGGTTCGCCTGTCGCGGCGGGGCCGGCGGAGGCTCGCGAGTCCTCGGACCAGGAGCTGGCGCCGCGGGCTCGGGGCCTGTGCCTCGGTATCTCGCACGGCGGCATGACCCGGTCGACGGCGGCCGCGCTGGCCGCCGCCCGGGAGGCCGGGGCGAGCACCGCGCTGGTCACCGCCTCGACCGAAGGCCCGGTCCGCCGCGTGGCTGACGACATCCTGCAGACGCCCCTGAAGGACGCGTCCTACTGCCACACCGTCGGCTACGTCTCGCCGATCCTCGCCGCCATCTCGGTGGCCGCCGCCTACCGGGGTTCGCCCTTCCCCGCAGCCGAGCTCACGTCATACCTGCAGGAGCTGGACTCGATCCGGGAGGTGGCCGCAGAGGTCGCCAGCGGCCTGCACGGCGCTCGCCGGCTCATCGCCGCCGGTAGCCTGGTCGACGTGCCCACCGCACGCGAGCTGGCGCTCAAGGTTGCCGAGGGTGCACGGCTGCCGACGAACGCGCTCGGGGTGGAGGACACGCAGCACGGCCACCTCGCCGGTCACGACCGGGACTCCGCCCTGGTCGCCATCGCGACCGGCGGAGCCGAAGCGAGACCGTCCGCTGACCGCGTGGCGGAACTGTTGCGCTCAGCACGGCACATCGGCCTGCGGACGGCGGCAATCGTCAGCCCTTCCCTTGCTGACGCCATCGATCCCGCCACCGCGAGCGCCGGTCTGGTGGTGCTGCCGGGTGGTGCCGGTGCCGGACTGCCCGACGCCTGGACGTCCCTGCTCGGCGGGGCGTTGGCCCTGCAGCACCTGACCGTCGGCCTCGTGCGCGCAGAGGGGGTCAACCCGGACCTGATCCGCCGGGAGGAGCGCCTCTACCGCGAGGCCGTCGCCCTGAGCGGCGCCAAGCTGCCACGGACCTGACCAGCGCCGAAACCCCACGCCCGCACCGCCTCGCGCACTCCGCACCTCGTGGGTCGCTCGCTGTCAACAGGGCCTCGCGCCCACCGATCCTCAGCGGGTGACCCGGACGACGACGCTCTTGACTCCCACCCTGCCGTAGCGGTCGACGGCCGCCGCCCGGAAGACCTTGCGGCCCGTGCCCTTGGTGCACCGGGCCCGGGTGGTCGCGCGGTAGGGATCGCTGAGGCCGCAGCCCGCGGGTGCCACCCAGAACGGCACCGCTCGGTAAGCACCGGCCGGGGTGCGGCGCCCCGCGGAGCGCAGGGTGAACGGTCGGCCGATCCGGGCCGACCGTTCACCCTGCGCTCCGCGGG
>NZ_VOHR01000479.1 GCF_009192725.1 Segeticoccus rhizosphaerae | reverse complement strand
CCGCCTGCGCTGCGCGCCCCTGCTGGCCGGCTGGCGAGGCCGCCCGCCGGTCGACACCGCCCATCTGGCCCGGCTCGTCGTCGCCTTGTCGCAGCTGATCGCGGCTCGGCCGGACCTCGCCGAGATCGAGCTGAACCCGGTCCGTGTCGGGCCCCACGGCGCGCTCCCGGTCGACGCGCTCGTCATACCAACCCACGACAGCCAGCTTCGCCGTGACAGCCGGCTTCACCCTGACAGCCAAGACAGCCGATTCAGCCAAGACAGCTACGCCCCAGACAGTGAGGAGGTCACAGCATGAGCACCACCGCATGGCCCCTGACCGACGAGCAGACCCAGATCGTCGCGCTCTGCAAGGAGTTCGCCGAGAGGGAGATCCGGCCCCGCGGCCGGGAGGTCGACGAGGCCGACGTCGTCACTCCGGTCGACATCTTCGCCAAGGCCGCGAAGGTCGGGATCACCGACTTCATGATCCCGGAGGCCTACGGCGGTGGCGGGTTCACCGACGTCTTCACCCAGTGCCTCGTCCAGGAGGAGCTGTGCTGGGGCGACCCGGGGATCGGCAACCTGGTCTGCTCGGGCGGGTTCTTCGCCGACCCGATCCTGGCCCTCGGCACCGAGGACCAGAAGCGGCGCTGGCTCACCCCCCTCACGGGGCCGGACGCCCCGTTGACCGCGCTCGCGACCACCGAGCCGGGTGCGGGTTCGGACGCCGCGTCGATCGTCACGACCGCGACCCGGGTGGACGACGGCTACCTCCTCACCGGCCAGAAGGCATGGATCTCCAACGCGGGCGCGGCCGAGCTCTACGTCATCTTCGCCAAAACGGATGCGGGCCTGCGGTCGGGCGGGGTCTCGGCGTTCCTGGTGCGGAAGGACGCCGCCGGTATGACGTTCGGCCAACCGATGCGCAAAATGGGCCAGCGTGCGATCGTCTGCCGGGAGGTCTTCCTGGACGAGGTCTTCGTGCCCGAGTCCGACCGGCTCGGCGAGGAGGGCCAGGGCTTCTACGGGCTGATGAGCACCTTCGACATCTCCCGTGTCGTCCTGGGCGCCGCCGCGGTGGGGGCTGCCCGCGCGGCCTACGAGTACGCCCTCGACTACGCCCGCACCCGGAAGCAGTTCGGGCGCCTCATCATCGAGCACCAGGCCGTCGCGTTCCGGCTCGCCGACATGGCAACCCGGATCGAGGCGGCGCGGCTGCTGGTGCACCATGCCGCCCGGGTGATCGACGAGGGCGGGTCGGCGACCGGCCTCGCCGCGATGGCCAAGCTCACGGCCTCGGAGACGGCGATGTTCGTGACCCATGCAGCCGTGCAGACCCTCGGCGGCTGGGGCTACTCGCGTGAGTACCCCGTCGAGCAGTGGATGCGTGACGTCAAGCTCGAGGAGATCGAGGAGGGGACCTCCGACATCATGCGTCTGGTCATCTCGCGCAACCTGTCCTGAACCACTAGACACCATTCGACGAAGGAGCATGATGACCCAGCTCAACGGAGGGGCAGCGCTCGTCGCCGCACTCGAGATCCACGGCGTGGACACGGTGTTCGGCATCCCCGGCACCCACAACCTGTCGGCGTTCGCCGCGCTCGCGAGCTCGCGGATCCAGTGTGTGCTCACCCGCCACGAGCAAGGAGCCGGCTACGCCGCCGACGGATACGCCCGGGTCTCCGGCAAACCGGGGGTGTGCCTCACCACGACGGGGCCTGCGATCCTCAACGCGGCAGCGGCAGCCGCGCAGGCGTGGTCCGACTCGGTGCCCGTGCTGTTCGTCTCCCCCGGTATGCCGACCGGTCACCCGGGTCGCGGCAACGGGGAGCTGCACGAGGTCAAGGACCAGCAGGCCGCGCTCGAGGCGCTGGTCGCCTACAGCCACCGCGTCCGGAGCGTCGAGGAGATCCCGGGCGCCGTCGCCCAGGCCTTCGCCGCCATGCGGACGGGACGGCCACGGCCCGTGCACCTGGAGATCCCGCTCGACCTGCTCGAGGCCAGCGCCGAGGTGCGGCGGGTGGACCCGATCGAGCCGGCCGTGGCCTCGGCGCGCCCGGAAGCGGTG
>NZ_VOHR01000478.1 GCF_009192725.1 Segeticoccus rhizosphaerae | reverse complement strand
GCGTCTGCTGGCCGCCCTGCTGCCGGGGCTGTCCAGCCGGGGCCTGCCGCTGGCTCTGCGGAGGACCCTGGACCTGGCCGAGGGCCCGGTCGTCTCCGCGCCGCGTCGGCGAGCCCCCGTCGAACCCGGCCGCGATCACGGTGACCCGCACCTCGTCGCCGAGGGCGTCGTCGATGACCGCGCCGAAGATGATGTTGGCCTCGGGGTGGGCGGCCTCCTGGACCAACCGCGCCGCCTCGTTGATCTCGAACAGGCCGAGGTCGGAACCTCCCTGCACGGACAGCAGAACGCCGTGCGCGCCGTCGATGCTCGCCTCGAGCAGGGGCGAGGAGATGGCCAGCTCCGCGGCCTGGACCGCCCGGTCCTCGCCGCGCGCGGAGCCGATGCCCATGAGGGCGGAGCCCGCTCCCTGCATGACCGACTTGACGTCGGCGAAGTCGAGGTTGATCAGGCCGGGAGTGGTGATCAGGTCGGTGATGCCCTGGACACCGGACAGCAGCACCTGGTCGGCGCTGCGGAAGGCGTCGAGCATGCTGACCGCGCGGTCGCTGATCGACAGCAGCCGGTCGTTGGGGATGACGATCAGGGTGTCGACCTCCTCGCGGAGGTCGGTGATGCCCGACTCGGCCTGGTTGGCCCGGCGGCGTCCCTCGAAGGTGAACGGTCGCGTGACGACACCGATGGTCAGCGCGCCGAGCGACTTGGCGATCTTGGCCACGACCGGTGCGCCACCGGTGCCGGTGCCGCCGCCCTCACCCGCGGTGACGAAGACCATGTCGGCGCCCTTGAGGACCTCCTCGATCTCCTCCGCGTGGTCCTCGGCGGCCTTCTTGCCCACCTCGGGGTCGGCGCCTGCGCCCAGCCCGCGGGTGAGCTCCCGGCCGACGTCGAGCTTGACGTCGGCGTCGCTCATCAGCAGCGCCTGTGCGTCGGTGTTGATGGCGATGAACTCGACGCCCTTGAGTCCGACCTCGATCATCCGGTTGATCGCGTTGACACCGCCTCCGCCGATGCCGACGACCTTGATAACGGCCAAGTAGTTCTGCGGTGCTGCCACGTCGGGGGCCTCTCCTGGATGACGGTATGGATCACGGTGGTGCGCAGATCGAACGGGGTACAACGACACGTCGGGACCGGGCCGGAGCGCGTGTCCTGCGAGCGAGTGTAGGTGGCATGCTACGGCACCCTCCCCACCCCCGCGCTACTCTCAACGTGCAGTCGAGGCTGAGTTCGTTTGTCACGGCGTTCGGACGACTGGTGAGTCGGGCGCACTGACGTCGATCGTCCCGCCGCGCTTGCGGACGCCTGGCTGGTCGAGCAGGCTGCGCAGCACCTGCAACTTCGGCTGCGCGTCGCCCCCCGAGCCCCATCGGACGGTGATTCCCGCAACCCGGAACGACACGTCTTCCGGCAGGTTCAGGGTCAGGTCGGTCACCCGGTTCGCCAGCGGTTCCGGCAGGGCGGCCACCAGGCTGACCGCGGCCGACCGCCCCTGCTGGGTCACCCGCCCGCTCGACGGGGCCGCGGCTCCGCCCGCCCCTTCGTCGGTGTGCACGGTGACTACCGGCAGTCCCTTGGGGGCCTTCGGCACGGTGGCGTAGGCCACGCCGGAGGCGTCCACAACCTTTAGTTGACCTTGAAGGTTTCTCAGCACCAGGACGGGGACGCGGCGGTCCGCACGGATCACCACCGTGGACGGCCAGGAACGGCTGACCCGGACGTCACCCAGACCACCGCCGGCCAGCACCCGTCGACGCACCGCGCCCGTGTCGACCCGCACCAGCGGCCGCCCGAGCGGCACCGAGGCGCGCTCGCGCACCGCGGACACCGAGTCCGGCGACACGCCCTCGACCCTGACCTGCCGAGCGGACAGCACCGGGCTGAACAGCAGCAACCACACCACCAGTGCCGCGAGCAGCACGACGGCTGTCCCCCACAGGGGGGTCCGGCGCGACGACGCACGCACACGCGAGGCCCGCGCCGCCATCCGAGCGTGCATCCCCTCGGGCGCCCGAGAGGATGCACGCTCGGATGGCGGCGCGGGCCTCGCGTG
>NZ_VOHR01000477.1 GCF_009192725.1 Segeticoccus rhizosphaerae | reverse complement strand
CTCACCTGCCCGCACAGCGACCACGTCGCCGGCCCGGCCGGCCGCGAAGACGCGGGCCGCCGCGCTGCGTTCGAGTCGCGCGCGCTCGAGCTCTGCGGTCAGCACCTCGACGCGTTCCTCCAGCCGGCTGACCTCGTGCTCCAGCTCGAGGATCCGCTGGATCCCGGCCAGGCTGATGCCATCCTCCTGGGACAGGCGTTGCACCGTCCGCAGCCGTGCGATGTCGCGGGTCGAGTAGCGGCGCCCGCCTCCACGGGTGCGAGAGGGCGAGACGAGGCCGAGCCGGTCGTACTGCCGCAACGTCTGTGCATGCATGCCGGCCAGCTGGGCAGCCACCGAGATGACGAACACCGCGGCGTCGTCATCGTGGGGGAAGCCTCGTGGCGTCACGTCCGCTCACTCCTTCGCACGGGCGAAGAGTTCGGCCCGGGGATCGGCCCCGTCCTCGTCGGCGCGCAGGGCCTCGAGGGCGTCGCGTGCGGAGTCGGACAGCCGTTGCGGCACGACGACGGTGACCTTGGCCAGCAGATCGCCGGTGCCCTTCTTGCCCTCGATGCCCCGCCCCTTGACCCGCAGCACCCTGCCGCTCGGCGTGCCCGGTGCGATCTTGACCTTGACCGGCGCGCCGGACAGGGTCGGCACCGAGACGGTCGCGCCGAGGGCGGCCTCCGCGAAGGTGACCGGCAGGTCGACGGTGAGGTTGTTGCCGTCACGGCCGAAGACGGGGTGCGGCTCGACGTGCACGGTCAGCATCAGATCTCCCTTGGGGGCTCCGGGGTCGCCGGCATGGCCCTTGCCGCGCAGCCGGATCCGCTGACCGTCCTTGACCCCCGCGGGGATCCGGGTCGTCACGTGGCCGCCGTCGGCGTCCTGGAGGGTGACCGTGTCACCTTCGGTCGCCTGCCGGAAGGACAGCGTCGTGCGGGCGTTGATGTCCGCGCCGGGGCGGGGGCCGGCAGGTGCGCCGAATCCCCCGTAACCGCCACGGCCGGTGCCACCGCCGAACATCCCACCGAGCAGGTCCTCGAGGTTGGGTTGCCCCGCCCCGCCGCCACCGCCGGAGGTGGTGAAGCGCACATTGCCCCCGCCGCCGCCGAACATGCCACCGAAGAGGTCCTCGAAGCCGGCGCCACCGGCCGAGCCGCCCGGGCCGCCGCCGGCGGTGAATCGGGCGCCCCCGTGGGCCATCTGGCGGATCGCGTCATACGGCTTGCGCTGCTCGGGATCGGACAGGACGGCATACGCCTCCCCGATCTCCTTGAACTTCTTCTCCGCCGCGGTGTCGCCCGGCTTGGAGTCGGGGTGCCACTCGCGCGCGAGCTTGCGGTAGCGCTTCTTGAGTGCCTTGTCGTCGACGTCGGGGGAGACGCCGAGGATCGCGTAGAAGTCCTTCTCGAACCAGTCCTGGCTGGCCATGGGCGCCTCCTCCTCTGCTCACTGTTTCGTCCCGACACCGCTTCGGCGAGTCGTCTCGCCGAAGCGGTGTCGGGTCCGGGTCACTGCGGGTCGGCGACCGCCACGCGGGCGGGCCGGATGACCCGTTCTCCCATCTTGTAGCCGGGCTGCATCACCTGCACGATCGTGGTGACCTCCGTGCCGGGTGCCAGCTCGGCCTCGGTGTGCATCAGGGCCTCGTGCACATTGGGGTCGAACGCCTCGCCGGGCTCGCCGTAGCGCACCACACCGTAGCGGCCGAGGGTCGTCTCGAACTTCTCCGCGATGGCCGCGAAGGGCCCGCCTTCGAGGTCGCCGTGCTGCCGCGCCAGGTTGATGTCGTCCAGCACCGGCAGCAGGGCCTCCACGACACCGCTCACGGCGAGGTCCTTGTGCAGCTCACGGTCGCGGTCCACGCGCCGCTTGTAGTTGACGTATTCGGCGTTGAGCCGCTGCAGGTCGCGCTTGAGGTCGTCGGCCAGCGTGGTGTCGGGACTGGCCGGCGCCTCCGAGGCGCCGGACCCGGCCTGGCTCCCCTGCGAGTCTGCGGTGTCTGCGGTGTCCGCGGTGTCTGCGGCCCGGGTCGAACCGTCACCACTCGAGGACGCCCCGGCGGCCTGCTGCCCCGGGC
>NZ_VOHR01000476.1 GCF_009192725.1 Segeticoccus rhizosphaerae | reverse complement strand
CTGGCCGCTCGCTGCCGCGCCGCGATCGCCGGCCGTTACGCCGGGGCGGGTGAGCGCGAGCGGCGGGCCGTGGAGAGCCGGCTCGAGGACGAGCTGCGCACGATCGCCGCGTTGGGCTACCCGACATACTTCATGACGGTGGCCGCCGTGTGCGACCTGATCCGCGACATGGGGGTCCGGGTGGCCGCGCGGGGCTCGGGAGCCGGCAGCCTGGTCAACTACCTGCTCGGCATCAGTGGGGTCGAACCGCTGCGCCACGACCTGCTGATGGAGCGGTTCTGCACCCCCATGCGCGCCCAGCTGCCGGACATCGACGTCGATGTCGAGTCGGCTCGCCGCACCGAGGTCTACGAACGCATCCTCGAGCGGTTCGGGGGCGATCGGGTCACCTGTGTCTCGATGATGGACACCTACCGGGTCCGGCACGCCATCCGCGACGTGGCGGCGACGCTGGGGTTGCCGCCCGCCGAGACCGACGCGCTCGCCAAGGCCTTTCCCCACATCCGCGCCCGGGACGCCCGCGCGGCCGTCCGCGAGCTGCCCGAGCTGCGCTCCAGGGGCCTGGACGCGCCTCGGCTGAAGCTGCTCTTCGAGCTGGTCGAGCGTCTGGACGGGCTGCCCCGGCACGTGGCCCTGCACCCGTGCGGCGTGGTCCTGTCCAATCGAGGGCTGCTCGACCGGACGCCGGTGGAGGCCAGCTGGCTGGGCTTCCCCATGAGCCAGTTCGACAAGGACGACGTGGAGACGCTCGGCCTGCTCAAGCTGGACGTGCTCGGCATCCGGATGCAGTCGTCGATGGCGCACGCGGTCGACGAGGTCGCCCGGGTCGACGGCATCACCATCGACCTCGACGACCGTGAGCAGGTGCCGCTCGACGACGAGCAGACCTTCGAGCTGATCCGGTCCACCCATACGCTCGGCTGCTTCCAGATCGAGTCGCCGGGGCAGCGGGAGCTGATCGGCAAGTTCGCGCCGGAGACCTTCGAGGACCTCATCATCGACATCTCGCTGTTCCGGCCGGGGCCGGTCAAGTCCGACATGGTCACGCCCTTCCTGCTCGCCCGGCAGGGCTGGCGCCCGCCCGAGTACCTCCACCCGACCCTGGAGCCCGCGCTGCGCAGCACCTGCGGCGTCGTGGTCTTCCACGAGCAGGTGCTGCAGCTGGTGGCCGAGACCACCGGAGTCAGCCTGGCCGAGGCCGACGAGGTGCGCCGTGCCCTCGGGTCCCCGGCCGGGCAGGAGGAGGTCGAGGCCTGGTGGCGACCCGCCGCGGCGGCACGCGGCTACGAACCGGCCGACGTCGACCGGATCTGGGAGGTGCTGGCCGCCTTCGCCTCGTTCGGCTTCTGCAAGGCCCACGCGGCGGCCTTCGCGCTGCCGACCTACCAGTCGGCCTGGCTCAAGGCGCACCACCCGGCGGCGTTCCTCGCCGGGGTGCTCACCCACGACCCGGGCATGTACCCCAAGCGGCTCATCCTCGACGACGCGCGAAACACCGGGGTCGCGGTGCTGGGGCTGGACGTCAACCGGTCCGGCGCCACCTACCGGGTGGAGCCGGTGGGGCGGGACGGACGGACGGACGGCGACGCGGAGGGGGCCGAGGCGAAGGCGCCCACACGCAGGGGTATGACGGGCCACGCAGGTCACGCGCGGGGCTACGGCATCCGGCTGTCCCTGTCCGACGTCAAGGGGATCCACGAGGACGAGGTGACGCGCATCGTGGCCGGGGCGCCCTACGCCTCCCTGGCCGATTTCTGGCAGCGGGCCCGGGTGTCGCGTCCCGTGGTCGAGCGGCTGGTGCTCGCCGGGGGGTTCGACTCGGTCTACGGGCTCGGGGGCGACGGGGGCGCGGCGCTCGGTCGCCGCGGGCGGATCACCCGACGCGACCTGCTGCTGCACGTCACCGAGCTCGACCGGTGGTCCCGATCGATGGCGCGTCGCGGCAGTGCCGCGGGGGTGGCCGCGACGAGCAGCCGCCCGATGACCGGAGGCGGGGGCCCCGGTCAGGCAGGACAAAGGGTGGCCGAGCGCGCGGCCGGGCAGGCGCGGGGGCGGCGCCCGAGCGCACGCCGCCAGGCCGGACCGG
>NZ_VOHR01000475.1 GCF_009192725.1 Segeticoccus rhizosphaerae | reverse complement strand
CGCCGGCCACCAACCGGGCACCGGCCGCCACCGCGGCCTCCACCCACGCCACGACCCGGTCGGCCGACCGCTCGTCGATCAGGGCCGACACCCGCGTCGACTCCTCGCGCGGGTCACCCACCTGCACCTGGCCCATCCGCTCGGACAACCGCGTCAGGAACTGCTCGCGCACCGACTCGACCACCACCACCCGCTGCACACTGATGCACGCCTGCCCCGACGCGTAGTAGCCCCCGCGCACCACCGCGTCCGCGGCCGCGTCCAGGTCGGCATCCGCCGCCACCACCAGCGCCGCGTTGGACCCCAGCTCCAGCAACACCTTCGTCGGCGCGGCGTCCCGGGCGATCTGGTGCCCGACCGCCGCCGAACCGGTGAACGACACCGCGCCCACCCGGCGGTCCGTGGTCAACGCGACCCCCACCTCGGGTCCACCGGTCACCAGCTGCACCGCGGCCGCCGGGCCACCCGCAGCCACCAACGCCTCACGCACCAGGTGCACCAGCCACAACGTCGCCAACGGCGTCTGCGGCGCCGGCTTGGCCACCACCGGGCAGCCCGCCGCGATCGACGGCGCGATCTTGTGCGCCGCCAGCAGCAACGGGTAGTTGAACCCCGCGATCCCCACCACCACGCCGATCGGCTTGCGCACCCAGAAGCCCAACAGCCCCTCGCCCGAGGGCAACAGGTCCAACGGCACCGTCTCCCCGTGCAACCGCGCCACCTCCTCCGCCGCCGTCTGCAACGTCAACAGGGTGCGCGCCACCTCCACCCGGCAGTCCACCAACGGCTTGCCCGTCTCAGCCACCAACAACCGCTCGAAATCCTCACGCCGCCGTGCGATCTCGTCATGGGTCGCCTGCAACGCGGCACGCCGCACGTGCGAGGGCAACCGCCCCACCACCTCCCGCACCGCCAACGCCGCCTCCACCGCGCGCCGCGCCAGGTCCGCATCCCCCACCGGCGAGGGTGCCACCACCGAACCATCGAACGGGAAACACACCTCCTCACTCGACGGCGCGGACACCCACCCCTCGCCGATCGGCAGGCCGTCCGGGAAATCCAGCGTCAGGTCAGTCATGTTCGTGGTCGCTCTCTGTCGTCGGGGTGGTGAAGGCCGAGGGAAAGGCTTCCCGGTAGGACCGCCATGTGCCGGCCGGGGTCCGGACGGTCTCGGCGCTGAGCATCGCGTGTCCGATCGCCCTGGTGAAGCAGTCTCCGGCAGCATCGAGGAGCGCGTGAAAGCCCAACGGATCCGGCGGAGTTCGGTCGCCGGTCGCCAGCGTGAAGACCGTGTCACCGTCGAACATGGTGTGTACCGGGCGTATGCCGCGTGCCATCCCGTCGTGCGCGATGCCCGAGACCTTGGCGCACTGGGCCTTGGTCAGGGTGGCGTCCGTCGCCACGACGCCGATCGTCGTGGCCAGGGCATATCTGGCGCCTCCCGGGCTGGCCAGGTCGTCGGCGGCCTGACGGGCCGCGGCCAGCTCGGAGGGCAGAGGGTTGGAGAGCGGAGGGAACTCTCCAGGCAGACCGAAGCGGACGGCATACAGCTCACCGGTGGCGGGGTCGACGCAGGAGCCGAGGGCGTTGACCACGGCCAGTGCGGCGACCGTCGTGCCGTCCTCGAGCACGACACTGCCCGAGCCGACGGCACCCTTGAGTCCGCCCGCCTTGCTGCCGGTCCCGGCCCCGACGACGCCACTCTCGACGGGGCCGGAAGTCGCGGCGTCGTAGGCCTGCTCCCCGAACTCGGGGCTCGGATGGGTGGCGAAGTCGCCGCCCCGACCGAGGTCGAAGACCACGGCGCCCGGCACGATCGGCACCACCTCGCCGGGAGCCCCCATCGGCAGGCCGACACCGGCGTCGAAGAGCCGGCCCATGACGCCGTCGACCGCGCCGAGCCCGAAGGCGCTCCCGCCCGACAGGACGACCGCGTGGACGCGCTCGACCATGTTGCGGGGGTCGAGCAGGTCGGTGTCACGGGTGCCCGGCCCGCCACCGCGGACGTCCACCCCGGCCACCGCGCCACCGGGCGGGCACAGGACCACGGTGGTCCCGGTGAGCCAGCCGTCGCCGCGACGGCTCG
>NZ_VOHR01000474.1 GCF_009192725.1 Segeticoccus rhizosphaerae | reverse complement strand
AAGGCGCTGCTGCGCGCGGTGATCGCCGACGCCGCCCAGCGCGGCCGCGACCGAGTCGGCCTCGAGGTCGACGCCGACTCCCCCACCCGCGCCGACGCCCTCTATGGCTCGCTCGGCTGGCACACGGCATACCGGACGGAGTCCTGGCACCGCGACATCCTGACGTGACCGCAGCACGCCCCAGCACGTGCTGCGCGATAACCTCCGGGTGTGTACTTCACGGACCGAGGGATCGAGGAGCTGACCCAGCGCCGGGGTGAGGAGTCGGTCAGCCTGGAGTGGGTGGCCGACCAGCTGCGCCTGTTCGTGGACCTCAACCCCGAGTTCGAGACCGCGGTCGAGCGCCTGGCCACATGGCTCGCCCGGCTCGACGACGACGATGACGAGGACTAAGACGTGAGCTTCGGCAGCACCGACGCGGACCCCGAGTTCAACCCGAGCGCGGAGTTCCACATCGAGGACGGCCCGCGCGACATCGGGCTGGTCTTCGTGGGCGACTCGTTCGTGGCCGGCTACGGCGACCCCAAGGCCCTCGGCTGGGTCTCGCGCGTCGTCGCCCGCACGCCGGTCGGTGAGAACGACCTGACCGCCTACAACCTCGGCGTCCGGGGCGACTCCTCGGCCGACGTCCTCGCGCGCTGGCGGGCCGAGTGCAACCCCCGCTGGAGCAAGCGCAGTGAGCGCCGCCTGGTGTTGGGGATGGGTGTCGAGGATCTCGAGACGGGCATGACGACCGCGCGCTCGCGGCTCAACCTCGCCAACGTCCTCGACGACGCTGCCGCGACGGGGATCGCCACCTTCGTGGTGGGCCCACCACCGTCCCAGGACCACGAGCTCAACACCCGCATCGAGGCGCTGGCCGAGGCGCAGGCAGATGTGTGCGCCCGGCGCGGAGTGATCTTCGTCGACTGTTTCCGCCCCCTCGTCGGACACGAGCAGTGGCAGTCCGACCTCGCGAGCGGCGACGGCCGGCACCCCGGCCAGGCGGGCTACGGCCTGATCGCCTGGCTGGTGCTGCACGCCGGATGGCCGCAGTGGCTGCGCCTGGATGCCTGACCGGACGGTACCGACGGACCACGCCAGCAGGCTTGCACTCACGATGTATCGCGTTATATCGTGACCTGACCCTCGCCATACAGGCAGGTATGGCGACCGCTCACCACGGTGACCGAGCAGGAGGACCCCATGGCGCAGGAATGGCAGATCGACGGGCCCAAGGTGCTCGACGTGGGCAGCGAGGACGAGGTCGTCCGCCAGTTGCGAGTCGGCATCGTGGGCGGCCGGCTCGACGTGGTGACCCATGACGACTCCCCTGCGGCACGGCTCGAGGTGCATGAGGTGGTCGGACGGCCGCTGCAGGTCACCTGGGACGGCTCGACCCTCAAGGTGGCGCACGTCAAGGAGGCCGACGGCAGCCTGTGGGAGGGGTTGCTGCAGATCGGCAAGGACGCCAGCAACCTGCGGGCCCGCATCAGCCTGTCCATCCCCAGCACCGCGCTGGTCAGGGCGAGCACGGTCAGTGCCGACGCCCTCATCACGGGCGTGCGCAACGAGGCCAAGGTCAACACCGTCTCGGGCGTGGTGACGCTCGACGACATCATCGGCGACGTCGACGCCAACACGGTGAGCGGCGAGATCGAGTGCCACGCGCTGAAGGGCGACTTCACCGGCAACTCGGTCTCCGGCTGCCTCACCGTCCTGGCCAGCGACCTGCAGGACATCAATCTCAACACGGTGAGCGGTGACATCGCCCTCGACCTGGCCGACGGCGAGGCCAAGATCAGCTCCAACTCGGTCTCGGGCGACGTGACCGTCCGGGTGCCGCAGGGCCGGGGCTACGACGTGCGCGCCCAGTCGGTGAGCGGGCAGGTCATCGTCGATGGCACGTCATACTCCCCGAAGGAGGACTTCAAGCGGGAGATGGCGGCGTTCAAGCAGGAGATGGCCGCCATGAAGGACGAGCTCAAGACCGCCCTGAAGGGCCACAAGAAGGCAGCCAAGCAGGCGGCGAAGGGTGGCTGGGCCGCCCCGCCTCCGCCCGAGCCGCCGAGGCCGCCGCACCCGCCGACACCGCCCAGGAGCGGAGGCCGG
>NZ_VOHR01000473.1 GCF_009192725.1 Segeticoccus rhizosphaerae | reverse complement strand
GGAGGCGCGCTGGCGTCGGCAGCCGTCCGACCTGGCCGCCCTGGCCAGCCTGCAGCGCGAGCTGCTCGCCTCCGCCCTCGACGCCACCCGCCCCGGAGGGGTCGTCGGCTACGCCACCTGCAGCCCGCACCTGGCCGAGACCCGGTTCGTGGTCAGCGACGTGACCAAGAAACGTTCCGATGTGACGGTCGAGGACGCCCGGCCCCTCTTCCTCGACGCGTCACGGCGGCAGGTCCCCGACCTGGGCGACGGGCCGTTCGTCCAGCTGTGGCCGCACCTGCACGGCACCGACGCGATGTTCTTCGCCCTCCTGCGCAAGCACTGACCCGGCTTGGTGCAGCGCTGCGCCGTCCGGGCCGAGACCACCGCACTGGGGGATGGTCCGGTCGAGGGCCGGGCGTCGGTGCGGGGTGGGCCGGCAGGTCAGGAACCGTTGGGCCTGCCCCTACGCTGGTCGCGTGCAGATCTCACCGAGCATCCTGGCCGCCGACTTCGCCAACCTCGAGCGGGAGCTGGCGCGGATCGGCAACGCCGACTGGGCCCATGTCGACGTCATGGACGGCCACTTCGTCCCGAACCTGACGATCGGGCTGCCGGTGGTCGAGGCGCTCGCGAAGGTCAGCCTGATCCCGCTGGACTGCCACCTGATGATCGACAACCCGGACCGCTGGGCGCCGCAGTACGCCGAGGCCGGGGGCCGCTCGGTGACCTTCCACGTCGAGGCGGCGGCCGACCCGAAGGCGTTGGCACGCAACCTCCGTGCTGCGGGAGCCAGGGCCGGCGTGGCCCTCAAACCCGGCACGCCCTTCACGCCGTATGCCGACCTGTTGGCCGAGGTCGACATGGTCCTGGTCATGACCGTCGAGCCCGGCTTCGGTGGCCAGTCGTTCATGGCGGACCAGATGCCCAAGGTGCGGGAGGTCCGTGAGGCCGTCTCCCGCCAGGGCGGCGAGATCTGGATCCAGGTCGACGGAGGGGTCTCGGCGACCACGATCGAGCAGTGCGCCGAGGCCGGTGCCGACGTCTTCGTCGCCGGTTCCGCGGTCTACGGCGCGCAGGACGCGGCGGCCGCAGTGGACGAGCTGCGCGACCTGGCACGGCAACATCCAGCTCACTGACTCTGCGGAAGGAAAGTCAGCGGAAGGAAATTCGGCCCGGAACCGTTGAATCTGGTGCGAACCGGGCCCCCGAGAGGAATTGAGGAGACGCCACATGCCGACGATCGAGGCTTTCAGCCACGTCACCCTGACCGTGCGCGATCTGGAGTCGAGCGTCGCCTGGTATGCGCGTGCGTTGGGGATGACACGCGGACCGGACATGAGCGGGCCGGGTTGGCGACGCACGCTGATGCTGGCAGCAGGTGGTGTGGTCATCGGGCTGCAAGCCCATGACCGCACACCGGAGGGTGATCGGTTCGACGAGACCCGGGTCGGACTCGACCACCTCTCGATCGCCTGCAAGGACCGGGCCGAGATCGAGGAGTGGATTGCCGAGCTCGACGGTGCGGGCCTGGCGCACAGCACTCTGAGCGCAGCGCCGGCAAATGTCGCCACGTGCAGGGACCCCGACGGCATCGCGATCGAGTTCTTCGCCCCGCGCGGCGCCTGAGCCCGCACCCGCCCGCGGTGATCGCGTGACGGCGGTGGCATACTGGGGGCACGTGCTCCGGGGTCGGTGTAATTCCGAACCGGCGGTGACAGTCCGCGACCCGGCCGCATCCAGCGGCCGGTTGACCTGGTGGAACTCCAGGACCGACGGTGAAAGTCCGGATGGGAGGCAGCACGTGCGAGACCGGCGCCCCGGTCGCTCCCGATGGGAGCTCGGGTCACCGCCCTCGTGACGGCGAGGACGCGCAGCGTCCACCGAACGTCCGTCCCCGGAGCTTCGCGCTCGAGAGGGACAGGACATGACAGACCAACCCGCGTGGCACGGTGAGCCGGATCTCCCGGCCATGCGTCGTGCCCTTGTGCTGGCCGCGCAGGGACCGCTGGGCGACCCGAACCCGCGCGTGGGCGCGGTGGTGGTTGCCGCCGACGGCACGGTGGCGGGCGAGGGCTTCCACGCAGGAGCGGGTTCCGCGCACGCCGAGGTGGTCGCGTTGGCGCGCGCTGGCGAT
>NZ_VOHR01000472.1 GCF_009192725.1 Segeticoccus rhizosphaerae | reverse complement strand
GGCTCGCGCACCTGCACGCCGACGCCGTGCGGTTGCTGCAGCGGTGGGACGCGCCGGACCTGGCGCAGGACTTCCTGGCGCAGGCCTTCCTCGACCTGCTGCTGGGCACCGGGCCGGCCGCGGTCCACCGGCACGGGCCGCCGGGCCACCTGACCGCCAGCGCGATCGTGCTCGACCGGGCCGGTGCGCGGGTGCTGCTCACGCTGCACCGCAAGGCGGGTCGATGGTTCCAGTTCGGTGGTCACCTCGAGGCCGACGATGCGGACGTCCATGCCGCCGCGACACGGGAGGCCCGCGAGGAGTCCGGGATCCTCGACCTGGAGCTGGCTCCCGGCATCAGCGAGCTCTCGATCCATGACCTTCCCCCGACGTTCGGCAACTGCCGAACGCACTTCGACGTGCGGTTCGCGGGGACGGCGCCGGCCGGTGCCGGCCACGCGGTCAGCGAGGAGTCCCTCGACGTGCGGTGGTGGCCGATCGACGACCTTCCCGCCGAGGCGTCACCGGACCTGCCGCGGCAGATCGCGGCCGCCCGGCGCCACCTCGGGCTCGGCTGACGATCACGGGCGTGACCGTCACCCACCGGTGCGGTCATCGCGGCTGGGTGGCCTCCGTGCCGTCCGGGTCCCAGTCGTCCGCGGGGTCGTCGTCGGACAGGTCCAGGCCCGCGGTCGCGGCCACCCCTTCGAGGTAGCCGCGGGCCCGCTCGGTGCGCGGATAGGCCGTGAGGAGTCCCCAGAAGGTCTCGCCGTGCCCCGGCTGCAGCAGGTGGGCGAGCTCGTGCAGGATGACGTAGTCGAGCACCCAGCCGGGCATCCCCTTGAGCCGGTCGGAGATGCGGATGCTGGCGTCGGCGGGCGTGCACGATCCCCACCTCGAGTTCTGGTTGTCGACCCAGCGGATCGTCCTCGGCAGGGCCGCTCCCCCCAGGTAGCGCCGGGACAGGCCCTGGGCCCGCTCCATGAGCTGGGTGTCACTGGGCCGCCTGCGACGCTCCCCGGCGTCGAGCTTGCGCAGCATGGTGTCCACCCACCGGCGCTCGTCGGCCGCGCTGAGGTGGCCCGGGATGAGCACGATCGTGCGGCCGTCCTCGCGGTAGGCACTCACCGTGCGCCGCCGCCGTCTGCTCCGCCGCACCTCGATCGGTCCGCTGCTCATCTTCCGACGATAATCCACAACGCCGACGTCGCACGGGACGCGCGCGGCCTGTGGACAACCCGCGACACCGCAGGTCAGCACCGGTGGAGCCCGTCGGTGGCCGGCGAGGACACCTTCGCGGACGGAGTCCGGCGCGGGAGCCCGAGGGGGGCGAGAGCGGGTCCTGAGCACGAAAACACGCCCGGAAACACCCCCACGAAGTGCGATGTTGTGCTCAGCCTGGTTTAGGGTGATCGGAGTCCGGTGCCGCGGCAGAGCGGTGCGACAGACAAGGAGACGAACACGTATGGCTGAGACCGGCGAGACCTACAAGGGCGACTTCTACTGCGTGAAGTGCAAGGAGAAGCGCGAAGCTGAGGGCAACGTGGTCGAGACGAACGGCCGTCGCATGGCCAAGGGCAAGTGCCCCGTGTGCGGCACCAACCTCAACCGCATCCTGGGCAAGGCGTGACCTGAGAGCACGACGAAGGGGCGGGACCCGGCAGCTGCCGGGTCCCGCCCCTTCGTCGTGCCTGTGGACAGCGGCCTCCCGGCAGTCCGGTGCGGTGGCAGGGTCGAGCATGTTGCCCAGCCGGAGGTCCCGATGTCTGTCCGTCCCCGCCTCAAGAACCACGTCCGAGCGTTGCGCCGGTCGCCCGACGCTGTGCAGTTCGGCCTGCTCCCGGACACGGGGTTGGTCGTCGAAGGCCTGAGCGAGGACGAGATCACGCTGGTCGAGCACCTCGACGGCAGCCTGGACCACACCCAGCTGTATGCCGTGGCGCAGGACCGTGGCGTCAGCGCCGCCCGCCTGGACCTCCTGCTCGCCGAGCTGCGCCGACACCGCCTCCTGGTCGAGGACCCCACGGACCGGGCCGACCTGTGCCTGCTCGAGCGGGCACCACAGGATACCCAGCGGTGCGACGCCGACGGCCTGGCCCTCGCCTACCGGCTGGCGGGTGACGGCCTGCGCCAGCTCGCGGCCCGGCGCCGGC
>NZ_VOHR01000471.1 GCF_009192725.1 Segeticoccus rhizosphaerae | reverse complement strand
TGGCGCCCGCCACCCATCCGGCGCCTGCCCTGCCGGGCGACGCCACGGCATACGCCGACGATCTGGTCCGTGCCTGGGGCGCGGGGCGTCGCGCCGACGCTTCGCGCTATGCCACCAGCGGCGCGGTCCGGGCACTGTTCTCCCACGCAGACCCGGGCGGCAAGCACTGGAAGCGGGTCGGGGCGCAGGGTGCCGCCGGAACGATCTACGTCTCCTACCGCGACGAGGCCAGCGGCGACCGGGTGACCCTCGCGGTCGGCAACGCGGCCGTGGCCGAGCACCAGCGGCACGCGGTGCGCGAGGCTCGCTTCGGCTGAACCGTCCGGACCGTCCGGACCGTCCGGACCGTCCGGACCGAGTTTCGCCCGGGCCAGGGCGTGAGGGTGCCTCACCCAATAAACACGGGACACTTCGGATAAATCGGATCTAGCCTCAGCAGGTCAACAGCTTGGCGGCGTCACCGAGGAGGATCGGCATGGGCTCGCGGCTCGATCCCCGCTCACCGGACACCGCCAACAGCACGCCCGCAGGGACCCCGCCGGCCGACTCCGAGCGCCTCCTGCGGGTCCTGATCCGGGCCCTGCGTGGGCTCGGCGAGGCCGGGGACCCCGACCAGGCCAGCCGCCTCGCGGCCCGGGCCTGGTCGGAGGTCCGCCACTCGAACCCGGCCGCGGCAGAGCGGCTCAACGGCACGATGCACTACCTCGCGCGGCTGCCGGACCCGACGAACACCCCACACCTGGGCCACTCGGCCCCGGACCGCACACCGCAAGGAGACTGACCATGCCCGAAGCAGACCAGCAGCTCGACGTCCGCACCGAGCTCCCGGCCCGACGCCACCAGCTGATCTTCGAGACCTACCACGCACTCGACGCGGGCCAGGGCTTCGTGCTCGTCAACGACCACGACCCGAAGCCGCTGTACTACCAGTTCGCCGCGGAGCACGAGGGCCAGTTCAGCTGGGACTACCTCGAGGAGGGCCCGGAGACCTGGCGCGTTCGCATCGGCCGCGTCGCGGCCTGAGATGGCCTTCTGGACCCGTGAGCGCGGCGGGTCCCCGATCCCGCCATCGCCGGACCTCCCGGCGGGTGACGGCTCCAACGGGGCCACGCCGTTGTCGGTCAGCGGCTGGCTGCAGGACAAGCCGGACGTGCAGATGCTCCAGGACCTCCTGCACGGCGTCATCGATCCCGAGATCGGCGTCAACATCGTCGACCTCGGGCTCGTCTACGGCATCCGGGTCTCGTCCGACGGGGTCGCCCTCGTCCGGATGACCCTGACCACCCCCGGCTGCCCACTCAGCGCCTACATGGACGACGCCGTGCGCGGTGCCCTGTGGGGTGCCCCGGGAGTGAGCGACGTCGACCTGCAGATCATCTGGGAGCCGCCCTGGAGCACGGACATGATGAGCCATCGGGCCAAGCAGGAGCTCGGGTGGGAGCGGTGACCGTCCCGACCATCGGACTGACCACCAGCCGGGGCCGACGGGCCGGATGGGTGGCGCCGTTGATGATCGGCGCCGTCGTGATCCTGCTCGCCGCGCTCTGGTCCGGCCTGGTCCACCTCGGGCTGCCGCTGCCGAGCGGCGGCACCAGCCTGCACGAGGGCCACGGGCCGATGATGATCCTCGGCTTCCTCGGCACCGTCATCGCGCTCGAGCGCGCCGTCGCGCTGGGTGCCGCCTGGGCCTACCTCGGCCCGGCGGCCGCGGCGATCGGTGGTCTCGGCGTCCTCGTGGCGATCCCGGACGGCATACCGGCCCTGTTGGTCACCATCGGCGGTGTCGTGCTGGTCGCCGTCTTCGTGGCGATCGACCGGATCCAGCGCTCGCTGCACAACGTGGTGCTGGCCTCCGGGGCCGTGTGCTGGGTCGTCGCCGGCTGCCTGTGGCTCGCGGGGTGGGAGGTCTACCGGTTCCTGCCCTGGATGGCGGGCTTCCTCGTGCTCACCATCACCGGGGAGCGGCTCGAGCTGTCCCGACTGACCGGGTCGTCGACGCGAGCGCACCGGGTGTTCGCGGTGGCCGCCCTGGTCTTTGCGGCCGGACTGGTCGTCTCCACCGTCGCCGAGCAGACGGGCGTCCGGATCGCGGGCGTCGGCGCGCTCGCGCTGGCCGCCTGGCTGAGCCGCTACGACCTCG
>NZ_VOHR01000470.1 GCF_009192725.1 Segeticoccus rhizosphaerae | reverse complement strand
CCAGGTCGCGCGCGTGTGCCACCAGCCGCCGGACCGCGCCCGCCACCGCGGCCCGGACCTCGGTCGCGAGCACCCGTGGTGACCCCCCGTCATACGGCGGAGTCTTCCGGGAGGCGGCGAGGATGACCGCCTGCGCGGTGGCCAGCTCGGTGCGGATGTCTCCCAGCCGCTGGTCGCGTGCGGCCGATGGTGGTGCGGCCCGGCAGGATTCGACGGCCAGGTCCGTGAGCCGCGCGGCCCCACCGGCCCAGACGGCCGCGACACCGACGCCCCCGAGGAAGAAGCCCGGTCGTCCGAGGTAGAAGCCCTCCTCACCGACGCAGGCCGACGAGGGCACGCTCGCTCCGTCGAGGGTGATCGTGTGTGACCGGCTCACGGCCATCGCGGCTGTGCGCCAGGTGGAGGTGTCGACCGGCCAGTCCTCGACCGCCACGTCGAGCAGCAGGTGACGGTCCTCGCTCAGCCAGACGGGCACGAGCGCGCGGTCGACCAGGCCGGCGCCGGAGGCGAAACGCAAGGTGCCGGACAGGACCAGGCCGTCGCGCTGCCACTGGGCAGTCACGCCGGTGGCGTGCGAACGGGAGGCCCACACGGCATACAGCTGGTCCGGGCGAGCGGGCACGGAGGCCTCGGCGAGGATCCGCAGCGCGTCGACGTGTCCCTCCACGAGTCGGCTGAGGGGGATGTCGGTCCGCCCGAGCGCGACCAGGCTCTCCAGGAAGCCGGCCCAGGTCAGGCGGGTCCAGTCGCGCTCGCCGGCCAGGGCAGTCATGGCCTCGCGCAACTCGGCGGTGGTCGGGTCGTGGCGGTCGTAGCCCTCCGGCAGCGGCAGCGGATCTGGGCTGGGAGCCAGCTCGCTGGGCATCATCCGGCCTCCTGCCCCGCCGCCTCGCGCACCCAGCTGGTGAGGGCGAAGTCCTGGTCGTCGTGGCGGACCGCAACGCTCCACCTCCGCCGCGCGAGCACCTCGCCCAGCTCTCGGTTGACGTCGGCTCCCGACAGGTGGGCGTCGTGCGGACGGTGCCGCCAGTGGACCGCCACCACCTCGGCGACTGGTTTCGCCGCGTCGTCGACGAGCGCATACGTGGCCATCCGAGCCTCCTTGGTCAGGTAGTACAGCACCTCGGCGAGCACGATCAGGTCGAAGGGGCCGGTGGAGCCGGTGGGAGGGGCGGAGGTGGCCGGGTCGGCGGGCAGCGAGTGATGGCGGACGTCGACCTGCGTCCCCGTCGTCAGCTCCGCAGTCAGCTGCACCGCCCGCTCCGAGTCGTCGGTGGCCAGCAGCTGGGTGCAGCGCGGCGCAAGGGCGAGGGCGAGGTCGCCCGTGCCGCAGGCGACGTCCCACGCGGCCGGGTAGGTCTGCCGGCACAGGCTGGCCAGCACGATGCCCTGCTTGCGCCGCTCGTACCAGCTCGTCCGCACGCGGAAGGGGTCCGGGTCGCGCCGGTACAGCGCCTCGAAGTCCGGAGCCTCAGGCATCGGCCGGCTCCTGGGGCTGCAGGACCAGCTGGCAGCGGTGGTGCTGCAGCATCTCCTCCGGGACCACCGGTGTGAGGCCCGGGAGCAGGGGGAGCCGCTGCGAGGCGTAGTGGGCGAGGGCGGTCAGGCGGGCCGTCTCGTCGGCATCGTCGGTGCCCACCCGCCGCAGCCGGTATGCCGTGCGGTCCAGCACCTCCGGATCGCACCAGGAGGTCATCCAGACCGGGTACTCCAGCAGGGTGGCGCCCATCTGCGCGGTGGCCGCCCGGGCGATGCGCCCGGCCGCCGCGTGGTCGGGGTGCGGGTCGTGCAGCCACGGTGCCAGCACGACGTCGTCCGGGTGGAGGTGCGAACCGAGGGCCTCCACCAGGTGGTTCCTGCTTGCGGCGACGGCACCATCGGGGACGTCACAGCAGCCGACGGGTTCGGCCCCCAGGGCTGTGACCGCGCCGCGCCACTCGCGCAGCCGTCGCGCCGCCAGTCCCGGCACGTGCGCGTCGAGGTGGGCCAGGCAGTTCTCCCCGGCGGTGAAGGTGATGGCTTGCGCTGGGCCGGTCCGCAGGGCCCAGTGGGCGATGAGGCGACCCGCTCCGATCGTCTCGTCGTCCGGGTGGGCGGCGACGGCGACCAGGCGCCGGCCGGCCGCCGCGAGCTGCCGCGGAT
>NZ_VOHR01000047.1 GCF_009192725.1 Segeticoccus rhizosphaerae | reverse complement strand
AGAACCGGATTATGCCGACCTCGCGAGCCCGATCGCCCTGCTGCGCAGGCGCCGCGACAGTCAGGTCGGCATAACCCGAAGGTCGGCATAATGGGTCTTATGCCGACATCGGCATAAGACCCACCTGGCCACCGCGCTGGGCGTCACCGCCGCCCGCACCGGTCACCGGGTCCTGTTCGCCACCGCCACCGACTGGGTCACCCGCCTGACCGACGCCCACCGCGCCGGCCGGCTCCCCCAAGAACTGGCCCGGCTAGGCCGTTACGGACTCATCATCGTGGACGAGGTCGGCTACCTACCCTTCGAGCAAGACGCCGCGAACCTGTTCTTCCAGTTGGTGTCCAGCCGTTACGAGCACGCCTCACTGGTCCTGACCAGCAACCTGCCGTTCTCCAACTGGGGAGGCGTCTTCGGCGACCAAGCCGTCGCCGCCGCGATGATCGACCGGATCGTCCACCACGCCGACGTCCTCACCCTCAAAGGCGCCAGCTACCGACTCCGCGGACGCGGCATCGACAGCCTGCCGAGCATCCGCACCACCACAGCAGACAACGAGTCATAGACTCACCAAAACTGTCCACTTTTCAGGCGCCGGAACCGACCAATTTTCGATCGCCGCCGACAGTAGCGCGGGCCTGACTGTCGAGCGGCGCACTTCAACCATGCCCGGTTGTACGCCCAGCTCGGCCTCCATGACCATCCCCTGAAACCGTGGAGACGTGATTCTTGTGGATCGGCTGCCCCGGATAGGGCCTTTGGGGTCGGTGTCCGGAACTGGTGTCAAGGCTGGCCGCAGGCCACCACCCGTAGGGCTTGGCCTTGAGGCCAGCAAGGGCCACGTCATCATGGCTGGCCACCGGGGGGCGCGGCTGGTGAGGCCGCGCTCGTGTGCCCGCCGACGTCTGCCTGGTGGAGCGCGATCTCGTGGTCAATGGGTAATTCATGCTCAGGCACGAGTGCCTCCGGTCCTGGTGTACTCTTGGCTCCAACCGGCCCCGCCGCCCTGGCCTCGGCTTTGGTGGCGAAGTGCTGCACGCTGCGCAGCTCGAATTCCAGCGTGGAGTGCCACGACTCGATCACCGCGTCGTCCAGCCCGGAACCCGGCCGGCCCATCGACTGGGTGATCTGGCACCGGCAGGCCTTGCGGAAGCTCGCAGCCGTGAACTCGCTTCTCTGGTCGCTGTGGAACTCGACGCCAGCGATGGCCTGGTGGCCGCCCCGACCGCGATCGCCACCTGCAACGCTGCGGTGGTCAGGTCGGCGTCGTGATGCTCACCATCGCGAACCCGACGATGTGCCGTGAGCCATGTCCAGCACACTGTCGAGGTAGGGCTTGCCCTCGTCGGTGGCCAGCTCGGTGCCGTCCCCGTACCACTTGCGGTTCAGCTGGTCGGTCTAGAAGTCGCGTTGGACGTCCGGGTGAGCGGAGTCGGCGACCTCCAGCAGGGTGCTCGCGCTCGCTGCTCGCTGGATCAGATCCGGTGCCCGTCACCGGCCCTTACCCGGCCGGGTGGCCTGCTTGCGCCGTCTGGGCGAGCGGGCGGTTTTCGCTGTTGAGACGTCGATCCGGCAGCATCACTCCCATGGCATCCCACCGAAAATCCACCAAGACCTCGCTGCAGCAACGGCTTTCGGCCCGGGCCCGGAAGCGCTGGCCACAGCTGTCCGGGATCGACGTGCGCTTCCGGGCCAACTTCGCCTACGTCACCGGCCGGCTGCCCGCCGGTGACAACATGCCGCTGATGCGGCTGCGCTATGGGGTCGGCCGCCCGTTGGGGCTTCGCGATCTACCTGGCCGGCAAGGACGGCTACCAAGACTCCGCGCTACCCACCGGGGACCTGGCGGGCGTACCCGAAGACGCCCTGGACTGCGCCGCCAGCCTCTACCTCGGGGGACCCACCGTATGGACCTGAGCCCCGACGACTTTCGAGCGAGACCACGAAGTGTGTCCACCAATGACGCGAGTTGTTGCCGGTCGCGTCGATCGATCATGGTGTCGTGGTGGTGGTCATTCTGTCGTGACTTCGGTGACGGCGGCTCGCGCGGATGACTCGTCGACGATGGCCTTGCTGATCGCGAAGGCTCTCGCGGCGGAAGGGCGCGCGTCGTGAGTCGTTGTAAATAGGTGTGCAGCACCCTTGGACTCGACCCCGAGCGACAGGCTGCGGTGACCGTTGAGCCCGTCTGAGATGCTGGGCTTGTGACAGAGGACCCCTACGACCAGTTCTGTGTCCCGCGGCCTGAACACATTGGATCGGCGCACGCAGAGGCCATCGATTTGGAACTACAACGTTTCGCACGTGCGGTGGACGACCGGGATGACGGGCAGGCGATCGCTTGCCTCAAGTGCCTGATCGAAGCCATAGCGAAGGTGGTCATGGACCTAAACGGCACCCCGGCCAGCGGAAGCGACAAGTTCGACCCCACCGTGAAACGGGCGCATGACCTACTCGCAACACAGCCAGGACACGGGCTGGCCTTCGAAACCCCCTTCGGCAATCTGGCTACGCAGGCGCGCAAGATGGCCGTTTCGATGAGCGTCATTCGCAACAACTACGGGGGTGGGCACGGACGAGCCCGACAGCCTGAGCTGCAAGACGAGATGCTCGACTTGGCCACGGACGGCTCGTTGCTCTGGGTCAGGTGGGCCATCCGGCGCCTCGGCTACTTCGCTCAAGGGCGGCCCGAAACTCTCATCCGCGACCTCATCGGCGACCCCTCCGGCCAGATCAACTTCTACTCCGGAGACGTCACGTCGCGCCTTCGGAGCGCCGACTTGCCCAACATTGATCCACGCCATGCGCGCTCTATTGGACTCGCCGTGGGACAGAGGGCAGCACAGCACACCTTCAACGTTCGCATCGAGGGAGTCGAGGCTGCAGTCAGCGACAACGATCTCGACAGGTGGCCGAGTGCCTACCGCGTGGGTGTCGCGCAGGGTCTGCTGTTCAGCCCCGATGAATTGCCTACGATCACCTCCGGGAACATCCACCAGGCACTTGAGATCTGCATCCCGGTCCTGGAAGAGGCGGAGGAAATTGCGGCCCTCTTGGGACGAGTGGTGGTCACGCTAGCTCCTGGGTCCATCCCAGGGGATGAACCATCGAACCGAGATCTCCTGTGGTTTCTAGAGCAGAATGTCGACGGCAGGCCGAGCAGTGAACAGCCAGCGTGGAGGGCTGTCGTACGCCATCTACGGAGCGATTGACGCCCGCCAGCATCCTAGTGCCGGCACCGTCCAGACAGGGCAGTGCATCAACTGACGCGGTACGAATCGTGGCGTCTCCGCTAAGTTCGCGCGCAGACTGAGGTGGAGTCGGCCTGGGCGATTGGCACCCAGGCGTCCGGTCGCGGAGTCTGTAGCGCCATCTTGCGACCGAGAGACGTCACCTTTCGCGGCTGGCACATAGGGCTTGCCGGTAGCGCCGGTCCGGCTACTTGGTAGCAGGGTTGTCACCAGCAGAGCGCCATCACGGCGATTCCTCCGGGGGCCAGTACGCCTGGTCGATGCGCTGTGCGGCATCGCGGCGCAGCGGGTCGATGACGTGCTGGTAGCGCGTGAGCAGGGAGGTCTGGGACCAACCGAGCAGTCCCATGGCCACGCGTCCGTCGACGCCTTGGGCCAGCAGCATGGTGGCCGTGGTGTGCCGTGCGTTGTGCAGACGCAGCGGGGGGACGCCGGCTCGCTGGGTCAGGGCGCGCCCGGCTTTGGCGTCGACCGAGGGGTGTTGGGGCTGCCGGTCCGGGCGGGGGAGGACCAGCTCATGCTCGTGCCAGGCGGGACCTGCTGCGAGCCGTTGGGCGGCCTGGCCGCTGCGGTGCTCAAGCAGTTGCTGCAGCAGTTGCGGTGGGACCGCCACGGTGCGGCGCCCCGCCCGTGACTTGACACCTTCCAGCACCCAGCCGCCACCGGTCCGGTGGGGGCACTTGGCCGGCTGGTGGTCGGGATCGGGTTCGCCACAGCCGTGGTGCCAGCTGGGTCGCCGTGGATCCGCGTCATAGCTGTGCATGTCAAATCGGGGCAGGGCTAATGATCACCAGGGGGCAAGGCTTCCTTACGGATGTTGCACAGGAGGTCCCACCATGCCACAGAGGGCAGCACGCCAATTCGAATCGCTATCCGAAGCCGCCGAACGAACGGGTCTGAGTGTTCGGACCCTACGTCGTCGAATCGCAGCGGGTCAGCTCCAGGGGGTCGGCAAAGTCGGTTTCATGCGCTCAGGATGAGGTCGACGGGTCGGTTGCAGTCGCGGGCGTGATGTCGTAGCCCGGCGGCGATGTTGGTCCAGCCGGAGAGCCGCAGCAGGCTGATGGTGATGTTGCGGATGGTCGCCATGACGTGGGGTCCGTGCCCGGTTCGTAGTTGGTGGCGGTCCTCGTCGAAGGTGACGTCGCGTACCCAGTGCAGGGAGTTTTCGATGCACCAGTGGCCCTGGATCCAGGCCGCGACCTCGGCACGGGATGCGTGAGCCATGTCCAGGGAACAGATGACGTACACGACCTCGGTATGCCTGCGGCCCTTGCTGGTTCGGGTCCGGCGCACTTGCAGGACCTGCGCCGCGCCGGGGAAGTTGATCCAGTCCGGGCTTGGACGGCCCGGATGGTGCGGCGCACCCTGCGGCCGTGGCTGGTGTCCGTGCTGGTGGTCGCGGGCACGTTCGACCAGGGCAGCGCCTTGAGCTGCTGGCGCAGCCGGGGCTGGTTTGCCTTGACGGTCAGCGCGTAGTGCCCGCCGCGGCCGGTGATGTAGCTGGCGGTCGCGCGCTGACAGTGCAGAGCGTCGGCGGTGACCACCACGTCGGTCAGGTCGAACTGGTCCAGCAGGACCCGCAGGGCGGGGATCTCGTTGGTCTTGGCGTCCACGACCAGTTGCCCGGTGACCACGCCGGTGTCGTGGGTCAGCGCGGACAGCAGGTGCGGCATCACACCGGCCTTGCTGGTGGCTCCGCGCATCGACTTGCCGTCCACCGCGATGACCCGCCGGCCGGCCAGGTGCCCGGTACGGGTGGCCATCCAGGCGCCGAGCCGGGCGTCCAGGTCGTCCGCGTCCACCGCGGCCAGGGTGCGCCGGATGGTGGACTCGCACGGCAGCACCGTGTTCGCGCGGATTCCCAGGCGTGTCAACTCCTCCCGGCTGGCGTCGGTGATCCATTCGCTGATCGCCAGCAGGGTTTTGGCGCCCGCGACGACGGCGGCCTGAGCCAGAGTCAGCACGGTCGCCACGGAGTGCCGGACCCCGCGCGGGTCACGGGGATCCGGCACGTGCCCGAACACCTCGACCAGCGATGGACGTGACAGGGCGGTCGTGAGGCAAGATGGCATGGCGGGCGTGAGACTCTCGTGTCGAAGAAGTGTGAAGAACTCCATCGTCGCGACGAGTCTCACGCCCCTCTGGTAGCAACACGCGTCACATCAGTCACACAAACGTGCAGGTCAGCGCCACATCACCCGACTTTGCCGACCCCCTGGGGTCAGCTCACCGCCTAACCGCAGCGGCCGACGCATTATCCGGCTGCAGCCGGAAGACGTTGACGGGCTTCTGATCAGAATTCCGACCGCGCCCTGAAGCCGCGATGCCGCCGGGCGTTCGTTTGCTCATGTGGCGCCCGGCCCGGTCAGAGGTCTGGGGGGCTCACGCCTTGCTCGGTAGACAGCGGGTCTGCCGACACCTCTGCCATTCCCCAGCTCGATCCCGGTGCTCACACGTGGATGTGCAAGGTCCGACTGAGTACCGAGGCTGCTGCGCCGAGCAGGCAGGCATCGGCGTCGTTGTGGGCCAGCTGGATCTCCAGCTGGCCGACGCGGCCCGAGACGTGGGCCGGGAAGGTCCGGGCTATGACGGCCTGCTCGACTCGGCTGCGCAAGTACTCGCCTCCACCAACGATGTCGCCGTGTAGGACGAGCACCGGAAGGGCAAGGAATTGGACCAGGTTCGCGATTCCAACGGCCACGTTGATCGCGTACATGTCTGCGAGTCCCTGAGCGGCCTTGTCCCCCGACGTGGCTAAGCGCACCAGACGGTGCGGTGTCAGCTTTGGCGAAGTGGTGATGTCCAACTGGCGAGCGGTATGCCGAAGCCAATTGTTGGAGGCGACGGTCTCCCAGCAGCCAATGAGGCCGCAGGTGCATTTCTGGCCTCGCAGGTCAACGCACGTGTGTCCGATCTCCGAAAGGCCGACCCGAGAGCGCAGGAGATGGCCTCCGAGCATCACCGCTGCGCCGATTCCGTCCCCGATCTGGAGTGCAGCGAAGTCGTCGACTCCGCGGGCTTGGCCAAACCATCTTTGTCCGAGAGCCAGCGTGGTGACGTCCTCCTCGACGACGGTTGGTACCTGGGTGAGGTCCTCCAGGCGCTGGCGCAAATGGCTTCCGACCAGTGCGGGCAGGGGCGTGCACGCCATGACCTCACCAGTCTGGCGATCTACGGCGGCCGGGAGAGCGAGACCGATTCCCGTCAGTTCGTCCATGTCGTGGTGAAACTCTTGTGCTGCGGCGTTGAGGATCACGCTGACGACCCCTTCGGTGGACGTCCGCGCGGGAATCTTGTGTCGGTGAGTGCTGAGGATGTCTCCCGCGGCGTTGACTACGGCAGTGACTACTCGTCGGGGCTGGACGTGGATGGCGCCGCTGAGTCCGGCGTGGCGTCCGAACCACAGCGGCGTACCAGGTTTGCCTATCCCGTCGGCGGGCGGGCGCGGCTGCCCTTCTTCGAGCCAACCCGAGGAGAGGAGCGATTTGACGATGGAGCCGATTGTCGCCCTGGGGACATTGGTGATTCTGGCGAGGTCGGCTCGCGAGAGCGGGCCTCGATCTGCGAGGGCTTGGACGATCCGGGCTCGGTTTGCTCGTCCGACCTCCGCTGCGCTGATGATGACCGTTGGGCGCTCCGGTCCCGACGGACGGCTTCCGGGCTCCATGGGGTCACTCTGACGGGAGGGCGGGGTCGCTGGTGCCACTCTGTTCATCGAGGAGCCTTACTGCTGCGTTGACTACGGCCTCGGCTGTTCCTGCAGGGTACTGGCTGCATCCCACCTCATATCCGCCACGGGGGAACTCGTGCCGGGTGGGCAGATACCCGGCGGACTGGTTTGCGTACCCTGCGATCAGGACGTGGCGGTCGGCCCGTCGGCGGATGTCGGCGTCCGTCTTGGCGAACGGCTCGCCGGGCAGGGCTAGGAGGCTCAGCTCCGGACCAAGGTGAAGTGCCTGCAGCTCGAGCGTCGGGGCTTCGGTGTCCACAACGCCGAAGAGGTTGGGTTCGTCCGTGCGCAGCTGCTGGATCCACAGCTCCGAGTCAGCGCTGGCGGCTTGGCGGCGCGTGTCGACGTCTGGGTTTTCAAGCGCCGGTGCGAGCCGCGCCCGCTCCCTGTCAATCTGGTCAGGTGGAGGCAACGCGACCGGAGCGCCGACGTGGACCCGGGTGGTGGAGACGGCCAACGGTGTCCCGGGGACGAGCGTGCTGGACGCGAGTGCCGAGGCGTCGAACTCTTCCTGAAACGTGGGGCTCACTGTTCGCAGTCCCCGGGCGAGGCCTTGGCCTTCCAGCGCCACCTGGGTGGCGGTCGTGGCCAGGATGCGGCCAATGCGGCAGCACTCGTCCCAGTCGTGCGCGGTGAAGACCGGGTTGGTGTCCCCGGCGCACCCCTGCAGGTAGACGGCGACTCCGCCTATGGCGGCCTCGATGTCGCGGCAAGCTGCTCCAGGAAAGTCGGCGGAGTAGCTGCACCAGTCGTGTTCGAGCACAGTTGCATGGCATGCGAAGTTGAGGATTGTCGCGACCGGGAAGCCGGTGTCTTGTGCTTGGGCGATCAAAATGCGGGCGGTCGCGTCGGGGCATCTCGCCACCGTGCGCCGGTTCGCGCTGATGCCCGGGATTATTCGGCTGCCGAGGACCAGATCTACTGACTGCCGCTCCGCGTGGGCTCGGCGTGAAGCCGCCTTGGCACGCTCGGCGATCGCCTCCCGGAGTGTGGTGCCTTGGACGCCGGTCAGGTGGGCCGGCCCGGAGTGCGTGTGGGTGGTGCAAACGATGATGGACAGCGGCGGTATGGCCAGTTCAGCGGCGATCGCTTCGCGGATGGCCGCGGTCAGCTCGGCGGTGGCGTAGATGAGGTCGCAGACGACCAGGACCACGATCGTGTCCCCGTCGTCGAACAAAACAGCGCGGAGCATGAGGTCGTCGTTGACCGACTGAGCGGGCTCGGTGCGCAAGGCGTAGCCCGCCATCCGGCCACCCACGGGCGGCGTGATCGGCACGCTGGCTGCGCCGACGAGAAGCGATAGGGGGGTCATGTCGGGACCTTCCAGCCGATAAGCCGCATCGCTGCGGGCGTCCCCGCGGCAAGAGCGGCTGCGCCAGTGAGCGGGCTGAGGTCGCCATGGGCCGCCTCGCGGAGGACACTTCGTGCGCTCCAGCCGGGAATCACGATGATCTCCCCGAGTCGTTGGACGAGCACCTCGAGCAGGCGGCCGCCGAGCAGCAGTCCGCCGCCCAGCACCACAGCGGCGGGGTCGAGGACGTGCACGAGGCCGGCAAGGGCGCGGCACAGAAGGTCGACAGCCTGCTCGACGAGCTGTCTTGCCCCCGGCTCGCCGTGGCGGGCGGCGTCGAGCACTGCGGCTGCGCCTGTGGGTCCGCCCGCCCGCCCGGACAGGCGTGCAAGCCCAGCCCCAGAGGCGTACATCTCCAGGCAGCCTCGTTGGCCGCAGGGGCAGGGTTCTGCCTCTGGCCCGGTACGGACCGGGACGTGGCCCAGCTCCCCGGCACGCGAGTGGGCGCCCTCGACGACGCGTCCGTCAACGACAAGTGATGTCCCGATCCCGGTGGAAACCGTCACGTAGGCACCGATGGAGCAGTCAGCGGCGGCGCCGCTGGCACCGAACTCGGCTACAGCGGCTGCCGCGGTGTCAACGACCACCTTGACGTCAACACCCAACCTTTGAGAGAGCGCGTCCCCTAACGGGTATCCGGTCAGGGGCAGGTTCGTGGCCGAACTGATGGTTCCGGTGTGGCTGTTGACCGCTCCGGGCGTCGCTACGACTCCTGCGCTCAACGGGGACCCCTCACAGGCCATGCGCACCAACCCCTCCAACTGCTTGACGAGCCCGGCAGGGCCGCCACTGACATCGGGAGTGGCGTAGATCGGCTGCAACGTCAGGTCGGGGCTCACGGCCGCTACGCGGATCCTGGAACCGCCGATGTCCACCGCGAAGGCTGGTGCCACCGCGTCAGGACTGCCGTTGGTCGATGTTGGCACTGGCAATCACCTGGGCGGGTAGTTCCTGAGCTTCGAACTGCTCGACGAGTGCGATACTGATCAGTTGGGCGATGAGGGCGCCGGCGATGGTTGATGTGGCTCCGACCATGCCAGATCGGGTGGGGATGATGGCGTCACCTGGGACACCGCAGTTGTCGATCCATTCATCGACGACGTCCACGAGCTTGTGGCCGCTGGCGTGGCGTGACGACTCGTGCGCACAGTGGCTCCCGCTCACGATCGCGGCGACGTATGTGCCCATCGCGTGCGCCTGCAGCGCCATTTCGATGACTGCGGCGTTCCTGCCGCTGTTGGATGCGATGAGGAGCGCGTCCCGAGCGGTGACTTCGTAGAGGCTCAGCAGCTGCCTACCGTTGGAGGGGTCTCGCTCGGGGTTCGAGTCGGACAGCTGCAGGTGCGACTTCCGGTTGTCCTCCCGGAGATCCTCCAGGGACATCGCGGTGAAGTGCGCTAGCCCGCCGGCTCGAGAGCAGAACTCCGCAGCGATCGATTGCGAGTGGCCGGCCCCGAATGTGTAGATGCTGCCGCCCTGCGCCACCCTCTTGGCGAGCGCAACTGCGACGCGCTGGATCTTCTCGCGCTCCGTTGCGGCGGCCTGAAGTGCTGGGAGGCACAGCCGAAGGGCCGTATCGGCCATCGGAGACTCCACGGCAGGCCGTTGGGTCATTGCTGGGCCGGCTCTCGTACCACCGGGACAGGAGCCCCGGTCTCTAGAGACTGGTGGAGCGCGACCAGCAGCCGGGTGTTCTCGACCCCGTCCGCGAGTTGCTCGGGCGGCACTGGAACGCCCAGGTCTGCGGCGTCGAGGAAGGAGGTGATGCTGGCGTCGGTCCAGTCGAGTGTGGCCGGGTAGGACAGGTGTTGCTGTGTGGCGATGTGCACGGTCTGGGAATGTGTGTCGATCAGGGCTCGGCCGTCGGTGCCGACAATCTGGACGTTGCAGTCGACCAGCGATGGAAGCGAGGGGGGTAGTACCCATGCGGATTCGTAGGCGCCACTCAAGCCGCCCTCGTACTCGACCAGCGCGTGGATGAGGTCGTAGGTGTCTAACCCCATCGACGCGAGGCGGCGCTTGACTCCTGCTGCCGTGACACGGTCGGCCTCAGCGCCAGCCAGCCACCGGACCAGGTCGAACAGGTGGCTGAGCAGGAACCAGCCGCACGTGGTTCGATCGGCCCAGCGAAGGTGCTTTGTCGGGTAGTCGATCACATTGCTCAGACGCGCGCTTACCCCGATCACCTCGCCCAGATCACCGCGGTCGATCGCCTCCCGTGCTCGCACGAATGGCGGGTTGAACCGGTTGGAGAAGTTGACGCGCGCTACGACGTGAGCCGCTCGTGCGGCCTCCTGCATGGCGAGAGCGTCCTCCAGGGTAGTCGCCAAGGGCTTCTCGACGAGGATCGCGACGCCGTGATGGGCTGCCGTCAGGAACGGCGCGAGATGCAGGCGGTCGGGCACCGCGATGTACACGGCGTCCGGGTGCGCCTGGGAGAGTAGGTCGTCGGGTGAGTTGTACGCGGCGCAGCCGACACGCCCCGCCAGGTTGTGCGCTGCGTCCGGGTTCGTATCAGCTATGCCGACGAGCTCGCACCGCCACGCGAGAGTCCCCGACGTCATGGCGGAGGCGTACGCCGTGCCCATGACACCCGCTCCGATAACGCCGACTCGAGTCCGATGCATAGCCACCATCGTGATTCCTCCTGGATGTGGGTGCTAGTTCTGTACTGCACCGGCCGTCAGGCCGCTGACGAGTTGCCGTTGGGCAGCGAGCACGACCGCGACGGCCGGCAGCAGCACCAGACAGACAGCAGCGGTCAGAGGGCCCCACTCGATCGTCTTCTGCGTGACGAAGTTCGCGACGTACACCGTCAGGGGAACGGTGTCCTGGCCGCCGAGGATCACCGGGATGAGGAACTCATTCCAGGCGTACAGACCAGTCAGGGCCGCGATGGCGGCCAAAGGCGCGCGACTCATGGGCAGCACGATTCGCCAAAGGACGCCCAGACGGGTGCAGCCGTCCACCAAGCCCGCTTCTTCGACGCTGACCGGCAAGGTGCGCAAGAAGGCGGCCAGCGTGAGTGTGGCAAATGGCGTCAGGAAGGCGGCAACGACAACGACGATGAGGGGAAGCGTGTCGTACAGGCCGAGCTGCACCGCGACTGAGTACATCGGTATCAGGAATACGATCGTCGGCACCGTCTGAGCCAAGGCAATGATGAGGATCAATGGTCGGCGGCCGTAGGGGCGCAGCCGGACAAGTCCGTACGCGCAGGGGAATGCGACTGCCAGGGTCAGCAGCGTCGTGAACAGGACGATTAGGCTCGATGTCAGCAGCGAGGAGAGGAACGCCGGTGAACTGAAGAGCTGCTGGTAGTTCCCGTTCGTTGGGTGCGCGGGAACCACGGTGGGTGGATAGCTGGCTGCTTCCAGCTGCGTCTTGAAAGAGGTCGCCACGATCCAGACCAGCGGTGCCAGCGCCAGGGCCGCAGCGATGACGCACACAAGATACCGCAACAGCGTCTGCACCAGTCTTGGCCTCATGGCTTGATCACCCTCGTGTAGAGAAGGTACGCAGGGGCGGCCACAACGGCCATCGCGATCGCGATCGCGCTAGCACGCCCGACCTGGAAGCTGATCAGACCCTGCTGGTAGGCGAGTAGTGACAGGTTGCGGGTTGCGTCCCCCGGGCCGCCTTGGGTCACGACGTAGATCAGGTCGAACATTCGGTAGTCGGCCGCCCCGCGTAGCAGCGCCACGACGGCGATGACTGGAGCGATCATCGGCAGTAGCACGTACCAGAAGGTCTTGGAAGCTCCGGCTCCGTCGATCGCGGCAGCCTCTCGAATCTCCTCTGGGACGCCGATGAGTGCCGCCGCCAGAAGCAGTGTCACGAACGGGACGTTGATCCAGGCGTTGACGACGATCAGGAGAGCTAGGGCGCCGGTCTCGCTGCCGAAGAGGTTGGGGTGTGCGTTGTGCTGGACCAGGGATGCGGCCCACCGGATGACGCCGAGGTCTGGGTCGGCCAGAAACCGCCACATCAGACCCACGGCGATGGGCGTGAGCATCATCGGAACGGTGATGGCGGAGCGAAGCACGGACCGCCCACGGAACGGTCTCGCGAGTGCGGTCGCCACAGCCAGACCCAGGGGTATCTGGACGATCAACGACAGGACGATGATGGCGACGGTGACCCACAAGGCATGGAAGAAAGAACTGGTGAATACCTGGTCCGCATAATTCTCTCCGCCCACGAAGGATGCGGGTTGAACCTGGGTGAGGCTCTCGTTGGTGAAGGAAGCCCGGACGGCCACGACAAGGGGAACTAGGAGAACGGCCAGGAACAAGGCCCACGCTGGCAAGGTGAAGGCAGCGCCACCGACTCTTCGTCGAGCGTCGGAGCGCAGAGCTTGGCGGGAGCGGCTGCCCGTCGCTTGGGGCGAGTGGTGGCTGAGGGCGGTCACTCGCAGTCCGTGGCGTTCCCGACGACCTTGGTCACATCGGCTGTGGCCGCTTTGATCAGTTGGGCGGGGCTCTGCTTCTTCGCAGCAGCAGCGTTCAGGTCCGCCGACATGCTAGTGATGATCTCGGGCATCTGCGTGATGTAGGGCAGGTGTGTGCCGACCTTCGACGCGTCTACCAGTGTGGGCAGGTACGGCAGGCTCTTTGTCAGTTTTGGGTTGTCGACAAGTGAGGTGCGCCCGGTGGGTGGTGCTCCGGCTGCGATCATCTTCTTCATCCCGCTCTTTCCGAGCGCGAAGTCGAGGAATTGCCAAGCGGTCTGTTGTGCCTGCGATTGTTGCCCTACACCGATCAGCCAACCGAACAGGAGCGTCGCCGGTTTGCCGGTCAGGCTGGGCGGTAGAGCGGCCGCGAACTTGCCGGGGATCTTCGATTGCTTGGGGTCGTTCATGATCGAGTAGTAGCCCGTGGCGTTGATCATCTGCCCTACGTCGCTTTGTACGAAGGCCGTCGTCATCTCGTTGCCGCCGCCGTTGATCGCAGTGGCTGGGGTATAGGGCAGCGCCTCGAGGTAGGCCTTTGTTGCAGCGACCGCCTGTGGCGTGTCCAGGGCCGGCTTGCACGTGCCCTTGTGGAACAGGCTGCCGCCGGAGGCGTAGATAGCCTCCAGCCAGTAGTAGGCGCCAATTTGGGCACCGAAGCCGGAGTCACTTCCCTCGTGGCCTCCGGCCTTGAGTGCCTTGGCGTTGGCCAAGTACTGGTTCCACGTCTGCGGCGTTGACAAGTTCAGCTTCTTGAACAGGTCCGTGCGGTACCAAAGGACGTAGGGCTCTGTGGAGAGGGGAACGGCATAGGTCTTGCCCTGGTACTTCGCGTAGTCCTGGACGGGCTGCGGGAAGTCGGACACGTCGTAGGTGCTGGAAGACGAGACTTGAGACTGGATGTCTTTCAAGGCTCCGCCAGCGGCCAAGGAGGCAAGCATGGGACTGTCGAACTGGATGACGTCAAATGCGCTCGACGACTTTTTCGAGGACAGCAGAACCTTGGCGGCCAACTGCGCGTACGGCAAGGATACGAATTTGACCTCGACGCCTGTCTGGGCTGTGAATGCTGGCGCGACCTTCTTGAGGGCGGTTGCACTGGGGCTGTCGGAGATCGCAACGGTGATCTGCTTCGCGGTACCTGAGGGGTTCCCTTGAGCGCCACCGGAGCCTCCGCTGCAGGCAGCGGCACCGGTGACGGTGACCACGACCAACGCTCCAATCCAAGGGCCACGACAAGACGAACGTAAGGATGGAGACATCGCTGCTCCCGCTAAGTAGTAGGGCACTACAAAGACAAAGTGTGGCATCCATACATAAGTGTGTCAACGAATTCTCGCGGGCTGCGCTCCAGTTGTCCGGTCCGCTCGGCCGCCCGGTCAGGGGGTCGGCAAAGTCGGCTGACAGGGCGCTGACCTGCTGGTTGTGCGACTGACGTGACGCGTGTTGCTAGAAGACGGGCGTGAGACCCGTCGCCACGATGGAGTTCTCCACCACTTCGTCGACACGAGAGTCCCATGCCCGCCATGCCATCTCGCCCTACAGCCGATCTGTCTCGACCAGCACTGCTTGAGGTGTTCGCCCACGTGCCTGATCCTCGTGATCCGCGTGGCGTGCGACATGGTCTGGCGACCATCCTGACACTGGCTCAGGCTGCTGTCGCCGCTGGCGCCAGGAGCCTGCTGGCCATCAGCGAGTGGCCTCCCAGGCCATGGCTGGCAAGTCTCCGGAGCGGCTCAGCTCCGGCTTCCGGATCAGCCGCGCCGCCGACGACGTCAGCTGCTCGTCGTCAACGGGGCGGCACACCTGGCGACCAATTTTCGATCGCCGCCGACAATCGCTGACGCCGAGCTGGTGGGCCGCTTCACCGGTCGTCATCACCGTCGGCCGGCTCTACCTCGGCATCTGGATCCCCACCAGGTCCTCAAGCGCGGCTCGGCCAGCGAGATCTCGGTGCGGCATCTGGTCGATCCTTTCCAGGACGTTGCTGTCCCAGCGTCCTGAACCTCGACCCGGGTGCGTAAATCTTCGAGTGGGAAACCTGGGTCGGCCCTACACAACCTGCCCGCTTCGACCTGGTGCGCCGTGGCGAGCTTGGCCAGGCACACGCCCACCAAAGGCAGGTCGTTGGGGTGGATCCCCTCGAACGAGCCCTCGACCTCGAACGAGCCCTCGACCTCGAACGAGCCCTCGGCCTCAAACGTGTCCGCGGTGGTTGCTGAGCCGCTCAGTCCCCGGACCGTCCCCGGGGACTGCGCACGAACCGACCCGAAAGAACCTGTCGTGACCGACGCCCTCGTCGTCGAGATCGCCCGAATGACGGCCGTCGTGTGCGTCAAGCTGGCCGGGCGCGTTCTGCTGGTGTCGCTGGTGATCGGTGTCTTGGTCTCGCTGTTCCAGGCGATCTTCTAGGTCAACAACCAGTCGCTATCGATGGTCCCCAAGCTCGCCGGTGTCGCGGCCACCATCGTGTTCGCCGCCGGCTGGTCGCTGAAGGTACTGACCGAGTTCGTCCCGGAGCTGATGCACATGCTGCCCCACCTGCGGGGGGACCGCGTGGAGCTGACCGACCCCAACACCCTGACCAGCTCCTGCTGGTCGTATGCCGCGCCGCCGGCTGGGCCGCGACCGCCCCGCTGTTCTCGATGCCCGGCATCCCCGGCAGCGCCCGCCGCCCGAGACTCTCGGGCGGGCGCTGCGCGGCTGGTAGCAGCAGGTCAGGAGGTCACCGGCCTGCACGCAGGAGCGGCGTCACCTTATGGGTTGTCCGGAGGTCTTCACCTGGACCAAGGCGTACACCGCACCCCGCGGCCCGCCGCGATGAGCAGTCTGCACGCGTCTTTGCGGTCAGGGTCCTCGGACGGGGCCGGTGCGCAGTGTCGACAGGATCGCTATGCATTCTCGCCTGCAACCCGACAAGCTCCGGGTCGGGGATCAGCATCATGGCAATCTCGTGGCAAACCCGTGCCACGAGTAAGGCCCTGACCGCAGCGTGCGCTGGTCAGGGCCTTACGTGCCACGAGTCGGGGTGACAGGATTTGAAACAGGTGACCTGCGCCTAATGCGTTCAGCAGACTAATCCTAACGGTGCTCGGGCGCCGTTCTTCCGCGCTCGCCGCGGCGAGCATCTACCTCGGGTGAGTTTTGTCGGGACGCGCCCTGAGGGTGGTCCAGCGTGAGTGTGAAGGCAGCGATGTCGTCGTACTCGATGGTGAGTGTTGGGACGGTCCCGCTCAGGCATGTGGGGCATGTTCGTGGCCAGCGGCGGCGCTGGTTGGGTGGAAACGGAAGGTAGCCAGTTCCAGGGCAGTCTGGGCAGGGCTGGTAGCCGTCGATGGTCACGCTCACTTCGAGGGCGGTGAGGAGTTGACGCCAGGTCTGTCGGGAGGCGTGGCTGAGGCCGTGCTCGAGAAGTTCGGTCAGCTCGGTAACGGCTCGCCCTTTGCGGCCCCCGGGAGCTTGTTGTGAATGAGCCAGTTCTCTGCTGAGTGCTTGGCGGCGTTGGTGGAGGGGCGCCAGGACAGCGATCAGTTCGTTGCCTACGTACCCCTGCTCTCGGAAGAGCTTTGCCTCCGTCGACAACGACTGCTCGACTCGTTGTAGTTCGGCAACCAGGTTGTCGTGGTCAAGGGATCCGTTCTTGGGCGATACGCGTTCTGATGCGGCCTGCCTGAGGACTTCTGGTTGTGCTAGAACCCTTTGGATGTGTTCCGTGACAGCCGTGTCGACTGAGGCGCAAGAGACATTGACGCAATTGTCGTGCCGATCGGGGTCACCTTTGGGGAGATAGTGGAGCCGGCAACAGTATGTAGGGCGCTGCTTGCCCGCGGTGCGACCCATGGCTCTAAGTCCGCAGGGCATCAAAAACATTCCGGACAGCAGGTATGAGCCACGGGAAGTTTGAGGTTGCCGCCGGTCATCTTGCCACGCCCGCCAGGCGGCGGCCTCCACCGGCGAAAGAATCGCCGGGATGCTGACGTGAATGCCGTCAAAGACCCAAACCCCCGACGCAGCCCGCAGGGGTTCCTGCCGTAGCGCCCAGCGGCCCAGCGAAATGGTGGTCCAGGTGAGTCCGGTTTGGGTGCCGTGGCCTTCGTCGTTCAGAATCCGCGCGGCAACCCCGACGGTCCGCTGCTCCACGATGAGCAGCTCGAACATGCGCCGGACGGTCGTGGCCTCGCCTTCATGGACCACCAACCGCTTGCCCTTTCCGATGGGGGATTGGGCTACTCGGTAACCGAATGGGGGAGTGGAGCCGACGAACCTGCCCTCAATCTCCGCAGCCGATCGACGACCCTGGGTGGTGCGGTCGGCGATGCGCTTGCGCTCCCAGCCGCCGATCACACCCAGCAGCCCGGAGGTCAGGTCACCGGCAGCCGTCGAGGTGTCCAGCCCCTCGTCAATCAGCACGAGGTGGCAACCCGATCGCCGCAGCTCCTCAATGAGGGCCAGCAGGCCTACTGCCGACCGGGACACGCGATCGATCTTGGTGGCCATCACTGCATCGATGTCGAGCGACTGCACGGCTCGGCGCAGCCCGTCTAGCCCGGGCCGAGAGTCCGCGGCACCAGACACGCCGGCGTCAACGAAGTGTTCAACCAGCAGCCCACCTCGGGCCGTCACTGCAGCCTTCAGGCGACGCTCCTGATCGGCCAAGGACGTCCCGGTGTCCGCCTGGTCGGCGGTGGACACCCGGGCATAGGTCGCAATCCGTACTGTCATCAGCTCACACGCGGAAGCCTGCTCGGTGGGGCGGACCCAGATGCCAACACATCCGCGACCCGCCGCAGCACCAAAGACCTATCGCACGCGCGACGGACTGTCGTGACCTGCAGCTTGGTCGGTAACCGTACCTGCTTGTCTGCCTCTTCCATACCCGCCATAAGGGATGCGCGCACAGCGCTGTGCTCACCACAACCCACCTCAATGTGACCGTAGCCACGGACAAGTACCTCAACACACGGGACGCTTGCCGCGTGCAGCTTCGCTGCCGTGCTGATCGCCATCGTGCGTTCGGACGCGGTTCGCAGCGCGCTGTCCAAGGTGATCACCAGCGCCTTGGCGATCGCCTCCTGATGGTCCGCAGGCCCGACCGGGGCATGGTGACCGCAGAGCTCGCTGCCGTGTTCCCGGTCGTGGTCCTGCTGCTCGGTGTCCTGCTCGGCGGGGTCGGGCTGGTGATCGACCAGGTGCGGTGCGTCGACGCAGCCCGACTGGGCGCGCGGGCCGCCGCGCGGGGTGAGCCGTCGGGCACTGTGCGCGCGCTTGCGAGACAAGCCGCTCCCGACGGTGCCACTGTCGAGGTGAGCCGAAACGGGGGAGCGGTCCGGGTGTCGGTGAGGGCGCGCGCCCGGATGGTGGGGGCGCTGTTGCCGGAGTCGTTCGCGCCGGCGGCGACGGCTTCGGCACCACTCGAGGTCGGAGGGCCGGCGCCGTGAGCCCCGTTGGCGCCCAGCCGCGTCGGTGGGTGGCCTTCCACCCGGACCGTGCTGCACGCTGGCCGTCGCGTGTTCGACGGCCGACGGCTCCAGGCGTCCAACGGACCGGGCGCGACCGAGGATCCGCCACCGTGCTGGCCATGGGCGTGATCGGTGTCCTGGTCAGCCTGGGAGTGGCCGCCCTGGTGCTCGGCAGCGCGGTCGTCGCCAGCCACCGCGCGCGGTCGGCCGCTGACCTCGGGGCG
>NZ_VOHR01000469.1 GCF_009192725.1 Segeticoccus rhizosphaerae | reverse complement strand
CCGAGGCGAGGTAGTGCCGCGGCCACGGGTGGGCGTCGATGCGAGCGATGGCCTCCGCGAGCCGGGCGATCGCGTTCTCGTTGTTGGGGACCGAGCCGTTGCTGCCGAGGACCGCCGCCCGCTCGCCGTACCAGACCTCGAGGTCGAACGGCTTCATCAGCACGCCGGGCTCGGCGCCGTCGGCTCCGATGCCGTCGGCGAGCGTCCCTCCGCGCAGCTCGAGGCGCTCGCAGATCACGGACCGCTTGGCCGTGCGGCCGCCCCGCAGCCGCATCCGCACGTTCTGCTCCCTGGCGACCACCTCGGGCGGTCCGGCGTCCTCGAACCGCTTCAACCGGGTCTGCGCGGCGTGGTAGCGCGCCGCCATGTCGGAGTTGTAGGCCGCCTTCTGCTTGTACATCAGCACGAGGGCCCTGAGCTTGGCGTGCTCCTCGTCCCACCGCTTGCGCAGCTCCTCCAACCTGGCGTTGCGGTCGATCCGGGCCTGGTGGTAGGTCGCGAAGCGTCCGGCGTGCACCCAGCACGTGCTGCCTGCGGCGCTCGGCTCGAGGGTCGCGATCCGGGTCGCGACGCGGTCGAGCAGCTCGCGGTCGTGGCTGACGAACAGCACCGTCTTGGGCGAGGCGACGATCTGCTCCTCGAGCCAGCGCTTGGTCGGCACGTCGAGGTAGTTGTCCGGCTCGTCGAGCAGCAGCACGTCCTCGGGTCCGCGCAGCAGCGCCTCGAGGACGAGCCGCTTCTGCTCGCCGCCGGAGAGCGTGTTGACCTTGCGCCACTGCGCCTGCTCGAAGGGGACCCCGATGGCCGCCACCGTGCAGACGTCCCAGAGCGTCTCGTGCTCATAGCCCCCGACGTCGCCCCAGTCGGCGAGCGCCTGGGCGTAGGCGAGCTGGGCCGGCTCGTCGTCGACCTCCATGATCGCCAGTTCACTGTCGTCGACCGCCTTGGCCGCCTTGCGGATCGGCTCGGGGGCGACCCCGACCAGCAGGTCCCGCACGGTCGTGTTGTCGCGCACCTGGCCGATGAACTGGCGCATCACGCCGAGTCCCCCACTGCGGGTGACCGCCCCGTCGAAGTGAGTCAGGTCGCCCGCGATGATGCGCAACAGTGTGGTCTTGCCGGTGCCGTTGGGGCCGACCAGCGCCACCTTCGCGCCCTCACCGACGCGCAGGCTCACCTCCCCGAGGAGCGGCCGCCCATCGGGGAGCTGGTAGCTGACGGCATTGACGTCGACGTGTCCCACAAGGGTCAACTGTGACGTATGGGCCGGTGCCGCGTCATACCGATATCCCTCGTCGAGCGACGAGGGCACCGTTGCCGCCAGCTCGCGCACGTCTACGTTGCTGGTCCCTCGTCCGGAACGGTGCCGCTCGCCCCGGCCACCTGGTCCAGGCGTCGTATGGCGCGTGCTCGCCCGGCCTGCGGGGCCAGCTGGTCGTCGCTCGGGTAGGTGACCTCCTCCAGGCACAGGCCGTGGGGCGGCATGACGACGACGGCAGGGTCGCGGTGGCCGGCGGAGAGCACCTGCGCCGGCCAGTCCGGCTCCCGGCGTCCCTCACCGACCGGCACCACGGCCCCGACGAGGGAACGGACCATCGAGTGGCAGAACGCGTCGGCCCCGACGGTGCCGACCACGATGCCGTCGGCATCGCGTTCCCAGTCGAAACGTCGCAGGGTCCGGATCGTGGTCGCTCCCTCGCGGCGCTTGCAGAAGGCGGCGAACTCCCGCAGCCCGAGCAGCCGCTGGGCCGCGGCGTGCATCGCCGAGACCTCGAGCGGCCGCTTGTGCAGCACCGTGTCGTGGCGACGGAGCGGATCCAGCAGGTGCGGCCGGTCGCAGATCCGGTAGCGGTACCAACGGCCGGTGGCCGAGAACCGGGCGTCGAACCCGTCCGGCGCCACCGTGACCCGCCGGACCACGATGTCCGGCGGCAGCACCCCGGCGAGCCGGGTCACCGCAGCCGCACCGGGTGCGCGGTCGGACCGACCGGGCAGGCGCGACCAGTCGTGCGGGGCGACGTCGGCGTGGGCCACGGCGCCGCGGGCGTGCACCCCGGCGTCGGTGCGGCCGGCCACCGTGAGCCGCACCGGGTCGGCGGCCCGAAGGATGCTGGCCAGACCGGCACCGAGTTCCTCCTCGACGGT
>NZ_VOHR01000468.1 GCF_009192725.1 Segeticoccus rhizosphaerae | reverse complement strand
TCTTCCACCGCCAGGCGCCGCTTGGTGACGAATCGCGCCCACGCGAAGCCGAGGCCCGCACGGGCGTCCGGCGCCTCGTGCCGCCCGGCCTTGTTCTTCGGCGTCAGCCGCGTCCCGGCATACCCGAGCAGTGCCGGCAACAGGGTGAGCGCGACCAACACGGCGACGGCGACGGTGCCGGCCGCCGCGAGACCCATCACGGTGAGGAAGGGGATGCCCACCACGGACAGCGCGGACAGGGCGATGACGACGGTGAGGCCGGCGAAGACGACTGCGCAGCCTGCAGTTCCGACCGCTCGCCCGACCGCCTCCTCGGGGTCAAGTCCCTCACCGAGTAGCTGCTTGTGCCGCGAGGTGATGAACAGGGAGTAGTCGATGCCGACGGCCAGGCCCAGCATGAGCGCCAGGATCGGTGCCGTGCTGGTCATGTCGAACAGGTGGCTGGTCAGCATCAGGCCGAGCATTCCGGTGCCGACGCCGATCAGGGCGGTGAGCATCGTCATGCCGGCCGCGACGAGCGAGCCGAAGGTGATGACGAGCACCAGCATGGCGACCGCGACTCCGGCGACCTCCCCGGGCCCGGTGGCCACGTCGGACTGGTCGACGTCGCCGCCGTGCTCGACGTGGATTCCCTGCTGCTCGGCCACCTCGCCGACCTGTTGATAGGCCTCCAGCGACTCCGGGGAGACCTGGTCGGCCGTCTGCTGGAACTGCACGGGGACAAGGGCATAGCGCCCGTCCCTGCTCACCGTGCCGGTCGTGAAGGGGTCGGCCGCCCCGACGACGCCGGGCACCTCTGACGCTTCCTTGACGGCGGCACCGATGGCACGCTTGCCCTCCGGGCTGGCCAGCGTCTGCCCCTCCGGCGCCTTGAAGATGATGGTGCCCCGTGCGCCGCTCGCGGCGGGGAACTCCTGCTGCAGCGCGTCCAACGCCCGCTGCGACTCGGTGCCCGGGATCGTGATGGCGGGCGAGGTGGTGCTGCCGAACGAGGCGAAGGCACCGCCGAGGCCGGCGACGAGCACCACCCAGAGGATGACGACCAGGCCGCGCCTGCGCACGCAGGCGCGGGCAAGCCGGTAGAGAGCGGTGGACATCGGGCTACTCCTCAGCAGGGGGTGTGGCAGAACGTGCGGGTATGTCGGGTGGTCACCGATCAGCGGGCCCGAGCCCGAGGGTGCGTTCGGCGACCCGGATGAGGTCTCGTCGCAGCTCCTCGGGGCCGAGGCCGACGAGGACCGCGGCGGGGGCCGACTCGGCCCGCGCCTGCGGATCCGGCGCGCCGGTGTCGAGGCCCGACAGGGTCGTGGTGGTGGCGAGCAGCCCGATGCACGCGACGTGGGCGGCGAGCAGGTCGACGGTCTCCGTGGAGCCGCCGGTCATCGCGAGCACGAGTCGCTCGCCCATCGACCGGAACTGCAGGTCGTCGAGCTCGGGCAGCTCGATGACCTGCTGGATGGCGGCGGGGTAGGCCGACAGCTCGTCCCGGTATTCCAGGACCATGCCGACGAAGCCCTCGACGGCCCGGCGCTGGGCGAGGTCCGCGTCGAGGCGGTCGAGCTCGTCGACCAGCTTCGCGAAGGACTCGGCGGCGGGCAGCATGAGCTCGCGCAGGATCAGCGCCTTTGAACCGAAGTGGTAGAGCACCCCGGCCTTGGAGCCCCCGAGAGCCGTGGCGATGTCCTGCAGCGACGTGCCTTCGTAGCCGCGCTCCCCGAAGAGGTGTCGCGCGGTGCCCACGATCTCCGCGCGCGCCTGCGCCGCCGTCGTCCTTGCCACCGTAGGAGCATAACTGACCGAGTGGTCAGTCACCAACCGATCGGTCAGTGAAGCTCGTCGTACTGCGTCTCGCCTCGCCCCACCTGGCCCCGCTCCTCGAACACCGACCAGCAGATGTCGTTCCGCAACCGCTGGTCGTCGAGCACCAGCTCGCGAATCGCCGCCGGGAGCTGGTCACGCTGCCACTGGCACTCCAGTCGCCCCGCGGCCCTGCCCTCGCCCTCCGGGGCGGCCGCCCGTGCGGCCTTGATCGCGTAGGCGGCCGCACCGAGCTCGTGCGCGGCGACGTGGGCGA
>NZ_VOHR01000467.1 GCF_009192725.1 Segeticoccus rhizosphaerae | reverse complement strand
CCTGCCGCAACGCCGCCACCGCGCCGACCTCCGACCGCACGCGCTGCACCAGCTCGTCGCGCAGCGCCTCCAGGGCGCCGTCGGCCGCCACGTCGATGCCGCTCTTGAGCACCACCAGGGCCCGTGGCACCTGGCCCTTGAGCTGGTCGGCCACCCCGATCACCGCGCACTCGGCCACGGACGGATGGCCCGCGAGCGCGGCCTCGATCGACCCGGTCGACAGCCGGTGGCCCGCCACGTTGAGCACGTCGTCGGTGCGGCCCATCACGAACAGGTAGCCGTCCTCGTCGAGGTAGCCACCGTCGCCGGTGAGGTAGTGGCCGTCGTGAGCTGCGAGGTAGGACGAGACGTAGCGGTCGTCGTCCTGCCACAGCGTCGGCAGCGTGCCGGGGGGCATCGGCAGTCGCAGGCAGATGGCGCCTTCGGTCCCGGGCGGCACAGGCTCACCGCGCTCGTCGAGCACTCGCACGTCATACCCCGGCACCGGAACGGTCGGCGATCCCGGCTTGATGGGAAGCTGCTGCAAACCCATCGGATTCGCGGCGATCGGCCACCCGGTCTCGGTCTGCCACCAGTTGTCGACGACGGGCAGCCGCAGCCGCTCCACCGCCCACGTGTAGGTGTCCGGGTCGAGCCGCTCCCCCGCGAGGAAGAGGGTCCGCAGCGAGGAGATGTCGTGCCCCTCGAGCAGCTCGCCCTCGGGGTCCTCCTTCTTGACCGCCCGGATGGCCGTGGGCGCTGTGAACAGGCCAGCCACGCCATACTGCTCGACGATCCGCCAGAAGGCTCCGGCGTCCGGGGTGCCCACCGGCTTGCCCTCGTAGAGCACCGTCGTGCACCCGGTCAGCAGGGGCGCGTAGACGATGTAGGAGTGGCCGACCACCCAGCCCACGTCGCTGGCGGTGAACCACACGTCGCCGGGCTGCATCCCGAACAGGTTGCCCATCGACCACCGCAGCGCCACCGCGTGCCCACCATGGTCGCGCACGATGCCCTTGGGCCGCCCCGTGGTGCCGGAGGTGTAGAGGATGTAGAGCGGGTCGGTGGCCGCGACGGGGACGCACCCTGCGGGTGCCACCAGGTCGGGGTGCATCACGTCCGACCACGCCACGTCGCGGTCGGTCAGCTCGACGGTCAGCTGCTCGCGCTGCACGATGATGCACCGCTCCGGCTTGTGCGACGAGCGCTCGATCGCCTCGTCCAGCATCGGCTTGTAGGGGATCACCCGGCTGCGCTCGATGCCGCAGCTCGCGGACACGACCACCTTCGGCGCGGCGTCCTCGATCCGTGCGGCGAGCTCCGCCGGAGCGAAGCCGCCGAAGACGACCGAGTGGATGGCGCCGATCCGGGCGCACGCCAGCATCGCGATGACCGCCTCGGGCACCATCGGCAGGTAGATGACCACGCGATCGCCCTGCCCGACGCCGAACCCGCGCAGCGCCCCGGCGAACCGGGCCACGAGGTCCAGCAGCTCGGCGTACGTGTAGGTGGCGGTCGTGCCGGTCACCGGGCTGTCGTGGATCAGGGCCGGCTGGTCGGCGCGCCCGGCGATGACGTGCCGGTCGAGCGCGTTGTAGCAGGTGTTGAGGGTGGCGCCGGTGAACCAGCGGTAGAACGGCGGCCGGCTCGCGTCGAGGATCGTGGTCGGCTTGCGGATCCAGTCGATCCCCTCGGCCGCCTGCGCCCAGAACCCGTCGGGGTCCTCGAGGCTGCGCCGATGGGCCCGCGCGTATGCCGTGTCGTAGGCCGTGTCGTCTGCCGTCCCGTGTGCGCCGTCACTCATGCCCCGCATCCTGTCGCGAATGCCACCACGTGCGCCAGAGCCGCAGCGGGGAGGATCCGTGGGGCCGGGACCCCGCGGATCCTCCCCGCAGGGAACCTCGTTACCGGCAGGAGCCGAAGTCCCGCGCCGGAGCGACCGTGCTGCCCTGCCGGTGCTGCACGGCGGGGGTGGCGCCAGCAGACCCAGCCCCCTGCACCAGGCCGCTGGCCAGCCCCGCCCGTGCAGCCGACACGGAGACAGCCTGGGCAGCAGCCAGTCCGCTCGTCCCCGTCGACGCCACCGCGGTCCCACCGGTGGCGAGCGAGATCGGAAGAA
>NZ_VOHR01000466.1 GCF_009192725.1 Segeticoccus rhizosphaerae | reverse complement strand
CCCGTGGCGGTCGGTTTCGCCGCCTCCGCCGCGCCGACCGTGGCCGACGCCGTCACGGCCCTGCGGGGCCGGGGAGCGGCGACGGTGGGCGTCGCGTCATACCTGCTCGCACCCGGGGTGTTCCAAGCGCGACTGGACGGCAGCGGCGCCGACCTGATCGGCGAGCCGATCGGCGCCCACCCGCTGCTGGTGGACCTGGTGGTGCGCCGCTTCCGGTCGGCCGCGCCGCCAGCAGTCACCCGCCGGCCGGCCCACGCCGGCGACCGGGCGGCATACCTCGCAGGTGTCCGATGAGTGAGACGCGCCATCCAGCCCGTGGACGCGCCGCTATCCTGACGACAGGTCATGAGTGTCAGCGCAACGGCCCCGGCTCGCTGACCGGCAACCCTCCACCGCGGTGGGGTGCCCCGGGTGAGGACCTGGCACGGCGTCGCCCGACGTCGTGCAAGCGCGGGAGACCAGTTCGCTGCCACCCCGCACCGCACGTGGCGCGCCACCGGCGCGGGCGCGTGCGTTCCCTGGACGACAACGCACGAAAGGCAAGGCCACAGCGATGACTGACACCACCCCCAACTGGTCCTTCGAGACGCGCCAGATCCACGCCGGCCAGGAGATCGACGAGGACACCCGGTCACGGGCCCTCCCGATCTACCAGACCACCTCCTACGTCTTCCGGGACACCCAGGAGGCAGCCGACCTGTTCGCCCTGAAGGAGCTCGGCAACATCTACACCCGGCTGCAGAACCCGACGAGCGACGTCGTCGAGAAGCGCATCGCCAGCCTCGAGGGCGGCGTGGGTGCCCTGCTGCTGTCGTCCGGCCAGGCCGCCTCCACCTTCGCGGTACTCAACATCGCCGAGGCGGGCGACCACGTGGTGGCCAGCCCCAACCTCTACGGCGGGACCTACAACCTGCTGAAGTACAGCCTGGCCAAGCTTGGTGTGGAGACCACCTTCGTGGAGGACTCCACCGACCCGGAGTCGTGGCGCGCGGCGGTGCGGCCCAACACCAAGCTCTTCTTCGGCGAGACCATCGCCAACCCCAAGGGCGAGGTCCTCGACATCGAGAACATCGCAGCGGTCGCCCACGAGGTCGGCGTGCCGCTGGTGGTCGACAACACGATCGCCACCCCCTACCTGCTGCGACCGCTGGAGTGGGGTGCCGACATCGTCGTCCACTCCGTGACGAAGTACCTGTCCGGGCACGGGACGGTGATCGCCGGCGCCATCGTGGACGGCGGCACCTTCGACTTCGCCCAGGACCCGGAGCGGTTCCCGAACTACAACCAGCCGGACGAGAGCTACCACGGCCTCGTCTACGCCCGCGACCTCGGTGTCGGCAGCCAGTTCGGCGCCAACCTCGCCTTCATCCTCAAGGCCCGCGTGCAGCTGCTGCGCGACCTCGGCTCGGCGCCGGCCCCGTTCAACGCGTTCCTCATCGCCCAGGGGCTGGAGACGTTGAGCCTGCGGATCGAGCGGCACGTCGAGAACGCCCAGAAGGTCGCGCAGTTCCTCGCCCAGCACCCGCAGGTGGAGTCGGTGCGCTACGCGTCGCTGCCGGACAACGAGTTCCACGCGGCGGCGCAGAAGTACACGCCGAAGGGCGCCGGCGCGGTGCTCGCCTTCGAGATCGCGGGTGGCCTGGAGGCCGGCCGGAGGTTCGTCGAGGGGCTGACCCTGCACAGCCACGTCGCCAACCTGGGGGATGTGCGCTCGCTGGTCATCCACCCCGCCTCGACCACCCACTCCCAGGGCGATGACAAGGACCGTCTCGCGGCAGGCGTGACGCCGGGCCTGGTGCGCCTCGCCGTGGGTATCGAGCACATCGACGACATCCTGGCCGACCTCGAGCAGGGCTTCGCCGCGGCCAAGACCTCCTGACCGCACCTTGCCCTCCCGCTCGTTGCGGCGAGAGCGCGACGTCGAGTGCGCGCTCTCGCCGCAACAACGGCGGTGACTCCACCGGACCGCGCGCATATCGGGGTGAGCGCAGCGGGACGGGGCACCTATCCTTGCCACCATGTCCTCCGAGCGCACGCGGTCGTCCTCGCGTGCCCGGAACCCCGGGCGGCGCCGCTCGCACGGCGGTCGTGCGCAGCACGATGGAGGCGGTCGCCGACCGCGGGAGACCTCAGACCAGCGAGCGGCCCGGATCGAGCGGCGCG
>NZ_VOHR01000465.1 GCF_009192725.1 Segeticoccus rhizosphaerae | reverse complement strand
GGCCAGGCCCTGCAGCACGAGGTCGGGGTCGGCGCCCAGCCCCGTCGTGGCCGCGGTGTAGGCCCCGGCCGCGTCGAGCACGTTGTGGGCTCCCGGCAGCCGGAGGCCCAGCCGGCGTGGGGGCTGACCGTCCTCCAGCACCGTTGCGCCCCAGTCGAATCCGGCACCACCGAGTCCGGTGAGCCGCACATCGGCGTCGGAGGCGACACCGTAGGTGACGACCCGCACCCCGTCGGCGCGGGCCCGCTCGGCGAGTCCGCGGGCGCCCTCGTCGTCGGCACAGGTGACCAGGAGCCCTCCCGGTGCGATCGTCGCGACGAACTCGTCGTAGGCGCGCGTGACCCGCTCGAACGTGCCGTAGAAGTCGAGGTGGTCTGGCATGAGGTTGGTGACGACCGCGACGTCGGGGTGGTAGACGAGGAAGGACGAGTCGCTCTCGTCGGCCTCGACCACGAAGACGTCGCCGCCACCGAGGCCGGCTCCCACGTCGTGGCCGACGGGCGGTGCGCCGATGGCGAAGGAGGGATCGAGCCCGGCGGTGCGCAGGGCCGCCGCCAGCATGGCACTGGTCGTCGTCTTGCCGTTGGCACCGGCCACTGCCGCCACCCGGTTGCCGGGCAGCAGGGTGGCGAGACCCTGAGCCCGGTGCAGGACCTGCAGGCCACGCTCACGCGCAGCCGCCAGCTCGGGGTTGTCGTCACGGATCGCCGAGGAGACGACGACCACCGCTCCGTCGGGAAGCGCGGTGACCGTGGCGGCGGAGTGCCCCACCGTCACGGACGCACCTGCCGCGCGCAGGACCTCCAGCACCGGTGAGTCGTTCTGGTCCGAACCGCTCACCGCCATGCCCCGCGCGAGCATGAGCCGCGCCACGGCCGACATTCCGGCGCCACCGATCGCGATGAAGTGCGCCCGCCGCAGCTCTGCGGCCGCCGGTACCGGGGCGGCGAAGTCGAACCGCCGGTTCCAGCGGGTCATGCCCGGTCCCCGCCGACCTCGCCGTCCGCTGCGGCGAGCAGGACCAGGTCGGCCAGCCGCTCGTCCGCGTCACGGTGGCCCTGACCGGCCGCCGCTTTGCCCATGGCCTCGAGCCGGACGCGGTCCTGCAGCAGGGGCAGCAGCTCGGCGGTGATCCACTCTGGGGTGAACGCCGAGTCGTCGACCAGCAGCCCACCGCCCGCTGCCACGACGTCGGCGGCGTTGAGCCGCTGCTCGCCGTTGCCGACCGGCAGCGGCACGTAGACGGCAGGCAGGCCGACCGCGGTGAGCTCGCACACGGTGCCCGCCCCGGAGCGGGCCACCACGAGGTCCGCGACGGCGTAGGCCAGGTCCATCCGGTCGGCATACTCCCGCACCACGTAGCGGGGCCCGCCGGGCGCGGTCACCGGCTCGAACCCCTTGCCCAGGCCGGACAGGTGCAGGACCTGCACCCCGGCCCGGCCCAACGCGGTGGCCCGTTCCGCGAACGAGGTGTTGAGCCGCTGTGCGCCGAGCGATCCCCCGGTGACCAGCAGGGTCGGGTGGCGGTCCTGCAGCCCGAAGTGCTCGAGCGCCTCGCCGCGCAGTGCCGCTCGGTCCAGCGTCGCGATCTCGCGGCGCAACGGCATACCGACGGTGGTGGCGTGCGGCAGCGCGGTCGAGGGGAAGGTGGTGGCGACGTGCCGGGTCATGCGAGCGCCGAGCCGGTTGGCCAGACCCGGCCGGGCGTTCTGCTCGTGGACCACGATGGGCGTGCGCCGGCCGCGAGCGGCCAAGTAGGCCGGGGTCGAGACGTAGCCGCCGAACCCCACCACCACGTCGGCGTGGACCTCGTCGAGCACGGCCCGTGCGGCCCTGTGGGCGCCACGCAGGGACTGCGGCAGTCGCACCAGGGCGCCGCCCGGCCGCCGTGGGAAGGCGACCTTGGGGATCTCGCGCAGGTCGTAGCCGCGGGCAGGCACGAGCCGCTGCTCCAGCCCGTCGGCAGTGCCGAGGACCGTCACCGCGGTCTCGGGCAGCCGGCGGCGGAGGCAGTCGGCCAGGGCGAGCAACGGTGACACGTGTCCCGCCGAGCCGCCACCGGCGAGCACCACCGAGCGCAGGGGCCCAGCGCTCACGAGTCGTCACCTCGGCGCGCCAGGACGGCGAGCGACCGGCGGACCAGGCTGGGGCGGGCGGCGAGGGCCTCGCGGGCGCCGGGT
>NZ_VOHR01000464.1 GCF_009192725.1 Segeticoccus rhizosphaerae | reverse complement strand
GCACCAGCGCGCGGTGCGCACCGAGGGCGGCGCTCAGCCGCTGCTCGCCGGTCCGGGCCAGCAGACCCCAGTAGGTGCGCGCTACGGCGAGGAACGGCGTCGCCGGCGGCACCACGAACAGCGGTACGCCCTCCGCCGCGCACGCGTCCGGCAGATCCGGCGGCACCTCGTCGTGCACCGGACCAAGGCCGAGGCCGAGGCCGGCGACCCCGCGTCGGCGCAACCGGGCGGCATACGCCCTGGTCTGCACACCGCGCCCGACCAGCGGCATGCCGGTCGTGAGCAGCAGCTCGCCGCCCTCGAGGAACGGTGTCGGGTCGGCCAGCTCGCTCACGTGCACGCCGGTGACCTGCGTGGCGGGCACGCGCGCGCCGGCATACGGCTCGAGGCGGCCACCGAGGGCAGCACAGAGCGCGACCAGGTCGGGCACGAGGGCTCCTCTGGGACAGATCGTCCAGGTTCGGCGGTTTCTGGTCAGATCATATGAGGTATGACGAGCCGGTGCCGCTTATCGTGCGAAGTGCCGTCCGTCCGGGCGGTGCCGCACGCCCAGCAGTCGCGCAGGTCCACCGCCCCGGTGCCGACGCCGGGTCCAGCAGCCGTCAGCAGTCTTCAGAGGTTCAGGAGCAGCCATGTCCGTCGCCGAATCCACCGCCACCTCCGACAGCACCCGTGGTGAGCCGGGGGCCGCCACGGAGTCGGAGCCGGGCCAGCCCGAGCAGCGTCGCATCCTGCGCACCGAGGTGCCTGGTCCGCGGTCCCGGGAGCTCCAGCAGCGGCGCACCGCCGCGGTCCCGGTCGGCATGGGCGTCGTGCTCCCGGTCTTCATCGAGCGCGCCGGCGGGGGTGTGCTGGTCGACGTGGACGGCAACCACCTGATCGACTTCGCGTCGGGCATCGCGGTGACCAGCGTCGGCGCGAGTGCGCCCGAAGTCGTCTCGCGGGTCCAGGAGCAGGTTGCGCGCTTCACCCACACCTGCTTCATGGTCACCGAGTACGACGGCTACGTCGCCGTCGCGGAGAGACTCAACGCCCTCACGCCGGGCGACCACGACAAGCGCACCGCGCTGTTCACCACCGGCGCCGAGGCGGTCGAGAACGCCGTCAAGGTCGCGCGCCACGCGACCGGCCGCACCGAGGTCGTCGTCTTCGACCACGCTTACCACGGCCGCACCATGATGGCGATGGCGATGACCGCCAAGGAGATGCCCTACAAGGCAGGCTTCGGCCCGTTCCCCGGCCACGTGCACCGGGCGCCCTTCCCCTACGTGCTGCGTTGGCCGACCGGGCCGGAGAACGCGGCGGCCGAGGCGCTGGCCGCGCTCGAGGAGCTGCTGGAGGAGGTCGGGCCGCAGGAGGTCGCGGCGATCGTGGTCGAGCCGGTGCAGGGCGAGGGCGGCTTCATCGTGCCGGCGCCGGGGTTCCTCGCCGGGGTGCAGGAGGTCGCGAAGCGGCACGGCATCGTCTTCGTGGCCGACGAGGTGCAGGCCGGTCTCGGCCGCACCGGGACGGTCTACGCCTCCGAGTTCGAGGGGATCGTGCCCGACCTGGTCTGCTCGGCCAAGGCGCTCGGCGGGGGCCTGCCGCTGTCGGCGGTCACCGGGCGTGCCGAGCTCATGGAGGCGGTGCACGCCGGGGGTCTGGGTGGCACCTATGCCGGCAACCCGGTCGCCTGCGCGGCCGCGCTCGGCGCGCTGTCGATGATCGAGGAGGGTGGTCTGCTCGAGGCCGCCCGGCACATCGAACAGGTCGCGCGGGGCGTCCTGGAGCCGCTCGCGCAGGAGGTCCCCACGATCGCCGAGGTGCGGGGACGCGGGGCCATGTTGGCGATGGAATTCGTGCGGCCCGGCTCGCTCGAGCCCGCGCCCGAGGTGGCCAAGGCCGTGGCGGCGCGTTGTCACGAGCAGGGGGTGGTGGTGCTCGTCTGCGGCACCTACGGCAACGTGATCCGGCTGCTGCCGCCGCTGGTGATCGGCGACGAGCTGCTCGCCGACGGGCTCGCGGTCCTCGCCGAGGCCGTGCGCGAGGCATCATGAACCCATCGCACGACGCAGGAGGCCAAGGATGACCACGACGCTGCCGACCGACGCGGTGGACACCAGCCGTGACCCCCGGACCGGCGCTGCCCGCGGCGAGGTGCCGCACACCGACCCGGTGCAGGTGGCCCGGCTGGTGATGGCCGCCGGCGCGGTCG
>NZ_VOHR01000463.1 GCF_009192725.1 Segeticoccus rhizosphaerae | reverse complement strand
GGGCGAGATTCTCACACGCGGCGGCCGGCAGAAGCGGACGGCGTCGGTGCGTGGCGGCCACCCACCGCGTGTGAGAATCTCGCCCCGGGCCGGGTCGGCGCCGTGCAATCTCGCCTTGGGCCGGGTCGTCGCCACGCAGCAGCCGGGTGTGACGCCGGCGGCCCGGGCGACGGACTGGTACAGCATTGACAGGTATGAGGGGTGTGCGGGTTTGGGGTTGCGGATCGAGGACTACGCGCTGATCGGGGATACCCACACCGCCGCGCTGGTGGGCACCGATGGGTCGCTGGACTGGTTGTGCCTGCCCCGGTTCGACTCGGCGGCGATCTTCTCGGCACTGCTGGGTGGGCCGCGGCACGGCCGGTGGCTGCTGGCCCCGGCCGCTGCGGTCACCGGGGTCAGCCGCCGCTACCGCGGCGACACCCTGGTGCTGGAGACCCAGTGGCGCACCGAGCACGGCACGGTGCGCGTGGTCGATGCGATGCCGGTGCGGGACCCGGTCAGCGAGGAGGCGCCCTCGGTGGTGCGGATCGTGCAGGGCCTGTCCGGCCGGGTGACGATGCGCTGTGAGCTGGTGGCCCGGTTCGACTACGGCGGGCTGCTGCCGTGGGTGCGGCACACGCCCGCGGGGATGAGCGCGGTCGGTGGACCGGACGCGGTGTGGCTGCGCACCCCGGTGCGGCTGCACGGCCGCGACTTCGCGACCGTGGCCGACTTCGAGGTGGGGGCCGGTGAGCAGGTGCCGTTCGTGCTGACCTGGCAGCCCTCCCACCGTCCGGCGCCGCCGGTGCTGGAGGCCGGCCGGGCGGTGGCCGACACCGAGGCGTGGTGGCGGGACTGGATGGCCGGCTGCCGCTACGACGGGCAATGGCAGCAGCCCGTGCGCCGCTCCCTGCTGACCCTGAAGGCCCTCACCTACGCCCCCAGCGGCGGGATCGTCGCCGCGCCCACCACCTCCCTGCCCGAAAAGGTCGGCGGGGTGCGCAACTGGGACTACCGGTACTGCTGGCTGCGCGATGCCACGTTCGCGCTGCAGGCGCTGTTGTACACCGGGTTCACCGCCGAGGCCCGCGCCTGGCGGGCCTGGCTGATGCGCGCGGTCGCCGGAGACCCGGCCAAGCTGCAGATCCTGTACGGCATCGGCGCCGAACGGCGCCTGCCGGAGTGGCAGGCCGACTGGCTGCCCGGCTACGCCGGCAGCGCCCCGGTGCGGGTCGGCAACGCCGCCGCCACCCAGTTCCAGCTCGACGTGTTCGGGGAGGTGTTCGACACCCTGCACCTGGCCCGCACCGCCGGGCTGGAACCCGACGGGCACAACTGGGCCCTGCAACGGGTGCTGCTGGACTTCCTGGCCGAGCACTGGGCCGACCCCGACGAGGGGATCTGGGAGGTGCGCGGGCCCCGGCGGCACTTCACCCACTCCAAGATGATGGCCTGGGTCGCGCTGGACCGGGCGATCCGCTCCGCGCAGCGCTTCGGCCTGCCCGGGCCGCTGCCGCGGTGGCGGCAGCTGCGCGAACAGATCCACGCCGAGGTGTGCGAGCGCGGCTACGACCCGCGCCGGGGCACCTTCACCATGTACTACGGCTCGGCCGAGCTGGACGCCGCGCTGCTGATGATGCCGCTGGTCGGGTTCCTACCCGCCGACGACCCCCGGGTGGCCGGCACCATCACCGCGATCGAGCAGCACCTGATGCACGACGGGCTGGTCCACCGCTACACCCAACCGCCCGAACAGACCGGCACCCCCGTGGACGGGCTACCCGCCGGGGAGGCCGCGTTCCTGGCCTGCTCGTTCTGGCTGGCCGACGCCTACGCCCTCACCGGCCGGCCCGCCCGGGCCCGCGAGCTGTTCGAGCACCTGCTGTCGCTGCGCAACGACGTCGGCCTGCTCGCCGAAGAGTACGACACCACCACCGGGCGCCAGCTGGGCAACTTCCCCCAGGCCTTCAGCCACGTCCCCCTGATCGAGACCGCCCGGACCCTGTCCACCCGCGGCGGACCGGCCCACCCCCGCCGCGACCGCACCTGAGCAGCCCACCAAACGCCCCCTGCTGCCGCGTGCGGTGGGCCCTCGCCGGCCAACTCAACCCTCCCGGCACCTGCTCGGGCAGGGCGCCAAAACCTGGTTTCCCTCGCGGTCAGGGCCTGGCCCAGTATGCGGCTTCCGGGGCCGGCCGGCCCGGCCGCGCCGGACCGTCGGGCCTGCTGGCTCGGCGG
>NZ_VOHR01000462.1 GCF_009192725.1 Segeticoccus rhizosphaerae | reverse complement strand
CGCCGCCCGACGCTCCGGCGGCAGCAGCCGCGCCACGATCTCCTCGGCCGGGACGCCGTGCGAGTGCGCCATGCGCACCGGGTCGACGCCCTCGTCCTGCGCCCAGCGGACCCAGCAGCGCAGGACGGCGGCGGTGGAGTCGACCAGCGTGCCGTCCATGTCGAAGATCACCGCGGCGAACCGGCGGTCGGCGAGGGGTCCCATGGCGGCAGCCTACGAAGGTCGGCGCAGGCGCCGGACGAGGGTCCCGAGCAGCCTCCAGCCGAGCAGGAACGCGCCGAGGACGAGCGTGGCGACCGCGATGAAGCTCCAAGCGGTGCCCTGGCCGGTCAGCAGCCGCAGCAGCATGCCGAGGACGACACTGCCCAGCCAGACGGGTATGCCGTCCGCCACCGAGAGCGGCACGCGACGGCGGGTGAGGAGCACGAGCACCCAGCCGGCCGCCATACCGCCCAGGAACGGTGCGGCCGTGACCACTGCCCCCACCAGCAGGCTGCCCTCGTCGTGGCTGGCCCGCCCTAGAGCGGCGAAGAGGAGGACCAGGAGCACGTCCGGCGCCAGCGTCGGCGCCCACCGCCGAAACCCCCGGGTTCGGAGCGGGGCCGTGGGGGGACGAGTGGCGCGGGTGGACACGGTGTCGACGTTAGCCGCCACCGGCCCGGTCGCGCCTGCGGGGCTGGCGCGGGGGGCCCTGCTGGTGGTTCACTGGCTCTTCACGGAGTGAACGTGCGTTCACCCCCGTCGCCTGCCGAACCCCGAGAAGGACCTGTTGAGCGCCGCTGTCGACCTGCCCACCCGCCCCGAGCACCGCGGGAAGCGCACCCGCAGGCCCACGCCGTGGATCATCGCCGTCCTGTGCACCTGCGGCACCGTGGTCTCGCTCCAGCAGACGCTGGTCGTCCCGCTCCTGCCGGACTTCCCGACGATCCTGCACACGTCGCCGGAGAACGCCTCCTGGCTGGTCACGATCACACTGCTGAGCAGCGCCGTGGGCACGCCCATCGTGGCCCGGCTCGCCGACATGTTCGGCAAGCGCCTGATGATGATCGTCTGCCTCGTCGCGGTGGTGGCCGGCTCCGTCGTCGCCGCGCTGTCAAGTGGGCTGCTGCCGGTCGTGCTCGGCCGCGGGCTGCAGGGACTGGGCGCCGCGCTGATCCCGGTCGGCATCAGCATCATGCGCGACGAGCTGCCACACGATCGGATCGGCTCCGCGGTCGCGCTGATGAGCGCGACGCTCGGCATCGGCGGCGCGATCGGCATGCCGCTGGCCGGGGTGATCACCGAGCACCTGTCCTGGCACTGGCTCTTCTGGCTGTCCGCAGGGTTCGGCGCCGTGATGCTGACCGCCGTGATCCTGGTGATCCCCGAGTCCGACGTCCGCACCAGGGGACGGTTCGACTACGGGGGAGCGGTGCTGCTGTCCATCGTGCTCACCGCTCTCCTGCTGGCCATCACCAAGGCGGGCGAGTGGGGCTGGACCAGCGAGCGGACCCTCGGCCTGTTCGTGCTGACCGGAGTCGTGCTGGCCGCGTGGATGCCGCTCGAGCTGCGCACCGGCCAGCCTCTCGTGGACCTGCGCACGTCGGCCCGACGGCCGGTGCTGCTGACCAACATCGCCTCGGTGCTGATCGGTTTCGCGATGTTCGGGAACATGCTCTCCACGACACAGCAGCTGCAGATGCCCGAGGCCACGGGCTACGGCTTCGGGATGAGCGTGGTGGCCGCCGGCCTGGCCATGTTGCCGGGTGGCCTCGCGATGGTCGCCTTCGCCCCGGTCTCAGCCATGATCACCCGGCGCTGGGGTGCCCGCAGCACGCTGATCACCGGCGCGCTGGTCATCGCCGCCGGCTACGTCGGCCGGGTGTTCCTCACCGATGCGATCTGGCAGATCATCCTGGGCGCCACCATCGTCTCCGTCGGCACGGCCATCGCCTACGCGGCCATGCCGACGCTGATCATGCGGTCGGTGCCGATCACCGAGACCGCATCGGCCAACGGGCTCAACACCTTGCTGCGGGCGATCGGCACCTCCACCTCCAGTGCCACGGTGGCGGCCCTGCTCGCGGCCTCGACGGTGACGATCGGCGGCATCGCCCTGCCCAGGCTCGACGCCTTCCAGCACATCTACTGGTTCGCCGCGCTGGCCGCCCTCGCCTCGGCCGCTGTGTCCGTGGCCATCCCCGCCCGGTTGCCGAGCACCGCCGCGGTCCCGCGGGCCGGTG
>NZ_VOHR01000461.1 GCF_009192725.1 Segeticoccus rhizosphaerae | reverse complement strand
GCCGCAGGTCCGCCACGCACCCGGCGACCGCCACGACGATGCCCGCCACGAGCACCACGAGGGCGAGCCGGGCGGTGCGCTCCGCGCCGTCGACGATCCGGGTGCGCAGCATGGTCGCCCACAGCGTGACCAGCGTCCCGGTGACGGTGAGGCCGACGAAGCCGAGCAGGTTGAGCGCGGCGTGCGCCAGCACCAGTCGCTCGTGCCAGGAGCCGGGCAGCCCGTGCGCGAGCGCAGCACCGAGGGCGGCGCCGAACGGCAGCATCAGCGCACCGGCGACGTAGTAGTGGACCGTCCCGCCGAACCGGGAGGGCAGGGCCTGCCGCAGCTGCAGCACGAGCACGATCGCGTGCGCCGCCACCGCCGCGGCCACCACGACCGCACCGGCGAGGGTCAGCGGCCAGACCGACGCCACCATGCCCGCGACCACGATCGCGACGCCCGCGTTGAGGGTGACCAGACGGCATACCTGCCCTCGGTGGGAGTCGGCCTGGCGGCGCAGCAGCGCGTCGGTGAAGTGCGCGCTCCAGACGAGGATCGCGTTGGTGACGGCGCCGAGCAGCACGAGGTGCACGAGCAGCCACCCGGACGCGGGGACCCAGCGGTGTGCCACCCCCACCGCGAGGAGGGCCAGCAGCCAGAAGACGACCCCAGACCCTGCGCGCACGTGCCAGCGGCTGCGGTCGGTGAACGGATTGTTGACCCCGCGGTCCCGCGAGGCCGGCGGCGTCGGGATCACGAGGACACCACGCGTGACTCGAGCCGCGACGCCGACCGGGCATGGTCGCGCCGGGAGGCCGCCACGACCGCCCAGGCCGAGACAACCACGAAGCCGAGCAGCGCGACCACACCCAGCACACCGCCGACCTGCGCGGCGACGGTGACACCCCACCCGTCGCCGACGAGCAGCCGCAGCAGCAGCCCGGCGTGCAGCAGCGCCGGGGGAGCGATCATCACGGGGTGGTAGGGGAGCCGGACGCGCAGCACGGCCGGCAGGATCACGGGCGCGTGCGCCATGATCATCGAGATGGTGAACCCGAGGAAGAAGGCATGGACGACGGCGTCGTATGCCGGTCCCTCGCCGACGTGCCCGTGGACCAGCCAGATCAGGGCCGCCACGACGAGCCAGGCATACCCGAGAAGCAGGCAGCCAGCCATGAACCTGGTGAGCCCCGTGGCCCGGATGGTGCGGGTGGCGACGTCGTGCACCAGTAGCCAGGCGACGAGGGCGAGGTAGGCCAGCGCCGTGAGCGGATAGCCGGCCACCGGCCAGAGCAGGCTTGCGACGGTGCCCGCGACGATGGCGCCCGAGACGGCGACCAGCCGCCCGGTGGCGGTGGCGTCGAGGACCACGACGCGGGCCAGCTCGAGCCGTTCACCGGCGATGGTGAGCACCACGAAGCCGGCCAGCCACGGGATGAGGTCGGAGGCGGGCACGCCGCGCAGCCACAACAACGCGGCCCCCGTGGCGAGGACCGCGCCGAGCAGCTGCACCAGCACCGAGTCGTCGCGCTGGCGCTGCCACAACGGCACGTAGAGGGCGACCATGGCCGCACACCCGAGGGTCAGGGACAGCTGGCCGGCCCAGATCGGCGCGGGCGAGAAGAGCAGGACACCGCCGATGCCCAGCAGCACCGGGGACGCGAATCCGCCGGGTCGGCGCAGCGCCACTGCCCGCTCGAGGGCGATGACCGTGCCAACGAACCCCAGGACCAGCAGGAACCCGTGGGCGTCCGGCAGCCGGTCGGTGGTGACCGGGGCCCTCACCCCGAGCAGGAGGAGTGCGGCGTCGAGGCCGGCCAGTAGGGAGAGGCCGGCCGGGACCAGGAACGCCAGCCGGCGCGTCATCGACGCGAGCAGCCGGACCGGTCGGTGAGCTCCAGGCGGCACGCGCCCGGTTCGGCGAAGGGCAGCAGCGCCGTGCCCTCCGGGGGTCCGCCGATCTGCTCGAGCACCCCCTGCACGATGCCCAGGTGCACACCGCACACGATGTCGGGGTGCCGGTAGGCCGCCTCCAGCAGCGGGCAGCGCCGCAGCTTGACGACCATGGCGCGGGGGTCGGGGTCGGGGGAGAAGCCGAGCTCGTCGAGGACTGCCACGACCTCGCGCCTGGCCTCGGTGGGGTTCCGCGCGGGCTCGTGGGCACGGGCGAGCTCGCGCCCCCAGGTCCGGCCCGCCTCGACCGCGTCGCCGGCCGGGTCGTCACTGGTGCGGGCGAGCTGGG
>NZ_VOHR01000460.1 GCF_009192725.1 Segeticoccus rhizosphaerae | reverse complement strand
GCGTCGGCGCAGTCAGCGGGAGCGCCGCACCGTGGTCTGCCCGCTCCCGGGCCGGCCGGCACCGTCGAGGTCGGTCGCCGGGGACACCTGCGCGTCCTGCGCGATCGGTGAGCTCAACCCCACCAACCCCACGCGAGCGCGGTCCGGCGGTCGATAGAGTCGCCGCGTGAGCGCTCATCGGCTGTCCGACTTCATCAAGGCCTACGACGTGCGAGGCCTGGTGCCCGACCAGCTCGACGAGTCGGTCGTCAGCGCGATCGGGTCCGCATTCGCCCAGGTGGTGGTCATTCCCGAGGGCGCCTCCGCAATGGTGATCGGGCACGACATGCGTCCCTCCTCGCCGGTCCTGTCGCGGGCGTTCGCCGAAGGTGTCGCCGCGCACGGGATCGACGTGACCCTGATCGGACTGTGCTCGACCGACGGTCTCTACTACGCCAGCGGGGCGCTCGACGTTCCTGGCGCGATGTTCACCGCGAGCCACAACCCGGCGCGTTACAACGGGATCAAGCTCTGCCGCGCGGGGGCCCGGCCAGTCGGCACCGACTCCGGCCTGGCCGAGGTGCGCGACCTGGCTCAGTGGCTGCTGGACCGCGGAGCCGATCACCAGATCGGGGGCGCTGACGTCCGCACGGGAGCGGGCGAGATCACCGAGCGCAACGTGCTGGCCGACTACGCGGCCTTCCTCCGCACGCTGGTCGACCTGACCCAGCCAGACCAGGGCCGGCGGCTGTCCGTCGTGGTCGACGCCGCCAACGGCATGGGCGGGCACACCGTGCCTGCGGTCCTGCAGGAAGCGGCTGGCCTGCCCGCACTGCCGCTGGACGTCATACCGCTCTACTTCGAGCTCGACGGCACCTTCCCCAACCACGAGGCCAACCCCTTGGTGCCGGAGAACCTGCGCGACCTGCAGGCCGCGGTGGTCGAGCACGGCGCCGACCTGGGGCTGGCGTTCGACGGCGACGCCGACCGGTGTTTCGTCGTGGACGAGCGCGGTGAACCGGTCCCGGCGAGCGCGATCACCGCTCTGGTGGCGACCCGGGAGATCGCCCGAGAAGTGGCTGCCGGCCGTGACGCGTCGGACGTGACGATCGTCTACAACGTCATCTCCTCGCTGGCCGTCCCGGAGATCATTGCCGAGCACGGCGCACAGGGCCTGCGCACGCGGGTCGGCCACTCGTTCATCAAGGGCACCATGGCCCGCAGCGAGGCGGTGTTCGGCGGCGAGCACTCCGCGCACTACTACTTCCGCGAGTTCTGGTTCGCCGACACCGGCATGCTGGCCGCGATGCACGTCCTCGCTGCGCTCGGCGAGCAGCAGCGCCCCTTGTCGGAGGTGGTCGCGGAGTTCAGCCGCTACGTCGCCTCAGGCGAGATCAACTCGACGGTGGCCGACGCCGCAGCCGCGACCGAGCGGGTGCGCAGCTGGGCCGAGGGCCAGGACGTCACCGTCGACGAGCTCGACGGCCTGACCGTCACGCACGAGTCCGACCCCATGTGGTGGCTCAACCTGCGCGCCAGCAACACCGAACCGCTGCTGCGGCTCAACGTCGAGGCCACCGATGAGCCCACGATGGCCACGATCCGTGACACGGTGCTGTCGATCGTCCGCACGGGCGGGCCCGCGGAGGCGGACCTGCACGACCAAGGAGAGAGCGTATGACGGAGCCCACCACCGCAGGGATCGAGCCGTGGCTGCGCGAGATCCTGCGCTGCCCCCAGTGCCGCTCCGAGCTCACCGACGGCACCGGTCCATCCGGCCCGGAGCTGCAGTGCAGCAACGAGGAGTGCCGGCTGGCCTACCGCATCGACGACGGCATCCCGGTGCTGCTGATCGACGAAGCTCGTTCGCTGGCGGACTGATTCGGCTCCGTGATGGCGCCGCTCTTCGACGAGTCCTCCGTCGACGATCCTGACCGGATCGCCGAACGGGACCCCCACCAGACCCTCCGTGCACTGGCCACGGCGGGTGCCCAGGTGCGCGAGGCGGTGACGCTCGCCGGCGAGGCGGGACTGGACCGGGTCTCCTCGGGTGAACGGCCACGGTCGGTGCTCGTGGCCGCGCTCGGCGGCTCGTCGGTCGTGGCCCAGGTGCTCGAGCTGCTGGCCGAGCCCGGATCGCCGGTGCCGGTCTCGGCCCGGCGCAACCTGCCCTTCCCCGGGTGGGTGGGGCCGCTCGACCTCGTCGTGGCCGTGTCACTGTCCGGACGGGCGCCGGGACCGGTGGCGGTCGCGGCCGAGGCCGCTCGC
>NZ_VOHR01000046.1 GCF_009192725.1 Segeticoccus rhizosphaerae | reverse complement strand
CTGCAGGCGGTCGGCGAGCGTGGCGGGCAGCACCCGGCGCGCGGCCGCGGCGAAGGCGTCCGCCAGGTCAGCCGGCAGCTGGGGATCGTTGCGAAACACGGCCAAAGGGCCGGCGGGCCGCAGCACGGCGGCGGCCTTGACTGCGCCTGCGACCGGTTCCACCCAGTGCCAGCTCTGTCCTTCAATGACCGCATCGAACGTACGGCCGGCGGGGTCCCATGTCTCGAAGGTCGCCACCCCGACGACAAGCCCACATTGGCCCGCCCACTGGGCCATCCGCTCGTCGGGCTCGACGCCAAGCAAACGGAAGCCGGCCGCCTCGAACTGTCGGGCGGCGATCTCACGCCTCGTCGATGGTGGCTTGGACGAGTGTCGCCGCGATCCAGGCCATGACGTCGAGGGCGGTTTCCTGGTCTACGTGAGCGATGTCGGTGCTCCACACCACGGCATCTGCTCCGAAGAGCGGGACGAGGGCCACGGCCAGCCGCTCGCGTGCGGCCTGGGAGACGTGCCCGGGAAGGCCCTCGAGCAGTTCGGAGATCCATACGTCACGATTCGTCTGACCGCGGCGGGGAACGCGATTGGCACGCTCGGGCGCGAGCGAGAGTCGAAGGAGGGTCCGCAACTCGTGCTCGTGGTCGAACGCCCAGACGCCCATCCTGCGGACCAGCGTGGATGCCTGCTCGGGCAGGCCTGTCGGAGAGGTGTCGTCGTCCGGCGTGTCCGGTTCCGGTGGCTGCAAGCGCTGGCCGGCGTCCTCGACGAGTGGCATGGTCGCGTGCATGAGCACCGCGTCATTGTTGGGGAGGTACCGGTAGGCCGTGGCTCTCGAGACGCCGGCGAGCTCGGCGGCCGACTGGACGGTGAGTGGAGCCCCGGTCCGAAGGAGCTCGCGCGCCGCCTCGCTGAGCAGGCGTCGCGTGCGTTCGGTGGGGCTGGGGCGGGAGTGCTTCGGTTGAGATGTCATCGTTCCTCTGGGGTCGGCGGTCCGTTCCGGCCCCGCTGGGCCACGGCGAACTCGTATGACGCGCGCACAAGTCGCAGGATGACGTCGCGTTCCGCCGTGTCGCGCGGCGCGTACAGCATGACGACGGTGGGCGGCGCCTCGCCGGTGTGCCCCAGATAGTGCGGCTCGGCCCACCCCGCCCGCTGGGCGCTTGCCGCCAGCGATGCCGGGAGGGTCGTATGCAGGCTGAAGTCGCCGGCAGCGTGTGCGTGACAGAACTCCCGGTCGACCATGAACGCCTCGGGCGGCCCTGACTCGGAGTCGGCGGCAAGCACGAGGGCACGGGAGCCTTCGACGGCAATCTGGGACGGTTGTCGCCTCACGTGCGGCCACGTCGCCGCTTCAGCCAGGATCAAGTCCAGTTGCCGAGCGTCCTCTGGCTGCTGGTCGAGCTGGCTGTGCGGGATGCTCTCGGTGGTCTGCGGGGGTACTCCTGCGCGGGGTGGCAGGTCCAGCTCAGTGAGCATCTCAGGACGCCGACCAGAACAGCTCGACCGGGATGCCATCGGGGTCGGGGACGACCATGGCGGCGTGGGGCGGCTCGTCCTTGTCCTCAACCGGTCCGTGCGCGACGCCGAGCGTGTCCAGGTGCGTGGTCCAGGCATCGAGGTCCGAGCGGTCGTTGACCCGCAGGGCCACGTGATCGAGGCCCGTGCGGCGGGCGTCGAATCGCTCCCGGTCGGCCTGCGGGTGGTGGTCCAACCCGAGGAACAAGGACGTTCCGGGACGGGTCATGACCACGGTGTGGCCACCGCCGGCGGGATGGGGCTCGACGAACGCGCGGACCATACCGAGGACCCGGCTGTACCAGGCCTCGCTGGTCTCGATGTCGCGGACGGTCAGGCCGAGGTGATGGAATCCGACGACGGTGGGCATCGTGGTGGCTGGTGCGTCTGGGTGGGTCGTGAGTGTCATGGTGATTCTCCTGGTGGGAAGTCCGGCGGCGGTCGTCGCTCGCCGGACCGGATGATGAGCAGACGAGGTCACGGGCGGTAGGGGTCCGTGGCGTAGCGAGCCATGACCTCGAGCACCTCTGCCGGGACGAGGACGCCGTCCGGTCCGGGACGCAAGTCGGCCAGGTCGCGGAAGTAGCCGAGGTACCGCTCCGGGGTCACGCTGCACAAGACCGTGGCCGGCGCGTCCGGGTCGGCGTTGCCGAAGGTGTGTGGGTCACCGATCGGTGCGGTGACCAGGCCTCCGGCCCGGGCGAGCAGCTCCTCGGACCCGCTGGTGAATCTCACGGCACCGGATACGACGTAGAACGTCTCGTCGTGCGCCCGGTGGACGTGCTGGGGAGGTCCGGGCCAGCCGGGGCCGAGCACGCACTCGGCGATCCCGAACCGACCGTCGACGCCGTTGCCGTCCTCGAGGATTCGGAACTTGACCGGCCCGCTGGTGAAGGTCTCGCCCTCGTCTGGAGATGTGAGCCGCACGGTCATGGCTCCTCCTTTGTGATACTACGCGTCTCATAATGAGACTGTCAGTATCATCTTCGCTTGTGAACCCATTGTCAAGGGTTGTACCGAGCGGTAGGCCCCGTCATCACGGATCGTCGCGGTCCCTGGTCGCGTCCCAGACGGTATGCGTACCGACGTGGCGAAGCCCATGTCAGCGCCCCCGGGGCTGAACCGGCCCAGGTGCTCGACCTCACCCCCGGGCAAGGTGAGTGTCAGGTGCACCGGCGGCAACGGCTTCAAGGACTCATGACCGCCGGTGCCGTCGCAGGTGCTGGTGTACCAATGTCCGTACACCTTGAGCATGCGGCCGGGACTCACCGTTGGAGTGGGCGCCCCGTATTGCCCGCTTGCCGGCTGGTCGTAGTGACGTCCGGCAGAGTGGTGTACGGATCCCGGTGAGCGTGTCGCTGTTGAAGTAGGCGACGGCCATCGGGCGATCCTTCGAGTGAACTCTCACATCCGACTCGAAGAAGGACACCAACGATGACCGTCAGGTCCAGTATCGACCCTGCCCGTCTGCTCGAAGAACAGCTCGCCCAGGCCAGTCCCGATCTGCTGCGCGAGTTGCTGCAGACCTTCATCAATACCCTGCTGTCGGCCGAGGCCGACGCGGTATGCGGCGCCGAGTACGGCACCGTGTCCGACGAGCGGGTGAACCGCCGCAATGGCTACCGCCACCGCGATTTCGACACTCGCGCCGGGACCCTCGACGTCGCGGTCCCCAAGTTGCGGCAAGGCTCCTACTTCCCCGAGTGGCTGCTTGAGCGCCGCAAGCGAGCCGAGCGTGCACTGACCTCGGTGGTGGCGACCTGCTACCTCTTGGGCGTCTCGACCAGGCGGATGGACAAGCTGGTGGCCTCCTTGGGTATCACCAGCTTGTCCAAGTCGCAGGTGTCGGTGATGGCCAAGGACCTGGACGAACACGTCGAACAGTTCCGCACCCGCCGCCTGGAGGACGCCGGCCCGTTCACCTTCGTGGCCGCCGACGCCCTCGTGCTCAAGGTCCGCGAGGGTGGCCGCGTGGTGCCGGTGCACGCCCTGGTCGCCACCGGCGTCGACGCTGACGGACACCGCCAGATCCTGGGCATCCAGGTGACCACCAGCGAGGACGGCGCCGGCTGGCTGGCCTTCTTCCGGGACCTGACCGCCCGCGGCCTGTCCGGGGTCAAGCTGGTCACCAGCGACGCCCACCGTGGGCTCACGTCCGCGATCGCAGCGACCTTGCCCGGCGCCGCCTGGCAACGATCATCCGCGAACCCACTACGCGGCGAACCTGATGTCAGCGACCCCCAAGAGCAGCTGGGGGTGGGTCAAGGCGCTCCTGCACTCGGTCTACGACCAGCCCGACGCCGAGTCGGTCCACGCCCAGTTCGATCGCGTCGTCGACGCCCTGGCCGGGAAGTTACCGGCCGTCGCGGCCCACCTCGAAGAAGCCCGCACGGACATCCTCGCCTTCACTGCGTTCCCCAAAGAGATCTGGCGCCAGATCTGGTCGAACAACCCCAACGAACGGCTCAACAAGGAGATCCGTCGCCGCACCGACGTGGTCGGAATCTTCCCCGACAGGGCCTCCATCATCCGGCTCGTCGGAGCCGTGCTCGCCGAGCAGCACGACGAATGGGCCGAAGGCCGCCGATACCTCGGGCTCGACGTCCTCACAAAGTCACAAGCGGTCAACACCACCACCACCGAGGAAGGAACCAGCGAGCCAACCACCATCGCGGCCATCACGGCCTGAACTACAACGACGAAGGATCACCCGACGTACACCACCTCACCGGACTTGACCCTGGTCGTCCAAGTACGGACCGACGCACGACGCGCTCGAACCGCCCGAGCCGCTCGCACACGCGACAAGCGGGGGTAGAAAGAGCATCAACCACAGGAGTCGTCTCATACCAGAGAGCATGGCGCTGTTCTGAAGTGTCGGCGCGGGTGTCGGCGACAGCGCAAACCTACTGTGATCCAACCGTCAGCCAAGCTGGGGGGAGGCCTCCGGATCTCGGGCCGGGAAGGCCGCGTACCCCACCGGGACCCCGACCAGGCGCGCATCTCCTCCATGACCCAGGCGGCCAGTCCGGTTGGGCTGTCGGTGAGAGCGAACGCCAGCGAGCGGCACGCCCATGCAGCTCGACCCGGTACTGCGGAAACGAATTCAGTTCAGCCTCTTGTGCCCGCCAGTCGAACCCCTGGCGCCAGTAGTCGACCAGTTCCTGCAGATACGCCAGGTCCGCACCATGAGCCCACGGCTCAGTGTCGGGGACTCATCCTGCCACCGCGTTCTCGCCAGCCGACGCCACAGATCCTCAATGTCGCCATCGGGGACCACCAGCGAGAACCCCTGCCCGGACACCTCGCCATCGTATGGCGCAGAGCGTCACCAGCGCTCAGCAGAGTTGTGGCCGCAGAACATCGGCACCCCTGACCACTGGCAGCACGACACTTCGCGCATGTGAAGCCCCTGTCTGGCGCACGGAGCCGGTCGAGTGCAACTCACCTACCGTCGCAGCAGAAGTGCCCGAGAATCGGTCAGGATCAGCCGGACACCCACAGCCCGGTGTCGGGCCGTCGTTCCGGAAGCACCTGAACGAAGTACTCTTGGCCGTAGAGTTCCCGCATGAGGGAGTCCGGCAGCATTCCGCGCTGGAGGCAGAACTGGCTTCGGTAGGCGCACAACGCGTCGACCTTCGCCGTCACAAAGTCGGTGACGTCGATGCACGCAGTGGCGGTGGAGTCCTCGGCAGCGGCGACGGCCGAGCCCGGCTGCATGGGTCGGTCGACGGTGGCTTGGCCACGAGGAGCGAACTTCTGCGGCTCTGTGGTGCCGAGTACCAAGCAACTCAACGGTTCGGCGGCGACCACGTGTGCGCTCCGAAGACCGTGACTGGTCACGCCAAGTTCGCCGAAGAACTCTCCGGCCGTCAGGTGACGGAGGTGGTCGGTAGTGCCGCATTCGCGCTCTTGGAGCACGTCGGCCGCCCCGGACATGATCAAGAACAACTCACCGGAGGCCTCGCCCTGCTCGATGACGTAAGCCCCCTTGGGGTACCAACGAACCTCTGAATGGTCCTGGACGAACCGCATGGTGGATGTCTGCTCGGCAAGCAACAGGAGGGCATGCACGAAGTCCAACGAAGCCGGGCTGCCGACATGCTGATTCGTCAGCCAGTGGGCGAGGCGCTCCATCAACAGCACCCCGTGCTGCGGAAAGTAGCTGTGGTAAAGACGCAATGGGCGCGGGCCAGCCCCGTCACGCACGCACGCATCGGTGGTTGCGTAACTGATGGCCGTATGGTCCGGGTGGCCGTATCCGCCGTCAGGCCCGAACGTGACCACCACGTCGGGTCGGAACTCATCGATCAACGCTGCCACCTCGTCGACCAGCGTTGAGTGGCCAACACTCTCGAGGCGACCATCGTGGTGCTCCAGGAGGCGGACGTGCCGCACGCCCAGGAAGGAACACGCGGTACGGAGCTCCTGCCCGCGCACGTCAGCGATTGTTCGACGTGTTGCAACGCGGGCGTCGCGGATCTGTCCGGCCTCCCCGCGGGTGGCCGAGGCCACCATGATGTCCGCGCCGCAAGCGGCGTAGCGGGCGAAGGTGCCACCGGCACAGAACGTCTCATCATCTGGGTGCGCGAACACCCCGAGCATCCGCGGTGACCCACCGCCCGCTGCCTGCATGTCAGCGCCGTCCTCTCGACTCGGTTAAAGCTACTAGGGATCGGCCAACCGAGGACGTAGGTCGCATCACTGACTGAGCGCGGTTGCTCGCCGGCGTCGGAGGCCGAGCAGATACGGCATGCCGAGCCCGGCGGCTGCGGCGGTGCTCACCAGGCGTCCGCGCCAGGACAGAGCAGGGAGCGGTGGGAGGGAGCCGTCGAGGTCGTCGGCGTCGACGAAGTACGCGCGAACGGGACCTATCGACTCCAGTTCCGTCGAGATCTCGTGCACGGGGGCGGTCACCGCACTCTCGCCGGCCCGATAGAGCTCCTCGGACAGCAGGACGTACTCGGGGATATCGACCGGGTTCTTCAGCAGCCGGTGGACCAGGATGACCTCGATCCCGACCGGTTTGCTGCGCTGCCGGATGGTCTGCGTGGCGACCTCGCCGATGTGCGCCACGAATTTCAGTTTCAGGTCGCCCACCTCCTTGCAGCCGGCGCACGGGCACAGGTTGGCCTCCACGTAGGCACGCTCGAGGTGGAAGGCGCGGCGCATAGACGTGGCCGCCCGCAGGACCTCGGTCACCGCCGCATCGGCATCCAGGTTGGCGGCGTCGAGGGAAAGGAAGGCCGCGTCACCCTCGATCTCGATGAGGTCAAAGCCGGGGGCGGCGTCGATCACCTTCTCAAGCAGCCTCGCGGTGTTCACCTCGGCGTGCGCGAGGCTGAACCGGTGGGTGCGCATGTAGCTCGTGTAGCCACCCATGTCCGCGATGAGCAGCAGGGCACGCGCGGACGGCATGCCCCACGGTCCCACATGCACCGGGGAGCCTCAAGGTATCTCCGGCGACCGCCTCGGAGAGTTCTTCGGCGAGTAGCTCCCTGGCTGAGCGAGGTTCGCGAACAGAACGAACCGGATCGGCTCGTCATGTGGCGGCCCGACTGGTCGAGTCAGCACGGTGTGGCTGGGTGGTGCCGTTCGGCAACCCCGAGGCGGAGGTCGACGCATCCTCCACCTTCGGGACAGCCTGCCCCTGGCCCGGCCCGCGACGTCAGCCCGTCTCGGTAGGCCAAGTCGGCTGTTGACGAAGATGTCCTTGCCCAGGGTCAGGTTCTTGCCGAACTCGCTGTAGAAGGGTGGGAAGACGGTGACCGACTCATCGACCGGTTTGCCCGTGAGCCGACCCAGCAAGGCCCGCACCTCCTCGGGCGAGCGGTACTCGGTGTTGAGCTCTGCGACGGTCCGCAGTGCCTCCTGGGCGGCGTCGTGCATGAACCTGTGCTGCTCCGAGCCACCCACGATCACGCGCCCGGCTCACGTGCTCCAAGAAGTCCTGCACCTCCATCCTCCCGATCTTGCCACCCCATGGCGCAGGGCATCACGGCGGAGCCGATCCGGTAGTCCCCGCACGGCGGTGGTGGAACGGCGCGCGGCTTCCCCTATTGCAAGGCGACGGTCACCCATCCAGCACGCGGATATGCCGCGGCGCTGGGATGGGCCCAACTGGTGCGCTCGACAGATGGTGCTTCCGGTGGCGAGTCGTTCGAGATGGACCCCTTCGACCCGTTCCGCCCCGTGACGCATCCATGTGGCTTCTTCGGGTTCCTACCCACGCTCTTCGACGCGCCCTCCCGTGACGAGGTCACGGACACGGACTGGACAGCCCACAGCTTCCTCACCCGTCTCGGCAACGGCGACCGAACCGTCGGGGCATTGCACGGCTTTTCGTGGGGCTTCTCAATCCAGGATGGCGTCATCACGCCACGAGGTCCGGAGTTGATCGGGCCCCAAGACTGGGAGGCGCACCGCAAGACCCTGGGGGGTTAGTCCGTCCGGTCAACCCAGCTGATCACCGCCCACGCCGACGATCACCGATTGATGATCGATCAGCGAGGAGACCGCGCGGATCGATTGAACGAGCATTGCGGGCTCGACGACACCGAGCGCCGGCTGACGGTGGAGGGCTGCAGGCGGCGCTGCTCGTGCACCAGCGGACGTACAGCTCCACGTGCGCCCGCTCAGCCCGCATCGGGTCAAGCTGCTGCTGGACACACCACTCAGGAACGGCCCGCAGGTCGGCCCCGCACCCGCCAGCGCGTCGGATGGCTCGGTCTTCTGTTGCGATGGTGGTCGTTCGCCACCTTGGGCAGGTACTTCACAACTGTGGTGAAGACGTCTGCCGATCAAGTGGTCGTGAGTCGCGGCCCGTATCGAGCTCTGAGGCACCCCAGCTACACCGGCCTGCTCGCGGCTTTCCTCGGCTGTGGCCTGATGCTTGGCAACTGGGTCGGCTGTGGTGCCTCGTTCCTCCCGGGCGCGACTGGTCCCTTTCGTCTGGTGACAGATACAGCCGAGTGTCGAGCTGAAGCAGACCGCGTTCGGACGAGACATCCGCTCATCGGCAAATCCGGTCCTCCCGCAACAGGAACCCTCCACGGGAACAAGCAGGTCAGGGCCCCGTAGGCAATCGTGCCGCTTCGGCAGCCCCGGATGACACCCGCCGCTGACACTTCATCTGTGCAGGTCAGGGGCCTTTTCTGCAGGTCATGAAGCGGAGGGCGTGGGATTCGAACCCACGAGACGGTTGCCCGCCTAGCGGTTTTCAAGACCGCCGCACTAGGCCACTATGCGAGCCCTCCTGGCCACCGGAAGGACGAGACCGGTGAGCAGAGGCCACCGTATCGGCACCCCCACCGCAGCGGCCACCCGCACGGGCGCGACCCACTGCCCGCCGGCCCGGGGCGCCCCGGCGCCTCTGGGTTGAAGCAGCCGGGGCTCGGGTCGATGAACTCCCGGGTGCCCAGGACCCGTATTGCGTTGAGTGCCCCGATGACGCCGAACTGAAACGCTTGCCGCACCTCAGCGCCGACGATGTTGCCGGGGGTCCGGGTCCTCTCCGGTGAGGGCCACCATCTCCGCGACCTCGCGCAGTTTGCGCTGCGTGGCCTGTGAACCCTTCACAAGCAGCGCGAAGGCGTCGTCGCCGTCGATCCTGTAGCGCTCCATCAGAACGCCCTTGGCCTGTCCGATGATGTCCCTCGTCGTCAGGGCCGCGCGAAGCTCCGCCTCGGTCCGTGCCCCCACCATGGCCACTGCTGCGTGCGACGCCAGCAGCAGTCCCACACTCTCCGCCTCCTCGTCGAAGGCGGCCGCACGCCCCGAGTAGAGGTTGAGGGAGCCGGTGCTGTCTCCCTCGACGAAGAGCTTGATCGACAGGATCGACCGGACGCCCAGCTCCCCCGCGAGAGCCGAGAACTCCGGCCACCTCGTGTCCTGCGACAGGTCGTCGACCTTCACGATCTGCTGGTCGGGAGCAAGCGACTGGCACGGCCCCTCGCCCGTGGCGTACTGGATCGCGTCGAGCTTCTCGGCCATGGGGCCGGTCGCCACAGGTGTGCTGATCGCCCGCGGCGAGATCATCGTGATCCCTGCGTAGTCGGCGGCCGGCACGTCCAGCACCGCCGCCTGCACGAGGCTGCGCAACACCTCGTCGATGTGCTCCCGGGCGTGGAAGATCCGCGCGAGCTCCCGGAGCGTCCTGGTGACACCGTTCCGGTCGTCGTGGGCCTCCGACGAGCTGTGCGCCCCCTCACCGTCATCGACGGGCATCCACGCATCACCTCCGGTGGTCGCGACGCCAACGGCTGGCGGCACCACCTCACGTTACGCGATCGACGCGGCACACGAAGGCTTGTCAGAGGACCCGCGCAGTGGTTTCATCAGAAAGAACCACGGTCCAGCAGCGTCGGCCATTCCCTGTCCTCAGGACTCGCCATGCAGAGGTGTGCTGCTTCCCAGACCCGTACCGGCCCGACGATCTCCCCGCTCGTCCTGACCCACCCCGATCCCGCAGGGTCGGAGGCCGAGGACCTGCTCCAGCGGCTCCAGTCGGAGACGGACCCAGACGTCATACAGCGATTGCGCGACCGGATCGCGGTGCTCAACCTGGGGCTCGTCGAGTCGATCGCCTCTCGCTACCGAGGCCGAGGCCTGGAGTGGGAGGACCTGGTCCAGGTGGGCCGGCTCGCGCTGTGCAAGGCCGTGATCGGCTACCGGCCGGGGCGGGGGTCGAGCTTCAGCGCCTACGCCACCCCCACCATCGCGGGCGAGATCAAGCGCCACTTCCGCGACCATGCCTGGGGGGTGCGCCCGCCCCGTCGCCTGCAGGAGTTGCAACGCGAGATGCGGTCGTGCGAGGAGGAACTCGGCCAGGTGCTGGCACGGGAACCGAGCCGCAAGGAACTCGCCGAGGCCCTTCACGTCGGCGCCGACGCGGTCGACCAGGCCCACCTCGCCCAGCACCTGTCGGCCACCATCTCGCTGGATGCCCCGTCCACCCACAGCGCCACCCGTTCGCTGGCGGACCGCCTCCCGGCCGACGACGACGCCTTCGACCTGATCGACATGCGGGAGTCGTTGCGGCCGGCGATGAAACACCTCGACGTCCGCGAACGCAGGATCGTCTACCTGCGCTTCGTCGGCGGCTACACGCAGGAGCAGATCGGTCACGAGCTGGGGATCAGCCAGATGCAGGTGTCCCGGCTGTTGTCCACGATCCTCACCAAGCTGCGCGCGGACCTGACCAGCCCGGCCCGCGCGAGCTGACGAGCTGACCGGCGGGGCGGCAGCCGGATGCCTCGGAGTGCTTGACGCGCCGCATCATGGCAGGGTGAGGGTGGAAGCAAGATCCTCCGCACAGGAAGGAACAAGCCATGGGAAAGGTCTCTCTGCTGATCGGCTTCGGCGCGGGCTACGTGCTCGGCGCGAAGGCCGGCCGGGGCCGCTACGAACAGATCAAGAGCGGCACGAGCAAGGTGTGGCACAACCCACGGGTGCACACCACCGTCACCGACATGAGCAGCAAGGTGAAGGACAAGGCACCGGCCGCGGCCGGCTCGGCGTTCGACGCGGTCAAGTCACGCGTCGGCGGCGAGGACCTGCCAGCCGGGGCCCACCGCGGCACCGACGGACGGCTGCACGGCGACACGAGCGGCTACGGGCCAGGCGGCGACAGGCTGCCCTGACTCGACCCACCGTTGCTGGGTGAGGGCGTCATCCATGACGCCCTCACCCGGCAACTTCTCGGGGCGGCCTCAGATCCAGATGGCGGGATCCCGGAACATCAGCTCGTAGGGATCCTGCCCGGGATCGGGGAACCGCACCCGCGCCGGTATGCCGGTCGCCACCGCCCCCGCGGGGACGTCCCGGACCACGACCGCGTTCGCCCCGATCTGCGCGTCGTCACCGATCTCCACGGGACCGAGCACCCGGGCTCCGGCCCCGAGCGTCACCCGGTCACCGACCGTGGGATGCCGCTTGACCCGCCGCATGGAGCGGCCGCCCAGCGTGACCCCGTGGTACATCATCACGTCGTCACCGATCTCGGCGGTCTCCCCGATCACGACACCCATGCCGTGGTCGATGAAGAACCGCTTGCCGATCCTCGCCGCCGGGTGGATCTCCACACCGGTGACCGCCCGGGTGAGCTGGGACAGCAGCCGAGCGGGGAGCCGGCCACCCGGCAGCTGCCAGATGCGGTGCGCCACCCGGTGGGCCCACACCGCGTGCAGGCCGGAGGACGCGAGTGTCATCTCGAGCGGCGACTCCACCGCGGGGTCGCGCTCGACCGCGGCGTCGATGTCCTCCCGCAGCCCACGCACGGCCCGCCCGAGCCCGCCGAGGCGGGAACGGCGAGCGAGCGGGGCAGGAACGCGCAGCATCGTCGGCAACCGGTCAGCCCTGGTCGGCGAACAGGATGGTGGACAGGTAGCGCTCGCCGAAGTCCGGCAGGACGACGACGACCGTCTTGCCCGCGTTCTCCGGTCGGGCCGCGACCTGGGTGGCCGCCGCGAGCGCCGCGCCCGAGGAGATCCCGACGAACAGGCCCTCCTCGGCGGCCGCGCGACGGGCATACCGCACCGAGGCCTCCACGTCGACCGGAAGCACCTCGTCGTAGACGTTGCGGTCGAGGATCTCCGGGACGAAGTTGGCGCCGAGGCCCTGGATCTTGTGCGGCCCGGCGGGCTTGCCCGACAGGATGGCCGACTCGGCCGGCTCCACGGCAATGACCTTGACCTCGGGCTTGCGCTCCTTGAGCACCTGCCCGACCCCGGTGATGGTGCCGCCCGTGCCGATCCCGGCGACCAGCACGTCGACGTCGCCGTCGGTGTCGCTCCAGATCTCCTCGGCGGTCGTCTCCCGGTGGATCTTCACGTTGGCCGGGTTCGCAAACTGTCGCGCCAGCACCCCACCGCGCTCCTTGGCCACCTCCTCGGCCTTGGCGAGGGCACCCGACATACCCTCCGAGCCGGGCGTGAGGACCAGCTCCGCGCCGTACGCCTTGAGCAGGCCGCGGCGCTCCTGGCTCATCGTGTCCGGCATGGTCAGCACCACGGTGTAACCACGGGCCGCCCCCACCAGCGCGAGCGCGATGCCGGTGTTGCCACTGGTCGCCTCGACGATCGTGCCGCCCTCCTTCAGCTCGCCGGCGGCCTCGGCCGCGTCCACGATCGAGACGCCGATGCGGTCCTTGACGCTGCCGGCGGGGTTGAAGGACTCGAGCTTGGCCAGCACCGTCGCTCCGGCGCCGTCGGTGATCCGGTTGAGCCGGACCAGCGGTGTGTTGCCGACCGTGCTGGTGATGTCGTCGTGGATGGGCATGTACGAACCGCCTCGTGAGTCGTGTCGGAAAGGGCTGCTCACGGCAACCTTCGTCCCGTTATGTCTATTCCAAGTCCATGTTATGAAACTGCCTCCACGAGCTCGTATGCCGTCCGCGGCGCTCATCGTCGACGGCGCCACTGCGGGAGCCGCCGAGGGCGCGACGCTGCTCACACAGGGACTCCGGGGGGCGACTGCAGCGTGGTCGATCCGTAGACTCCGGCCCATGTCAGCCCTGCAGATCGTCGCCCTCGTCATCGGACTGGGCATCACCGTCGTCGCAGTAGCGCTCTTCGTCCAGACGATCGCGCAGTTCGTGGCGGTCTTCCGCGTGGGCCAGCCCGAGCCGGGACGCACCGACGATGCGGGGACCCGCGCCGTGACCCTGGTGCGGGAGTTCCTCGGGCACACCCGGATGGCGCGGCTGCCGCTGGTCGCGGCGGCGCACTGGTTCGTCATGGTGTCGTTCGGCCTGTTGATCTTCACCCTCGTGACGGCATACGGGCAGTTGTTCGACCCACACTTCGCGCTGCCGCTGCTCGGGCACTTCCTCGCCCTCGAGTGGGCGACCGAGGTCATCGCCTGGCTGTCCCTGATCGGCATCCTCGTGCTGATGACGATCCGCCAGGTCAAGCACCCTCGCAAGCTCGGGCAGAGCTCCCGCTTCTTCGGATCGACGTTCTGGCAGGCCTACTTCGTGGAGCTGGTCATCCTCGGCGTCGTCATCTGCATCCTGCTGCTGCGCGGGTTGGAGTACGCGCTCGCGCACGCGGGCGGCGAGGGCTTCGCCAGCGCGCTGCACTTCCCCCTGACCTTCTTCATCGGCAGGGCCTTCGGCGGGCTGAGCGTCGGCGCGGTCGAGGCGACCATCGTCGTCATCGCGACGATCAAGATCGTGATCTCGATGGTCTGGATGATCACCATCGCGAGGACCCCGACCATGGGGGTGGCGTGGCACCGTTTCCTGGCCTTCTTCAACATCTTCCTCAAGCGGCACGCCGACGGGCGGACCTCGCTGGCCGAGCTCCAGCCGATCAAGGTCGCCGGTGAGCCGGTCGACTTCGAGAACATCGAGGAACTGGACGAGGACGCAGCCCTCGGGGTGGGCAAGGTCGAGGACTTCACCTGGAAGGGGCTGCTGGACTTCACCACCTGCACCGAGTGCGGCCGCTGCCAGAGCCAGTGCCCGGCCTGGAACACCGAGAAGCCGCTGTCGCCCAAGCTGCTCGTCATGGCCCTGCGCGACAACGCCCACGCCAAGGCACCGTGGCTGCAGGCGACCGAGGAGACCCGCAGCCAGCTGACCAAGGACGGGGATGCGCTCGCCACGCTGTCCCAGCTGCCGCTGGTGGGCGAGACGGGGTATGACGTGTCGGCGCCGCTGGGTGCCTACAACCCTCTCGGAGAGGGCACGTCCGGAGCGGTCATCGACCCCGACGTGTTGTGGTCGTGCACCACCTGCGGCGCCTGCGTGGAGCAGTGCCCCGTCGACATCGAGCACGTCGACGCGATCGTCGACATGCGCCGCTACCAGGTGCTGATCGAGTCCGCCTTCCCGAGCGAGCTGGGCGGTCTGTTCAAGAACCTCGAGAACAAGCAGAACCCGTGGGGCATGTCCGCCCGGGCGCGGCTCGACTGGGCCAAGGACCTGCCCTTCGAGGTCAAGGTCGCGGGATCCGATGTCGAGAACCTCGACGAGGTGGACTACCTGTTCTGGGTCGGGTGCGCGGGCGCCTACGAGGACCGGGCCAAGAAGACCACCCGGGCGGTCGCCGAGCTGCTGCACACGGCGGGCGTCTCGTTCGCCGTGCTGGGTGACGGCGAGACCTGCACCGGCGACCCGGCCCGACGCGCCGGCAACGAGTTCCTCTTCCAGATGCTGGCGCAGCAGAACGTCGAGACCCTGAACGAGGTCGGCGCCACCAAGATCGTGGTGACCTGCGCCCACTGCTTCAACACCATCAAGAACGAGTACCCGCAGGTGGGCGGCAGGTACGAGGTGGTCCACCACACCCAACTGCTCAACCGGTTGGTGCGCGAGAAGAAGCTCGTGCCGATCAACCGGCCCTCCGAGGCCGACACCTCCGGCGCCGCCTCGACCGGGTCGATCGTCACCTACCACGACCCGTGCTACCTCGGCCGCCACAACGGGGTCTACTCGCCTCCCCGGGAGCTGATCGGCGCCCTCCCCGGCGTGGTGATGCGCGAGATGGAGCGCAGCCGCGAGAAGTCGTTCTGCTGCGGCGCCGGCGGCGCCCGCATGTGGATGGAGGAGAAGCTGGGCACCCGGATCAACAACAACCGCACCCAGGAGGCCCTCGACACGGGGGCCGAGCGGATCGCGATCGGCTGCCCCTTCTGCCGGGTCATGATGTCCGACGGCCTGACCGAGAAGCAGACCGGCGGGGCCTATGAGGACGTCGAGGTCGTCGACGTGGCCAACATGCTGCTCGCCGCGGTGCGCCGCGGCGGCGACACGGTGTCGGCGGACGCCAGGGAGTGAGGCGAGACCGTCGGACGGGGGGTAGGCCACGGCTCTCACCGGCGGGATCGGCTCGTCGAGGGGCGCGGCGCTGGTGAGCACACGGCATACCGGCGCGTCGTTAGGGTGGCAGGCATGACGCAGACGCTCGGAGATCTCGGGGCGGTCAAGTGCTGGGGCAGGGTCGTCGACGAGATGGCGTTCCGCTCGCCGTGCAGCGTCAAGAGCGCGCTCGGCGAGAACCCCAAACGGGTCTACGGCGACAAGAAGGTGCTGCCCTCCACCCGGCTCGGCGTGGCGGCCGTCATCCGCGACGCGTTCACCAGCGCCCAGGACTATGCCCGCAAGCGCGCGAAGAAGGGCTCCACCGAGGACTTCGACCCCACCCGTGAGGTCTTGGCGAAGGTCCTGTCGGGCGAGCTGCCCTGGTGCCAGCACTGCCACCGAGCCGACGACATCGCCACCGCGGTGCGGTTGTCCGAGGAGTTCGGCTACCGGCTGGTCGTCAACCACGGCACCGAGGCCCACCTCATCACGAGCTACCTCGCCGAACGCGACATCCCGGTGGTCATCGGGCCCCTGTTCACGTCACGGTCCAAGGTGGAGGTGCGGCGCCGCTCGCTCGCCAACCCCGGCAAGCTGCACGACGCCGGCGTCACCATCGCGATCACCACCGACCACCCCGTCGTCTCGATCGACTTCCTCGTCCACCAGGTGTCGCTCGCCGTCAAGGAGGGGCTCGACCGGGACGAGGCGCTACGCACCATCACGATCAACCCCGCGCGGATGCTCGGCCTCGACGACCGGGTCGGTTCGATCGAGAAGGGCAAGGATGCGGACCTCGTGGTCTGGTCGGGCGATCCGCTCGACGTCTTCTCGCGCGCCGAGAGGGTGTGGATCGAGGGACGCTCGGTCTACGCGTATGACGAGGCACACCACCGCGGGCAGGTCGCCGAAGCGTTCGAGTCCTGACCCGTGTCGGGCGCCGGGGACGACCCGCGGGACAGCACCCGTGGCCGGGACGAGCCGGGCAGTGGCGACGCATGGTCGTCCCTCGCCGATACCTTTGTGGACCAGGCCTATCCGTCCGTGAAGGGGCGGGTCCGCACCTTCGTGCTGCACCACCAGTTGACCGAACAGCTTCCCCCGCCCCCGGCCTCCGTGCTGGACGTGGGCGGCGGTGCCGGCAACCAGTCCGTCCCGCTGGCGCGGGAGGGTTACGACGTCACCCTGCTCGACCCGTCCCCGGCCATGCTGGCCAAGGCGAGGGAGCGCCTGGCGCGAGAGCCTGCGATGGTGCGTGGCCGGGTCCGGCTGGTGCAGGCGCGCGGTGAGGACGCCGTCGAGGCGACGGGCGGTCGGCGGTTCGACGCCGTGCTGTGCCACGGAGTGATGATGTATGTCGAGGATCCCGGCCCGCTGGTCGCTGCGTTGTGCGACTGCGTGGCCGCGGAGGGCCTGCTGTCCGTGATGGCCCTCAACGCGCGGACGCTGGCCATCCGCCCCGCCCTCGAACGCCGTTGGTCGGATGCCTTGTCGGCGTTCGAGGCGTCCGGTGAGCGCGGGGTCCTCGGTGTCGACACGCGAGCTGACACGGTGGAGGAGCTGTCGCAACGGCTGCGCTCCCACCAGGTCGAACCACTGGTCTGGTATGGCGTGTGGCTGTTCGCCGACTGGATGGCCCTGGACGCCGCGGACGCCGAGGAGGCGCGCGCCATCGCCGTCGTCGAGTTGGAGGCCAGCCGCCGCGACCCCTACCGCGGGATGAGCCGGGTCTTCCATCTGCTCGGTCGCAAGCGCGCGTCGCACGCCATCGGCTGAACGTCGCTGCCCGGACCTCGCCACCTCCCCCTCCGGCCGGCCTCCGGGCCGCTGCACCGGCGATGGCCACCTCACGGGCGTTCCTCTGACGGGTCACACTCCACAACCGAGCTCGCGATCGTCGCGGCGTCCACACCGGCCACGAGGGCCCTCCCGAGGGCTGCCGGCCCGGCCTACGTTGCCGTCATGTGGGGAGATCAGGAAGACGTTCGACAGGTGCGTCGCCACGCGTTGCGGTTGGCCGAGTCGTTGCGGGCGGATGCCACGTCGTTGTCCGCGGCGGGGCACGTGCAGTGGGACTCGACCGCCGCACACGCGTTCCGGGCGGTGCTTGCCGACGAAGTGCGGGTGACCCGAAACTGCGTTGAGGACCTGGAGCAGGCAGCAGGGTTGCTCGAGGCCCACGCGCGATCCGTCGACGAGCACCTCATGGTGCTGCGGCACCTGGCGGTGGGCTGATGACACAGGCCACGGCGGCGCCGGGAGCTGCACCGCTCGCGCGGCCGCGCCACCGGTTGATCAGCGAGTCCGAGTGGCGACGCTGGTGGCAGGCGATGCCGGCGCCCGGCCTCCCGGCCTGGGTGCGTCCGTTGCCGATTCACGGGACGGCACACGGTCGACCCCAGCCCGACGGGCCGGAGCGGGCGGTGCCGCCGGGCGCGGACGCGGTGACGGTGGGTCTGCTGGAGACGGTGGCGCAGGCCACCACGGCGCTGGAGCTGCGCACCTGCGCCGGCAGGCGGGGACTCCTCGGGGTCTTCGCCGTCGCCGAGGCAGAGGTCGTGGGCCTGCGGCGCGAGCTGCTCTCGGTCGACGGTGGAACCTCGCTGCGCGCGCTGCCCGGGCTGCGACTGTCCGGGCTGGGCGTGGACCGCCTGGTCGAGGCGGTCATGGGTCTGGTCCCACCCGACCACGAGGTCTCCGGTCGGTCGGCCGTGCGACTTCCGGTTGCCCGTGCCTTCGCGCTGGTCGACGCCGCTCGCTGCGACGCGACCGGTCTGCGGGAAGCGGCTGCGGCAGAGCTCGGCGAGGGCCAACCCCTCGGCGTCCTCAACTCCCTGGCCCGCGGCCTGCGCGGGACGCTGGACGTTCGGGTGAGCGACGTGGCGGAGCCGGGGTGTGCCTTCGCCTCGTGGTTGCTGAGCGAGGAGGGGTGGGTCTGGGTCTGGGCGCGGGGCACCGAGGTGGTCCACGTCCCGGTCAGTCGCTCCGCGATCCGGGCCCGCGTCCTCGCCGGGCTCACGGCACAGCTGGGCGGACGCCGTGGGGGCGGCGGTGGGTGACCTCGAGGTCCGTGGCGGCCGAGGGCAGCCGGGCACGGCATACAGTCTTGTGACGAACGTAAGCTAGTTGTAACGTTCGTCGGGTCCACCAGCTGCGGCACAGGCAGGAGAC
>NZ_VOHR01000459.1 GCF_009192725.1 Segeticoccus rhizosphaerae | reverse complement strand
AGGGGCTGGGCGGTGCCGACCTCGCCGCCCTGCTGGGCGCCAGCCAGGCCTACGCCCGGCGGTGCCGACGCGCCGCCCAGCCCCGCCTGCCCGCACAACTCATCCAAGACGCCGCCCAACAGGTCCGCCACCACCAGCCGCGAATGCGCCCGTGACCAGCCACGACCTCGAGCCAGAGCCTCGAGCCCGAGGGTCAACCAGCCGGGCCCGGGCTCCCCACCGACCGGCCAGCCCTCGTGGATCGGGGCGCTGAGGGCGACACGGGCGCAGCAGTGGGCCGATTGCTCACTGGGTTGACTGGGCCTCGGTGGCGGCGGTGTGGATGCTGTCCTGCAGGCGGTGTAGGCGTCGGTGAACTTCTCGATGCCCTGGGCCTCGAGCTGGTCGACCACCTCGGTGTAGCCGATGCCGAGCTGTTCCAGCTCCTGCAGGACGTGACGGGCCTGCTGGTAGGTGCCGGTGACCGTGTCGCCGCGGACCTGGCCGTGGTCGGCCACGGCCTCCAAGGTGGCCTGCGGCATCGTGTTCACGGTGCCCGGCGCGACCAGCTCGGTGACGTACATGGTGTCGGGATAGGCGGGGTTCTTCACCCCGGTGGAGGCCCACAGTGGCCGCTGCGCGTTGGCGCCGGCGGCGGCCAGGTCCTGCCAGCGCCTCGAGGCGATCATCTGCTCGTAGCGCTGGTAGAGGGCAACCACCTGGGCCCGACGCTGTCGTTCCGGGGGATCGACAACCCGACCTACTACCGGCTGGCGGAAGACCCTCGCTACTACATGGACTACACCGGCACCGGTAACACCCTCAACGCGCGGCACCCGGTGTCGCTGCAGCTGATCATGGACTCGCTGCGGTACTGGGCGGTCGAGATTCACGTGGACGGGTTCAGGTTCGATCTGGCCGCGGCGCTGGCGCGGGAGTTCCACGACGTGGACCGGCTGGCGGCGTTCTTCGACCTGGTCCAGCAGGACCCGGTGATCTCCCAGCGCAAGCTGATCGCCGAGCCGTGGGACGTGGGTTCCGGCGGGTACCAGGTCGGCCGGTTTCCGCCGCTGTGGACGGAGTGGAACGGCCGCTACCGGGACGCCGTGCGGGACTTCTGGCGGGGCACGCCGGGCACGGTCGGGGAGTTCGCCTCCCGGCTGACCGGCTCCAGTGACCTGTACGAGTCCAGCGGCCGGCGCCCGTACGCCTCGGTCAACTTCGTCACCGCCCACGACGGGTTCACCCTGGCCGACCTGGTCTCCTACAACGGCAAGCACAACCAGGCCAACGGCGAGGACAACCGCGACGGCAGCGACGACAACCGCTCCTGGAACTGCGGGGCCGAGGGCCCCACCCGCGATGCGCAGGTGCTGGCGCTGCGGGCCCGGCAGGTGCGCAACCTGCTGGCTACGCTGCTGCTGTCCCAGGGGGTGCCGATGCTGCTGGCCGGGGATGAGCTGGGCCGCACCCAGGGCGGAACAACAACGCCTACTGCCAGGACAACCCGATCTCCTGGGTGGACTGGGACCGCGCGGCGCGGTTCACCGACCTCACCCAGTTCACCTCCCGGCTGGTCCGGCTGCGCCGGGAGCACCCGGTGTTTCGCCGGCGCCGGTTCTTCCAGGGCCGGCCGGTGCGCGGCACCGGCGCGGAGGACATTGCCTGGCTGACCCCGGCCGGGGAGCCGATGGCCGACCAGGAGTGGACCTCCGGGCACGCCCACGCCCTGAGCGTGTTCCTCAACGGCGCCGGCATCCCCGAGGCCGACGCCCAGGGCCACCGGATCCGCGACGATTCCTTCCTGCTGATGGTCAACCCCACCGGCCAGGAGCAGGCGTTCACCCTCCCCGGCGCCGACTACGGCCGGTGCTGGAGCGACTGCCTGGACACCACCCACCCCACCGGCGCCGACCCGTCAGGAGCAGCCAGGACCCACCGCTCGCAGGAGGTGCTCACCCTCGCACCGCACGCGCTGCGGCTGCTGACCGCCACCAGCTGACCGGCTCACCGGCAGTGACGCTGCGCCGGGTGGTCGCAGGCCCGGCAGGTGCCGACGGTGGGGCAGGCCCGCAATCGGTCGGTGTCGATCGCGGCGCCGCAGACCGTGCAGGTGCCGTAGTGGCCGGCCTCGATCCGGGCCAGTGCCCAGGCGGTCTGCCGCAGAGCCGCCCGCACCGCCGGGGAGACCCGGCGGCGTTCG
>NZ_VOHR01000458.1 GCF_009192725.1 Segeticoccus rhizosphaerae | reverse complement strand
CGGGGGCCGGCGACGCCGCGATGGCGTCGGCGAACGGCGCGAGCGGTCGGGGCAACGGACAGCGGTTCGGCGGCCTGGCGGCCTTCGTGTCGGCGCTCGCGCTGATGGCGCGGACCGTGTTCGGCCGGGTGCAGGTGGTCGAGCGAGATCTGCGTCGTAGCAGCCTGATCGGCGCGACCGTCGGCAGGGCCGCCGACTGGCTGAGGCATCAGCTGCTGCCCTGGGTCGGGGCCGCCCTGGTGGTCACCGTGTTCGGCCTGCTCTTCCTGCGGTGGGTCGGCGCTGCCAACGCCGCCCCGCTGCTCTCCGACCCGCTGTGGAGCTCGCCACCGGCCATGACCGGCTACGCGCTGCTGCTGCTCCTCGCGATCAAGCTGTTCGTGGACGTCAACGAGACCTCCCTGCACGGGTTCTACCGCGACCGGCTGGCGGCCGCCTACGCGGTCGTGCGGGGCGGCCCGGCAGGAGTCCGCGCCGCCGCCGCGACCCCGTTGTCCAGCCTGAAGGACACGGGCCCCGAGCTGGTGGTCTGCGCGGCGGCCAACTGCACCGAGACCGGCAGCCTGCCCCCGGGCCGCAGGGCCGTGTCGTTCACCTTCACCCCCGCCGACGTCGGTCTGAGCACCGCGGCGTCCTGTGCCTCCGACGCGGTCAGCCGCCACCGGATCGACACGCGGACGTTCGAGCGCAGAGAGCACCACGGCTCGGTCCGCGACCGCGACCTGTTCACGCTCTTCGATGCGGTCGCGGTCAGCGGTGCGGCGGTCTCCCCCGTGATGGGCAAGATGACCCGACTGTCCCACCGGCTGCTGTTCACGCTGGCCAACGTGCGCCTCGGCCTCTGGGTCCGTCCGCCGTGGTGGCTGCACGCTCACGCCGGGGACGCTGCCGACGACCGCGCCAGCGATTCGCTGCCCGGGAGGCTGCGCGACGAGGCCGTGCGCCGGCTCCGGCAGCCGGACCTCACCCGGCTGTTCGCCGAGGCATTCGGTCGCATGCACCTGAACGGTCGCTGGCTCTACGTCACCGACGGCGGACACTACGAGAACCTCGGTCTGGTGGAGGCCCTGCGCCGGCGCCCCGACCTGGTCATCGTGCTCGACGCCTCGGCCGACGGGGCCGGACGCTACGACACCCTCGGTCAGGCGGTGGCCCTGGCGCGCACCGACTGCGGTGTGCAGGTCGACATCGACCCGCGTGCGATCTCCCCGTCGCCGGACGGACTGAGCCAAACCGCAACGGTGCTCGGCACGTTCTGCTATCCGGATGATCCGGGGAACCCCCACCACCTCGTCTACGGCAAGCTCGCCGTCCCGGACGACGCGCCGTGGGACGTGCAGGCCTACCGCCAGGCGCACCCCACGTTCCCGATCGACAGCACCGTGCAGCAACTCTACGACGCCGATGAGTTCGAGGCCTACCGCGCTCTCGGGTCACACGTGACGACCGCGCTCCTGCGGAGTGCCGTCCCGGCCACCTCGACGTCGGGTGGGGCTAGATGATCGTGCCGATGATCAGGACGCAGATCAGCGCGACCACCGAGATCACCGTCTCCATGACCGACCAGGACTTGATGGTCTGCCACACGGTGAGTCCGAAGTACTCCTTCACCAGCCAGAACCCGGCATCGTTGACGTGGCTGAAGAAGAGCGAACCCGCCCCGACGGCGAGCACGAGCAGCGCAAGGTGCGGCTGGTCGAGCGTCTGCCCCAGTGGCTCCACGATGCCCGCGGCTGTGACCGTCGCCACGGTCGCCGAGCCGGTTGCCAGCCGGATCGCTACGGCTACCAGCCACCCGAGCAGCAGCACCGACATGTGGGAGTCCTTGGCGTAGCCCGCGATGACCTCGGACACGCCCGAGTCGGACAGCACCGTCTTGAACCCGCCGCCCGCGGCCACGATCAGCATGATCGAGGCGACACCCGGCAGCCCGGATCCGAGCGACTGGTGGATCTTGGCCCGGGGCATCCCGGACGCCCGGCCCACGGCCAGCATCGCCACCAGCACGCCGGCGAGCAGCGCGACCGACGGCTCACCGATGAAGTCCACGAAGTCCCGGCCGCCTGTGCCCTCGTCAAGGGTGAGGTCCCCGACCGCCTTGACCAGCATCAGCAGGACGGGCAGCGCCACGCTGATGATCGCGCCCCAGAAGCTGGGCCGGCGGGTCGCGCCCGCGGCTACCTGCCCGTCCCCTGCCTCGGTCCCGCCCGGCTCGTCGCCGGAGATGTCGGCGGTGGCGCTCGAGTCGGCGTCCGGCTGCTGGTC
>NZ_VOHR01000457.1 GCF_009192725.1 Segeticoccus rhizosphaerae | reverse complement strand
GCCGCCCCGGCCAGGGCGACGCCGGCCAGCCGCCGGCGGGTCGCGCCTGGTCTGGATGGGCGCAGGGGTGTGGTGGGACGCATGAGGCGTGGTTCCTTCCGTCGGCGCCTGTGGGGTCAGCTGTCGGGTTCGGGCTGGAAGGTGCCCGGCCGGCATACCGGCTTCACCCCGAGGCGCGACCGGCTGCCGCGTCGAAGATGGGTCCCCCACCCTCGTCTGTGCCCGGATTTCCGGTGAGGTGGCCGCCGACGAGGTTCGGTGCTGCGGGCCACGCACGCGCTGTGGGTCATGGGAGCTGCTATGGAGTTGAGGGTCCTGCGCCTGCACTCCGGCCCCGACCGGGCGCCCGCACTCCTGCGACGGAGGGCGTGCGACGCCGCACATTACGGGAAGGTCACGCTGCTTGACAAGCCCCTCCTATATCTCAGGTCCCTTAAAACCCATGGACGACACGCCGACACATGCGTCACTTCTGACACATCTGCGCGCAGATCCCGCCGTCGCGTCGGATCCGGCCCTCCGGGGCCGGTCAGGTGTGCCGTGCCGGGCCATGCTCGGGCACGCAAAAACCCCGCGGCGCGCCGTGCGCCGCGGGGCTCTTGCAGGGAGGTCTCACCCAAGGGTGATCACTTGGGCAGGTTGATCTCCTGGCCCACGAAGATCAGGTTCGGGTCGTCGATGTCACCCTTGTTGAGCTTGAAGATGGCCTTCCAGCCACCCTTGACGTCGTGCATCTCGGCGATCTCGCCGAGGGTGTCACCCTTGCGGACGGTGATCTCCTTGACGTCGTTCTTGTTGACCTTGGGAGACTCCGCCTTCGGGGCCGGGGCGGCCTCGGGGGCCGGCGCAGCCGCGCGGGTCACGGCGACGGACACGTAGTGACCGCTGGAGGTCTTGATCCACGCGCCGTTGGAGACACCGCTCACGGTGGTGCCGGACGGCGCGTAGTCCACCACACGGTAGGCCGTGCTCGGGCCGGAGCGCACGTTGGCACCGGCGGAGAAACGCGACACCTGCTCGGTGCCGTTGAAGGCCTCGAGCGGGGTGGTGCGGTCGTAGCTGCGTGACGAGCTGCTCGAGTCACTCCGCGAGGAGGTGTCCGTGGACGGCGCCGGGGCGCTGTAGCCACCGTTGGAGCCGGACAGACCCGCCTGGACCGAGCAGACCGGCCAGGCCCCGGGGCCCTGGCTGGCGAGGACCTTCTGGGCCACGGCGATCTGCGCGGACTTGGACGCCAGGTCGGCGCGAGACGCGTAGGCGCCGCCGCCGTAGCCCAGCCACGTGCTGCTGGTGAACTGAAGGCCGCCGTAGAAGCCGTTGCCGGTGTTGATCGACCAGTTGCCACCGCTCTCGCAGGCAGCGACACGGTCCCAGACGCCGGAGGCGTGGGCCGCGCCGGCGCCGAAGCCCATGCCGGCGACGGTGGTGGCGGCGCCGACGAGGGCAACGCCCGCGACGCGACGAGTGGTGCTGCCGCTCTTGGGCGCAGCGTGCTTAGGGGTGTAGCGCATGAGGGGGAGGTTTTCCTTCCTGACGGGCGCCGGTGAGGTGAGCTGTCGGGTTCGGGCTGTCAGGTGCCCGGCCGGCTCCGCCGGCTTCACCCCTAGGCGCAGCAGTGCTGCGCCACTGGTGGGTCCCCCACCCTCGTCTGTGCCCGGACGTCCCGGAAGGTGTCCGCCGACGAGGTTTGGCGCTGCGGACACACACGTGATGTGAGTTTGGTCGGTATGGAGTTGGAACTGCTGCTCCGGCCCCGACCGGAACGCCCTTAACATCGAAGGGCGTGACCAAAACGTTACGTGATGATGCCCCGATCGCCAAACGTGGGGCGTGTCGTGCTCATCACGTCGCGGCGCCTCCCCATCTCATCACCGTTCCGCGGCCCACCGACGCGAGGGCCGCGTCACCGACGCCGTGCACGCCGGCGCCTCACGATACGGCGATCGAACGGGGCCGCCACCACGTCGCCGAAGACGAGCCCCGTCACGATGGCCAGCGCGGTCGCCGAGGCCCCGAGCAGGGTCGTGACACCGGTGGTCGCGAGCGCCTCGCCGTGGCCGACCACCGACCCCGAGACGAGTTCGTACATGCCACGGAAGATGCGCAGACCCGGCAACAGCGGCGAGATGGCCGGGATCACCAGCACGAGCGCCGGCGCACCCATCCGCAGGGCCACCAGGCGGCCCACGAAACCCATGGCGGCACAGGCGAGCCCGAGCGCCGTCATCGAGCCGATGCCCCCGGTGGCGTGCAGCAGGTCCGCCACGAGCAGGCCGCCGGCCCCCATCGCGGCGGT
>NZ_VOHR01000456.1 GCF_009192725.1 Segeticoccus rhizosphaerae | reverse complement strand
CCAGCACGCCGCCCTCCGGGAGAGCGTGACCGAGGTCGGCCGGGTGGCCGCGGACGAGGGCATCGACTGCGGCTTCCGCCAAGGTGGCACCGTGGTCGTCGCCCGCGGCAGGGCACAGGCCGCACGGGCCCGGGAGGAGGTCGCCGAGGCACAGCACTGGGGTCTGGGAACGACCTGGCTGGAGGCGGACGCCGCTCGCGAGCGCCTCGCCGTGACCGGACTGCTCGGAGCGACCTACAACCCGCACTGCGCCCGCGTGCACCCCTACCGGCTCGCCCGCGACCTCGCGAGCGCGGTGGAGGATCGTGGCGGCACGATCCGGGAGCACACCCCGGTCGCACGGATCTCGCCCGGCCGGGTCGAGACCGTGCAGGGGCCGGTGGTCCGTGCACGACACGTCATCCGGGCCACGGAGGCGTGGACCTCCCGGCTGCCCCGCCACCGGCGCACCATCGCCCCGGTCTACTCCCTCATCGTCGCGACCGAGCCGTTGCCCGAGACGACCTGGGCCGAGATCGGGCTGGCCGAGCGCGAGACGTTCAGCGAGCACCGCCACGTCATCGTCTACGGCCAGCGGTCGGTGGACGACCGGCTGGTCTTCGGCGGCCGCGGTGCGCCCTACCACTTCGGCTCCGGCATCCGCCCCGAGTTCGACGGCGACGCCGCGGTCTTCGAGACGCTGCGCACGGCGTTGCGCGAGATGCTCCCGGCGCTCGGAGGAGCGCGCTTCACCCATGCCTGGGGCGGTCCGCTCGGCATCGCCCGCGACTGGCACCCCAGCGTCGGCCACGACCCGGCGACCGGACTCGCCTGGGCGGGGGGCTACGTCGGCGACGGCGTGGCCACGACCAACCTCGCCGGGCGCACGCTGGCCGACCTGGTGACCGGACGGCATACCAGCCTGACCTCGCTGCCCTGGGTCGACCACCGCTCCCGCGCCTGGGAACCGGAGCCGCTGCGGTGGCTCGGCATCAACGCGGGACTGCGCCTCGCGGGTCTCGCGGACCACGAGGAGCGCCTCACCGGACGCCCGGCCCGCCTCGGACGCGCCCTGTCCCTGCTCACGGGTCACTGATCGGTGGCGATGTCACACAGGACCACCTCGGACGGGGCCGCGCGGGGTACCGAGGCGGACGGCACCGGGGCGCCGCCGGAGCAGGCTGGCCACCGGATACGGTGAAGCGCATGGTCACTGCTCCCGCCGACAGCCTGCCCACGGTCGTCCGTGGCATCACGTCGACCGCCGTGGACCTGCTGCAGGACCGGTTGCCGGGCTTCCTCACCGGGCTCTACCTGCACGGGTCGCTCGGCTTCGGGGAGTTCTTCGACGGCAGCGACATCGACTTCGTCGCCACGACCAGCCGACGGCCCGACGCGGCGGACGTAGCGGTGCTGCACGCCATTCACACCGAGCTCGAGACGGCACATCCCGGCACCCACTTCGACGGCTTCTACGTGCTGGCCTCCGACCTGGCGTCGCCCCCCGGCGTATGTCCGGCTGTCCCCGGCACCAGCGCCGGGCTGTTCACGGTGAGCAACCACCCCGACATCATCCTCGCCACCTGGCACGAGCTGGCCCGCCACGGCATCACCGTCTTCGGCCCCGACCTGTCGACCGTGGACATCCACACCGACGACACGGCGCTGCGGGCCTACACGATCGAACACCTGACGACCTACTGGCGCGGGCAGGTTGAGTCGATGGCGGTCCACCCGCAGGAGTCCGCGGTGCCCGAGGCCACCGCGTGGGGTGTGCTCGGCACGGCCCGGCTCCGCCACCGGCTCGAGACGGGAGAGATGGCCTCCAAGAGCGTGGCCGGACGGCACGCCCTGGACCACATGGACGCGCAGTGGCGACCGATCCTGGAGGAGGCGCTCGCGATCCGTGAGGGTCCCGGCCCGACCGCCGCCTACGCCGACGACCCCGCGCGGCGTCGCCAGGACACCATGGCGTTCATGTCCGCCGTGATCCACGAGGCCGACCCGGCCCTGCGCTGAGCCGGCCTCGGCCCCACCCCGCGCTCTGCCACCGCGACTCCCCCTCGCTCGTGGGGAAGGTGAGCTCAGGGGCGGCGCAGCACCGGGCGCAGGTCCTCGAGCACGGCCGGGTCCTCGATGGTGCTCGGCACCGTGGCCGCGTCGCCGTCGGCGATCTGGCGCATCGTCTTGCGCAGGATCTTGCCCGACCGGGTCTTGGGCAGGGCCGCCACCACGTCGACCTGCCGCAACGCCGCCACCGCGCCGACCTCCGACCGCACGCGCTGCACCAGCTCGTCGCGCAGCGCCTCCAGGGCGCCGTC
>NZ_VOHR01000455.1 GCF_009192725.1 Segeticoccus rhizosphaerae | reverse complement strand
CCGGCCGACGCGGCCGAGCGGCGGGTCGAGCGCGTGAGGCTGCTGCGTGCCGCGGGCGTGGTGGCAGACGCCGATCTGCCCTTGGTGCTGACCGTCTCGCGGGTGGCTCCGCAGAAGGACCTGCCCGTCCTGGTGGACGCCGCGGCCCGGCTGTCCGGCAGGTGCAGCTGGGTCGTGGTCGGCTCCGGGGACACGTCGCTGACGGTGCAGCTGCGCGACCGGGCTGCCGCGGCCGGCGCGCCGGTGCACCTGGTGGGACGCAGCGACGTCGTCGAGCAGTGGCTCCGGGCCGCCGAGGTCTTCGTGCTCCCCAGCCGCTGGGAGGCCCGGGCTCTTGTCGTGCAGGAGGCGATGGCGGCGGGCACTCCCGTCGTGACCACCGATGTGGGCGGCCTGCGGGACCTGGTGGCCGGGGTGGGCACGACGGTGCCGCCGGGGGATGTGGCGGCCCTCGCCGAGGCGACGCGCGAGCTGTTGGCCGATCCCGGGCTGCGGACCGCGGGGTCCCGAAGGGCTCGCGAGGCTGCAGCCCACCTGCCCGATGTCGAGGACATGACGCGCGAGTGGCGGGGTTGGTACGCCGAGCTGGTCTCGATGACGTAGAGTCAAAGCCCGTGGTGAAGCAGACGAAACACATCTTCGTGACCGGAGGCGTCGCCTCTTCGCTCGGCAAGGGCCTCACGGCCTCCAGCCTCGGTCACCTGCTCCGCGCTCGCGGTCTCCAGGTGACGATGCAGAAGCTGGACCCCTACCTCAACGTCGACCCCGGGACGATGAACCCGTTCCAGCACGGGGAGGTCTTCGTCACCGACGACGGGGCCGAGACCGACCTCGACATCGGGCACTACGAGCGGTTCCTCGACGTGCCGCTGTCCGGCCGGTCCAACGTGACCACCGGTCAGGTCTACAGCGACGTGATCGCCAAGGAGCGCCGCGGCGAGTACCTCGGCGACACCGTGCAGGTGATCCCGCACATCACCAACGAGATCAAGGCCCGGATGCGGGCCGAGGCGGACCGGCTGGACGTGGCCGACGCCGCGGACGTGCCGGACATCATCATTACCGAGATCGGCGGCACGGTGGGTGACATCGAGTCGCTGCCCTTCCTCGAGGCCGCGCGGCAGGTCCGCCAGGACGTCGGGCGCGACCACGTCTTCTTCCTGCACGTCTCCCTGGTGCCCTACCTCGCGCCCAGCGGGGAGCTCAAGACCAAGCCCACGCAGCACTCCGTGGCGGCCCTGCGCCAGGTCGGCATCCAGCCGGACGGCCTCGTGCTGCGCGCCGACCGTGAGATCCCCAGGAGCATCAAGCACAAGATCAGCTCGATGTGCGACGTCGAGGTCGAGGCGGTCGCCAGCTGCGTCGACGCGCCGAGCATCTACGACATCCCGAAGGTGCTGCACACCGAGCGGCTCGACGCCTACGTCATCCGGCGTCTGGGACTGCCCTTCAAGGACGTCGACTGGGACGACTGGGACGACCTGCTGCGCCGGGTGCACAACCCCGAGCACGAGGTCGAGATCGCGCTCGTCGGCAAGTACATCGACCTGCCGGACGCGTACCTGTCGGTGACGGAGGCGTTGCGTGCGGGCGGGTTCCACCATGACGCCAAAACGCGCATCCGCTGGGTCGCCAGCGACGACTGCCAGACCGAGGCCGGTGCCCAGAAGGCACTCGGCGGGGTCGACGCCGTCCTGGTCCCGGGCGGGTTCGGGGTGCGGGGGATCGAGGGGAAGCTCGGCGCCCTGCGCTGGGCTCGGGAGCGCGAGGTGCCGACCCTGGGGATCTGCCTCGGGCTGCAGTGCATGGTGATCGAATACGCCCGCAACGTGGCCGGCATCGCCGACGCGTCCTCGACCGAGTTCGATCCGGACACGTCGGACCCGGTCATCGCGACGATGGAGGAGCAGAAGGCGTTCGTCGAGGGCGCGGGCGATCTGGGGGGCACGATGCGGCTGGGGGCCTACCCGGCACGCCTCCTTCCCGGCTCGGTCATTGCGGAGGCCTACGGCACGACCGAGGTCAGTGAGCGACACCGGCACCGCTACGAGGTCAACAACGCCTTTCGCACGAGGCTGGAGGAAGCCGGCCTGGTGTTCTCCGGCCTGTCGCCGGACCGCGAGCTCGTCGAGTTCGTCGAGCTGCCCGCTGACGTGCACCCCTACTACGTCTCCACCCAGGCCCACCCGGAGTTCCTCTCGCGGCCGCACCGCGCCCACCCGCTCTTCGCCGGCCTGGTCGGCGCGGCGATCGACGCGCAGCGGGCGACCCGCCTGGTCGAGGTCGAGCGGGAGGCGGCCGG
>NZ_VOHR01000454.1 GCF_009192725.1 Segeticoccus rhizosphaerae | reverse complement strand
AGCACCGATCGCGCGGTGGCGCCCGACCCGATGACCACCGCCGGCACGTTCGGCGCCGCCGCGCTCGACCAGCCGGCGTCCTGCAGGGCGCGGGTCACGCCATACACGTCGGTGTTGTCGGCGCGCCACCCCCGTTCCGGACGGCGCACGAGGGTGTTCGCCACACCCAGGTCGCGCACCAGCTCCGACACCTCGTCGGCGACGTCCAGGGCCACCTCCTTGAGCGGCATGGTGAGTGAGAGGCCGACCCAGGAGCCGTCCAACGCCTCGACGAAGCTCGGCAGGGCTGCAGCGGCCACGTCGTGGGCGCCGTAGGACCAGCCGTCCAGCCCGAGCGAGCGGTAGGCGGCCGCGTGCAGCGCCGGCGAGAGGGAGTGCGCGATCGGCGAACCGAGAACCGCCGCCCGGTTCCACGCAGCTGGTCGCGTTCCTCGGCGCTCGTGCCGGCTGCCTCGCTGCGCTCGTGTCCTCGCGCTGTCGTCTCCGCTCAGCACTGACTCTTGTGCGCCCGACACCACTGGTGGAACAGCTCCTCGTTGTGTTGCTGCTCGGCGTAGGTCTCGGCGAACCGCGTCTCCCCCGTCACCGGGTTCACGGCCACGAAGTAGAGCCACTTGCCCTTGGCCGGGTGCGCGGCCGCCTCGATGGACGCGGCACCCGGGTTGTTGATCGGCCCGGGCGGCAGCCCCTTGTAGCGATAGGTGTTGTAGCGGCTCTTGCTGTTGCGCTCCTTGTCGGAGGTCCCCGCAGCGCCTCGACGCTGGGCGATGTAGTGCACCGTGGAGTCCATCTGCAGCTTCATGCCCGCCTGCACCCGGTTGAGGATCACCCTGGCCACCTTCGGGCGGTCGGTCTTGGCCTTCGCCTCCCCCTCCACGATGCTCGCGATGGTCAGCGTTCGCTGGTAGTCGGCCGGCTGGATGTCGAGCTCCTTCAGCTCGCTGACCGCCTTGGTGACCATCGTCCGGACCTGCTGGGTGGCCGGGGTGCCCGGCGAGAAGGAGTAGGTCGCGGGGAAGAGGTAGCCCTCGAAGTTGCCCTTCGCCTGCTTGGGTAGCCCGGCGCTCACGGGAGTGACCTTCTTGTAGTCCGAGAGCGGCACCCCCGTCTGCTTCGACAGCTTGGCGAAGATCTCGCTCTTCCACATCCCTTCGGGCAGCGTCACCTTCGTCACCGCCCTGCTGGACGGGTCGAGCAGCAGGGTCAGGGCCGACTTGGCGCTCATGTGCTTCTTGAGTTGGTAGGTGCCCGGCGCGATGGAGGCGAACTCCGGCTCCGCCGCGGCCTCGTCGTTGAAGGAGTCGACGCTCTTGATCACGCCGGCGCGCTGCAGCGTGTTGGCGATCTGGCTGCCGCTCTCACCGGGCTTGATCACGATGGAGACCTGCCCGGTGCCCTCACCGGCGTAGTCATCCGGCGCGCGGTGGGTGATCGAGTCGACGATCGGACGGATGGCCTGCACCGCCACCACACCGCCGGCGACCACGAGGGCGAGGGCCACCAGGATCGCGATCCAGCGCCGACGGCGGCGCGGCGCTCCACCGGTCACCGATTCGGGGTCGTCCTCCACCGGCGCCGCCTCGGCGTCGGGACGGAAGCCGTCGTCGCGATCGTCAGCCACCGCGTGACCCGGGTCGTCGGTGCCGTCGGCTGGCCCCTCACCGGGCTGGCTCTCGCCACCGAAGATGGAGTCCTCGAGTCGCGGGTCTGTCATCAGCGCTGACCTTCGTTGTCTGCCCGAGCACGTCTGGCTCGAGGTTTGCGGCCCCCCACGAGCACCCCTGCAGGTTGACCCGTGGCGCGCTCGGAGTCAAGCGCGGCCTGCAGGATCAGGACCGCCGCGGCCTGGTCGACGCGGGCGCGCTGGCGACGTCCGGCCACACCACTTCCTCTCATCTGACGATGAGCATCGACGGTCGTGAGCCGTTCGTCCACCAACCGGATCGGTGTGTCGCGAAGCAGGTGGTGCAGCGCGAGCGCGTAGTCGCGCGCCCCGGCGGCGGCCGGACCCTCGGCGCCGGACAGCGACAGGGGCAGTCCCACCACGACCTCGACCACCTCGTGCGCACGGACGTAGCGCTCGATCTCGCGCTGGTCGGTCCGTCCCTCCATGTCCCGCGGCAGGGTGGCCACCGGCGATGCCAGCATGCCGTCGGGGTCGCAGGTCGCCAGACCGACGCGGACACTGCCCACGTCGATCCCGGCCCTGACCCCACGGCGCACGGTCAGCGGCCCGCGGTGACGCGCTCGCCCACGGCGTGCTCGACGTCCGCGAGGGCGGCATCGATGCGGGAGGGGTCCGTGCC
>NZ_VOHR01000453.1 GCF_009192725.1 Segeticoccus rhizosphaerae | reverse complement strand
AGGAAGGACTCGACCCGGCCCGGCCGCACCGTCACCTACTCCCTGGAGATCGAGCAGGGGCTGGGTGCCGACGCCCGTGCCGTGGCTCGCGCCGTCCAGCGTGCCGTCCTCGACGAGGGCGTCGAGGTGCCGTCGCACCGCGGCAGGGGTCAGCTGCAGGTGCTCGGCCAGTCCGGCTGCGGTGATCGGGCCCTCCTCGGAGACGACGCGCAGCACCCGCTGTCGGGTGCTCGCTTCCATCTCTTCGATAAACACCACACCAGTGTGACGTAATTCCCCCGAGACCTCCAGAAAGGCTCACCTAACCTGACGGCCGCCCGGACGTGATCCTCGTCATACTCTCACCCGCCCCCCGCGCGAGGCGGCCCACCGCGGTCGGAAGCGCTCAGGGCGGCTGCCTAGACTCGGTGGTCGTGACCGATGCCGTGCGCCTGCGCAACCTCGCCAAGCGCTTCGGTCGCGTGGCGGCCGTGGACGGAATGACCTGGTCGGCGCAGCCGGGGCGTGTCACAGCGGTCCTCGGCCCCAACGGTGCGGGCAAGACCACGACCATCGAGTGCGCCGAGGGACTGCGCCGCGCGGACACCGGAGAGGTGCGCGTGCTCGGCGAGGACCCCTGGGGAGCCGGCGCCGACCACCGCGCCAGGGTGGGTGTGATGCTGCAGGACGGCGGGCTGCCCACCGGGAGCCGCCCCCTGCGCCTGTTGCGCCACCTGAGCCAGATGTATGCCGCGCCGCTGCCCCTCGAGCCTCTGGTCGAGCGTCTCGGCATCGCCGACTTCGACCGGACCACGGTGCGACGCCTCTCCGGCGGCCAGAAGCAGCGCGTCGCCCTCGCGGCAGCGCTCATCGGCCGACCCGAGGTGGCCTTCCTGGACGAGCCCACGGCCGGCCTGGATCCGCACGCCCGCCGCGACGTGTGGGACCTGGTGCGCGAGACCCGCGACTCCGGCTGCGCGGTGGTCGTCACCACGCACTCCTTCGCGGAGGCCGAGCGGCTGGCGGACCATGTCGTGATCGTCAGCGCAGGGAGGGTCGTCGGGGCCGGTTCGCTTCGCGAGCTGACCGCCGCGTGCTCGCTGGAGGACCTCTACTTCGACCTGACCGGGGAGGGCGACCGATGACCGCGGCGCCCACAGCCCCCGACAAGTCGATGGTCGCCGCGCCGGCCCGCGACCGGGTGCTGGCCCAGGCGCGGTTCGAGGCGGGGACCCTGCTGCGCAACGGCGAGCAGCTGCTCGTCTCCCTCGTGCTGCCGTGCCTGGCGTTGGTCGCGCTCACCCTCTCGTCGGTCCCGTCGCTCGGCGCCGGTCGCCGCGTCGACCTGGCCGTGCCGGGCGTGATCGCGCTCGGGATCCTCTCCACGGCGTTCACCGGACAGGCGATCGCGACCGGGTTCGACCGCCGCTACGGCGTCCTGCGGCTGCTCGGGGTCTCTCCGCTCGGCCGGTCCGGCTTGCTGGTGGCCAAGGCACTCGCGGTCCTGGTGGTCGAGGCGCTGCAGGTGGTGGTCATCGGTGTGATCGGCCTCGGTCTGGGCTGGGAGCCGCACTGGGTGGGTGTCCTCCCGGCGCTGCTCATCGGGCTGCTGGGCACCTGGACCTGGGTGGCCCTGGCCCTCCTGCTCGCCGGGACGGTGCGCGCAGAGGGCGTCCTCGCCGTCGCGAACCTGCTGTGGATCCTGCTGCTCGGGCTCGGCGGCGTGATCCTCCCCCGCGACCAGCTCTCCGGCGCCGCGTCGACCATCCTCGCGTTCCTGCCCTCCAGCGCCCTCGGCGACGGGTTGCGCACGGCCTTCACCCAGGGCCGGCTGGACCTCGTCCCTGTGGTGGTGCTCCTCGTGTGGGGCGCCGTGGCCACGCTGCTGGCCTCCCGGCTGTTTCGCTGGTCCGACTGAACGGCTCGCCGGCCCGACGTGGGGAGTGATCGTGGGGTTTGCGACAGCGGGCTGTCGCAAACCCCACGATCATTTCCTACGGGTGAGACCGGCGCCGACCACCACGTCGGTCCCCGACTCGGTGCGGGGCCGCCTCACCACGGCGGCGTGCAGGGCCACCACGGGAGCCAGCAGCAGCGCCGCCCCGATCCAGACCGGGTGCTCCCCGAATCCGCAGGCGAGCAGCAGCAGGACGGCGAGGACTCCGGGCAGGACGAGGTATGGCGCGTCGCGTCGCCTCGAGCGCGCCGGTCGCATCAACCAGGCGAGGCGCGCTGCCATCAGCCCCATGACCGCGTAGGCCACCGCTCGCGCCGGCTCCGGCGTGGTCAGGGCCGACCAGGTCCCGGCGGCCACCATCGTGGACGCGGACGCGCCGGC
>NZ_VOHR01000452.1 GCF_009192725.1 Segeticoccus rhizosphaerae | reverse complement strand
CTCCTCTGGGACAGATCGTCCAGGTTCGGCGGTTTCTGGTCAGATCATATGAGGTATGACGAGCCGGTGCCGCTTATCGTGCCAAGTGCCGTCCGTCCGGCAGGTGCTGCGCGACCCACCCACGCACCTGGGCCCACGCGTGCGGGTGGGTGCCGATCCGGCGCACCTGCTCGAGCGTGGTGCCGGCGGGGGCGGCGAGCACGAACGTGATCGGCACCAGGGCCTCACCGACGATGACCAGCCCCTCCGACCGGGTGAGCGCGTCGAGGGTGGCGCTCACCCCGCCCTCGACCGAGTTCTCGATCGGCACCATCGCGCCGTCGACCTCGCCGTCGCGCACCGCCGTGAGCGCCAGGTCCACCGACGCGAAGGCCACGGACTCGGCACCCTCCGACTCGGGTCGGCTGCGCAGCGCCATCTCGGTGAACGTCCCTGCCGGCCCGAGGAAACCGTATCGCCGTGCCGTCGGTGTCGCGGGTGCTGTCGCTGCCGTCATCGTCATCCCTCGCTGTCGTTGCCGGTGCGTGCCGCCGCGAGCGCCTGCTGCTCCTCGGGTGTCAGCGTGACGTCGCTGTCGCCCCGGACGACGCCCTTGGCGTAGGTGCGCGACTCGCCGCGGCCGTGGATCGAGGACAGCACGATCCCGTCGCCGCCGTCGTCGATGATCGCTGCCGAGAAGGAGAGCCGGCCGCCCATGTCGCCGAAGGCGTCATACCGCACGACGGCCACGTGCCGCAGGCTCTGGCGCACGTCGTCCCTGCCGCTGACGACCTCGCGGCGCAGCCCGTCGACCCTCGTGGCGAGCGCGGTCATCCGGTCGTCCTGCCGGGCCAGCACGGTGGCGACGTCGGCGGTGCCGTCGCCCCACAGGACGCGGTAGCGACGCTTCACCCGGGTCAGCCGCAGCTGCGCCCCGACCCCCATGAGCAGCGCCAGCACCGCCACGACGCAGGCGACGACCGCCAGGGTCCCGGCGGTTCCGGCAGACAGGTTCACAGGCCCGAGCGTATTGCTCGGGCCACCCACACGCCGGGGCCGGGCGCGCCGCGGCCACCTCGCGGTCGCTCTCAAGGCGCTGGGCCGCACCCGTTAGGCTTCGCGGGACATGGATCTCGCCCTGCTGCTCACGGCCTTCACCACGATCTTCGTGGTCGAGCTGCCGGACAAGACCTTCATCGCCACCCTGGTCCTCGCGACGCGCTACCGCCCGCTGCTGGTCTGGATCGGGGTCGCGTCGGCCTTCCTGATCCAGACCCTGGTGGCCGTGACCCTCGGTGGTTTCATCGGGCGCCTCCCCCGCACACCGGTCGAGATCCTCGTCGCCGCGCTCTTCCTCGTCGGCGGGATCATGCTGCTGCGCGGTGCCGCGAAGGCCAAGCAGGAGGAGGCCGAGGCGGAGCACGAGTTCGAGGCCAAGGCCCGACCCGGCGCCACCGGCCTGCGGGCCGTCACCACGAGCTTCCTCGTCCTCTTCCTCGCCGAGTGGGGCGACTTGAGCCAGCTGTTCACGGCCGGCCTTGTCGTGAAGTACGACGAACCGGTCAGCATCGGACTGGGCGCGTTCGCCGCGCTCGCGCTGGTCTCCGGCCTCGCCGCACTGCTCGGCCGGACGCTGCTGCGCTACCTGCCGGTCGTCCTCATCCGCCGGATCGGCGGCGTCGTCTGCCTGATCCTCGCGGCGGTCACCGTGCTGGGCGTCCTCGGCCTCGACCTGCCGATCCTCTGACGCGTCCCGCCCGTGCTCCGGCCCGGCCGCTTTGCTCGCTTCGGACCGCTCTTCGCGCCCGCCGAAGCGGTCTGAGGCGAGCAAACCGGGCCGGGGCGAGCACGCGGGGCGTGCAGGGCCCGGGTCGTCGCACCCCCACCGCCTAACCTGTGCGGGTGACTCGCCGCTGGATCGCCGTCGTGCTCGCGGCTCTCGTGCTGATGGCGGCGGCGGCCGTCGGGATCCGAGCCGCGCAGGGGCCACACTCCCCGAGCACGGTCCAGGGGCGAGGCCCACTCATCGTCATCGGCGCGGCGGGCCTGGACTGGCAGGACGTGTCGCCCGACGGCACCCCCTCGTTGTGGTCTCTCCTGCGCCGCGGGACGACGGCGGCCATGACGGTCCGATCGGTCCAGCTCAACACCTGCCCGATCGATGGCTGGCTCTCGCTCTCGGCCGGGCAGCGGGCCGGTGACGTCGGGCCGGGCGGTTCGACCGAGACCGCGGTGACGGCCAGCGGCCAGGACAAACCCGCCTGCCGTGCCCTGCCGCACCTGCCCCACGCCGGTCCGGTCACGCAGGTGCCGCGGTGGGACGTATGGCGTCACGCGGCCAGCGCGCGCCCGCTC
>NZ_VOHR01000451.1 GCF_009192725.1 Segeticoccus rhizosphaerae | reverse complement strand
CGCGATGCGCTGCGCGCGAGCCGCGGCCCGGACCAGGTGCAGCAAGCGGTCGCGCACCGCGCCCGCGTCCTCGTAGCGCTCCTGTCGGGACAGGACGCTCATCCGCTCGCGCAGCGCCCCGACGACCTCGCGGGCGTCGCCCGAGATCATCTCGGCGGCGGTCTGCGCGACGAGCGCGTAGTCCTGCACGGACTGGGCGCCGGTGCACGGCGCGCCGCATCGCCCCATCTCGGCGAGCGCGCAGGCGGGCGTGACGCCCCGAGTGCTCAACCGTGTGGTGCACTGGCGCAGGGGCACCACCTCGTGGACGGCGTCGACGGCGTCCCGCGCGGCCGCCCACGAGGAGAACGGACCGAAGTAGCGGGCGCCGTCGTCCTTGACCTGCCGGACGATGGACAGCCGGGGAAAGGGCTCGACGGTCAGCTTCACCCACGGGGCGCGTTCGGGATAGCGGGAGCGCCGGTTGTAGCGCGGTTGGTGCTCGGCGATGAGGCGCAGCTCGCGCACCTCGGCCTCCAGCGCCGTGGCACACACGATCGGGGTGATGTTCTGCGCGAGTGCGACCATCTCGGCCATCCGGCTGCGTTGCTCGCTGGCGGTGAAGTAGGTGCGCACCCTGCGGCGGATGTCCTTGGAGGTACCGACGTAGAGCGGTCGGCCATCGGCGTCCTTGAAGATGTAGACCCCCGGTGCGGAGGGCAACCCGTCGGCGAGGAACCGCTTGCGGCGCTGCGCCGGGCTCACCCGCGAGGAGTAGCTGGCCAGCTCCTCGAACGTGGTGACGCCGAGGTTGCCGACCCGCGCGAGCAGGCCGTGCAGCACGTCGACGGTTGCGCGGGCATCGTGCAGCGCGCGGTGGTCGGGCGTCGTTGCCGCGCCGAAGAGCCGGGCCAGCGAACTCAGCTTGCGGTTGGGCGCCTCGTCACGGGTGACGAGCTGCCGGGCCAGGTGCACGGTGTCGACCACGCGAAAACCCGGCCAGGGGTGTCCGGTCTGGGCGGCGGCCGCCTTGAGGAAGGAGATGTCGAAACCCGCGTTGTGGGCCACGAGGACGCTGCCTGCGGCGAACTCCAGGAACGCCGGCAGCACAGTGGCCACCCGGGGCGCGTCCGCGACCATCGCGCCCGTGATGCCGGTCAGCACCGAGATGAACGCCGGGATCGGCTCGGCAGGGTTGACCAGGGTCTGGAACTCTCCAAGGACCTCGCCGCCCCGCACCTTGACCGCGCCGACCTCGGTGATGTGCGCACCGGAGGGGCTGCCACCCGTGGTCTCCAGGTCGACGACCACGAACGTGACGTCGGCGAGCGGTGTCCCGAGCTCGTCGAGCGTCGCCTGGACGCCGTGGGTGACCTGCATGGGACCGACGGTAGGCCGTGGGTCCGACAGGCCGGGGCAGGCGCGCCCGTGGCGAAATCGGCCGGCTCCTGGGCCGCCGGCAGTCGATCATCGTGTGGCACGGTGGTGGTGGTGAGAATCGGGGTGAGGAGGACGCTCATGCAGCTGGTTCGGATCGACTCCGGCAGCGAAGTACCGCCCTACGAGCAGGTGCGGCTCCAGCTGGCGACGCAGATCACGCAGGGCGTCCTGCCTGTCGGCGCCAAGCTGCCCACCGTGCGGAGCCTGGCCAGCTCGCTGGGGGTCGCCGCCAATACGGTTGCGCGCGCCTACCGCGAGCTCGACGAGGCCGGTTTGGTCGAGACTCGTGGTCGCGCCGGCACCTTCGTCGGCAGCGCGGGCGACGAGAGCAGGGCGCGGATCCGCCACGCCGCACAGGAGTTCGCCCGCGTCGCCCACGCCCTCGGGCTGAGCCCCGACGAGGCGCTCGGAGTCGTCGAGGCGGCGGTGCGCGGCCAGCGGCCCCCTCAAACCTGTTGATACGCCGACCAGCCCGAGGACGTTCCCCCGCCGCGGCCAACCCCAACGCGCCACGCCGGTATGCCGTGCGCGGTGGCACAGGCGCTACGTGCCTCCGGTCGCTGCGTGGTTCGTGGCGAGCGAGCCCAGGTGTCGGAACACCGCCTCCTCGATGCAGGCGAGCGGCTCGGCCCACGAACGCTCCTCGCCGAAAACCTGTACGAGGTCGACGCAGGGGACCCGGTCACGCACCTCCGGACGCACCTGCCCGGCCACGACGAAGACCGGTGTGTCGGTCTGCTCGGCGAGGGCGGCGACCCCGCCGACGACCTTGCCGTTGAAGGACTCCGGGTCCATCAGGCCCTCCCCGGTGATGACAAGGTCCGCTTGGGCTACGGCCTCGGCGAGGCCGACTTCGGTCGCCACGGCGTCGAAGCCCGGGGCCAGCCGGGCGCCGAGCGCGGCGAGGCCACCCGCCAGACCCCCGGCG
>NZ_VOHR01000450.1 GCF_009192725.1 Segeticoccus rhizosphaerae | reverse complement strand
CCCTGGCCGGACTGGGTCAACCCGCAGGTGCACGCGGCGCTGGCCGGGGACGGGATCAGCGGGCTGTGGTCGCACCAGCGCGAGACCGCGGACCTGGCCCGGGCCGGGCGGCACGTGGTCGTCTCGACCGGGACGGCGTCGGGCAAGAGCCTCGGCTACCTGCTGCCGGTCCTCTCCGACCTGGTGGACGGCGCAGCGGCGGCCTCGGGCCGCGGTGCGACGGCGCTCTACCTGTCACCCACCAAGGCGCTCGCCGCCGACCAGCGCGCACGTCTGGACGGGTGGGCGATCCCCGGGCTACGGGCAGCCACGTATGACGGGGACACCCCCGCGGAGGAGCGGCGCTGGATCCGCGACCACGCGCACTACGTGCTCACCAACCCGGACCTGGTGCACCACTCCCTGCTGCCGGGGCACGAGCGCTGGGCACCGTTCCTGCGCGCCCTGCGCTACGTCGTGATCGACGAGTGCCACGTCTACCGCGGACTCTTCGGATCCCACCTCGCCGTGCTGCTGCGGCGGCTGCGCAGGGTCGCTGCCCGGTATGGCGTGTGCCCGACCTTCGTGCTCGCCTCCGCCACCGTCGCCGACCCGGCGCAGCACGCGGGCGCGTTGCTGGGGCAGCCGGTCCGGGCGGTCACGAGGGACGGTTCTCCACGCGAGTCCCTCACCTTCGGGTTGTGGGAGCCGGCGCTGGTCGAGGGAGGCGGCGAGCACGACGCACCGCACCGCCGCAGCGCCGTCGCGGAGAGCGCGGACCTGCTGGCCGACCTGGTGCTCGACGGGGTGCAGACGGTGGCCTTCGCCCGGTCCCGGCTCGGGGTCGAGGTGCTGGCCACGGCGGCGCGGCGGGCGGTCGGGCAGGTGGATGCGGCGCTGGAGGGCACGATCGCGGCCTACCGCGGGGGCTACCTGCCCGAGGAACGACGCGCGCTCGAGCAGGCGCTGCGGTCGGGGACCCTGCGCGGGCTGGCCGCGACCAACGCGCTGGAGCTCGGCATCGACGTGAGCGGACTGGACGCGGTGGTCCTGGCCGGATGGCCCGGCACGCGGGCGTCGCTGTGGCAGCAGGCGGGCCGTGCGGGGCGACGGGGCTCACCCTCCCTCGCGATCCTGGTCGCTGCGGACGACCCGCTGGACACCTACCTCGTGCACCATCCGGCGGCGCTGTTCGACCAGCCGGTGGAGGCGGCCGTGGTCGACCCGGACAACCCCTACGTGCTCGGGCCGCACCTGGCCGCCGCCGCGGCCGAGCTGCCTCTCACCGAGGCCGACGGTGACTACTTCGGGCCCGGGATGCTGCCGCTGCTGGACGAGCTGGCGTCGCGCGGCGTGCTGCGCCGACGACGCTCGGGGTGGTACTGGACCCGGCCGGACCGTGCCACCGACCACGTCTCGCTGCGGGGCAGCGGCGAACCCGTGGTGCGGATCGTCGAACGGTCCAGTGGACGGGTGCTGGGGACGGTCGACGGGGAGCGGGCGCACAGCACCGCGCACACCGGCGCGGTCTACCTGCACCAGGGCGAGCCGCACGTCGTCACCCAGCTGGACCTCGAGGACGCGAGCGCGCTGGTGGTGCGCGGAGATCCGGGATGGTCGACGCAGGCCCGGACCACGAGCAGCTTCGTGCTGGGCCGGACCGAGCTGTGCTGCGAGTGGGGGCCGGTCGGGCTGGCGTTCGGCAGCGTGTCGGTGACCTCGCAGGTCACGTCCTTCCTGCGCCGGCTGCCGTCCGGCGAGGTGCTCGGGGAGCACCCGCTCGACCTGCCGCCGCGGACGCTCGCGACCAAGGCCGTGTGGTGGACGATGCCGGAGGACCTGCTCGCCGCGGCCGGCATCGGAGAGACCGACATCCCGGGCGCGGCCCACGCCGCAGAGCACGCCGCCATCGGCATGCTGCCGCTGGTGGCGACCTCCGACCGGTGGGACGTGGGCGGCGTCTCGACGGCGCTGCACCCGGACACCGGCCTGCCGACGATCCTGGTCTACGACGGCCACCCGGGCGGCGCGGGCTTCGCCGAGCGGGGCTTCGACCGGGCCGTGACCTGGCTGACCGCCACCCGCGACGCGATCGCGGCCTGTGAGTGCCGCGCCGGGTGTCCCTCCTGCGTCCAGTCGCCCAAGTGCGGCAACGGCAACGAACCGCTCGACAAGGCCGGGGCGATCCGGCTGCTCGACGCCGTGCTCCGACACGCGCCTTCCGAGTCGAGCCGACCACGCGCCTGAGCTCGGCTAACCCGCTGGAGGCGGCCCGGCGCGGGCACGCGCGACGGCTTCGGGGAGGGCGGCCACGGAGGGCGGCACCGCCGCCTCCACCTGGATCGCGCCGCCTGAGACGGCGCACTCGGCGAGCCGCGCGGCGTTCGCCCGGACGATGACACCC
>NZ_VOHR01000045.1 GCF_009192725.1 Segeticoccus rhizosphaerae | reverse complement strand
GGCCGCCACGCCGCCTGACGGCCCCCTGCGCGAGCCGGCGGCACCGCGCGCCGGCGACGGCACGGCATACGTTGAAGTCCTCTGGAGTCAGGGGGCGAGCACGGCGAAGCCCTGGACCTCGACCAGCGCCTCGACGTCCCACAGCCGTGCGACACCGATGCCTGCCATGGCGGGATAGCTGCGGCCGACCAGCCGCTTCCACACCGCGCCGATGCCGTGCGAGTGCGCCTTGTAGTCGTCCATGTCGACGACGTAGACGGTCAGGCTTGCCAGGTCGTCGGGCCTGCCGCCGGCCGCGGCGAGCGCCGCCAACAGGTTGCCCAGCGCCTGCTCGAACTGCGCCACCACGTCGTCGCCGACGATGCGACCCGACGGGTCGAGGGCGGTCTGGCCGGCCAGGAAGACGACCCGCCCCTGCCCGACCGTGGCGTGCGAGAAGCCGCTGGGGCGACCGAGTTCAGGCGGGTTGACCCGCTCGATGCTCACCCGGGGTCCCCGCGAAGTATCGGAGCGAAGCGGAGAACTTCGTGGGTGGCTTTGCGCGGTGCGGTCACGACTGCACGGCTCCGCCGTCGACATCGATCCCCTGGCCGTTGACCCCGCCGTTGCCGATGCAGAACCAGGTCGCGTCGGCGACCTCTTCGGGGGTGATCAGCCGCCCGATGGGCTGTTTGCGCTCGAGGATGCTGCGGGCCTCGGCCTGGCTGCGGCCGGTCTTCTCCTGAATCCCGGCGACCGTCTGGTCGGTCATCGGGGTGTCGACGTAGCCCGGGCAGACCGCGTTGACCGTCACGCCGGTGGTCGCGAGCTCGGTGGCGGCCGAGCGCACCAGCCCGAGGACGCCGTGTTTGCTCGCGGTGTAGGCGCTGATGTAGGGCTCGCCGATCTTCGAGGCGACCGAGGCGATCACCACGATGCGGCCGTGGCGACGCTCGAGCATGGCGGGGATCGCGCGGCGCAGGAAGCGGAACGGGCCGGTCAGGTTCACGTCGAGCATCTGCTGCCACTGCTCGTCGGTCGTCTTGTGCACCGAGGCCGACGTGCCGGCTCCGGCGCCCGCGACGAGGACGTCCACCGGGCCCCAACGCTGCTCGACAGCGGTGAAGACCGCCTCGACCGCCTCCGGGTCAGTGACGTCGGCCGGGACGACGAGGGTCTCCCCCGCACATTCCCGTGCGGTCTGGGCCAGTTCGTCCTCGCTGCGGGAGGTCAGGGCCACCAGCAGGCCCTCGGCGCTGAGTTTGCGGGCGATGGCGCGGCCGATCCCGCGACCCGCCCCCGTGACCAGGGCCACCTGTGCGCCCGTCGAGTTCGGCATGTCGCGACCCTGCCATGTGCCTGTGACGACCGTCAACATGACGACATGTGCCGTGAGGCCGGGCTGGCCGTGCCCCACAGCTCGCCAAGGCGCGCTCCTCGGGCGGCGCGGACCGGTGTGGGCGGGCTGTCCTAGGCTCACCGTGTGACCCACCCGCACGAGCCCGATCCCGATCGACACGCCGCGGGCCCCGGGGCCGCGACCGGGCACTTCATCGCGCTCGAGGGCGGTGACGGTGCCGGCAAGTCCACCCAGGCGGCGCTCCTGGGCGACTGGCTCGAGTCGCTCGGACGCACCGTGCTGCTGACCCACGAGCCGGGCGGCACCCCCGTCGGGCAGGCGATCCGGCAGGTGCTGCTGCACGGAGAGCACGTGACCCCGAGAGCCGAGGCCCTGCTCTTCGCGGCCGACCGGGGCCACCACGTCGAGACGGTGATCCGCCCGGCCCTCGCGCGGGGCGTCGTCGTGGTCACCGACCGCTACATGGACTCCTCCATCGCCTACCAAGGGGCCGGCCGAGACCTGGCCGCCGAGGACGTCGAGCACCTCTCCCGCTGGGCCACGCAGGAGCTGCTACCCGACCTGACGGTCGTGCTGGACGTGAGCCCGGACGTGGGCCGCGCCCGCCGTGGCCAGGTGCACGACCGGCTCGAGTCCGAGCCCGACGACTTCCACGCCGCGGTGCGAAGGCGCTTCCTCGACCTTGCCGCCCGTGAGCCGGCGCGTTACCTGGCGGTCGACGCCGGCCGCCCGGCGGACGACATCCAGCTCGACATCCGCCGACGGGTCACAGCGCTGCTGGACCAGGGGGCCCTGTCGTGAACGCCGCCGGCTGGGCCCGTCGGAGGGGGTCTCGGTGACCGTCTGGGACGACGTCATCGGCCAACAGCCGACCGTCGAGACGCTGCAGCGGGCGGTGGCCGAGCCCGGCTCGATGACCCACGCGTGGTTGTTCACCGGGCCTCCCGGCTCGGGCCGGTCGGTGGCGGCGCGAGCCTTCGCGGCCGCGCTCGAGTGCCCCGACGACGGGTGCGGCACCTGTCGCGAGTGCCGGACGGCCCGCGACGGCTCACACGCCGACGTCATGGTCGTGGCCACCGAGGGGCTGTCGATCCAGGTCAAGCAGGCCCGTGAGCTCGTGCAGCTGGCCGCGCACCGGCCCTCGGTCGGGCGCTGGCGGGTGGTGATCGTGGAGGACGCCGACCGGCTCACCGAGTCGGCTGCGGACGCGCTGCTGAAGTCGCTCGAGGAGCCGACGCCCCGCACCGTCTGGGTGCTGTGTGCCCCGTCGCTCGAGGACGTGATCATCACGATCCGCAGCCGGTCCCGTCACGTGCGGCTGCGCACTCCGCCGGTCGAGGCGGTGGCCGACCTGCTGGTCCGACGCGACGGCATCGACCGGCCGATGGCCCTGTATGCCGCCCGCGCCGCCCAGAGCCACGTCGGACTCGCGCGCCGGCTGGCCAGGGACGACGGCGCGCGGATCCGCCGTCGCGACGTGTTGGTTCTGGCGAGCCGGATCCGTTCGGTCGGTGACGCGGTGAACGCCGCCGCCGACCTCGCGTCCATCGCCACCGAGGAGTCGAACGCGTCCTCGGCCGAGCGGGATATGGCCGAACGCAGCCGGCTGATGGAGCAGCTCGGCGCCGATCCGTCAGCCCGCACCCAGCCACCGCACGTGCGCTCGCAGCTGAACGCGCTCGAGAAGGAGCAGAAGACCCGTGCCACGCGGTTCGGCCGCGACGTCATCGACCGGTCGCTGATCGACCTGTTGTCGATCTACCGCGACGCGCTCATCCTGCACACCGGAGCGCCCGTCGGGCTGGTCAACGCCGACCAGTCCGAGCAGGTGCAGCAGCTGGCGGCGACGCTGGGGCCCGAAGCCCTGCTCGGGGCGATGGACGCGATCGGGCTGGCGCGAGAGCGGATCGCCGCCAACGTCCCACCACTCCTGGCCCTCGAGGCGATGGCGATCTCGTTGCAACTCCCCCGCTGAGCGGCGAAGCAGGGCGACCGTTCGGCGCACAGAACGGAGCAGTTTCGGGAAAAATGCTTCACTCGCAGGTTCCTGGCCTTACCTTCTTCGACAGGATCTGCCGACCCGCTGGAGGGGGTCGGGGGGTCGACGGTCCGGCAGGCGCTCCCCTGTGCCTGTCTCCTACGGATCGTTGGAGCCTTCGATGTCCCACAAGCTCAAGGCAGCGACCGCAGTCCTTGCGGTGTCAGCCATGTCCATTGCGTCGGCGCCGATGGCGCAGGCCCACGGCAACCACGGCCACTGGACCAAGACGTTGTCCACCCAGGTGGTCGCTCCGTTCCAGCTGGCCGTCAACCACGGTGACGTCTACGTCGCCGACGGCGGCACGTCGCTCGTGTCCACGGTGAAGTGGAACGGTGACCTCAGGACCGTCGCCACCGGACCGCAGCCCGGCGAGGTGGCCGGGGTCGCCCTGGACCCCTCCGGCCGCTCGCTGGCCTACACCTCGACCAACTACGCCGACGGCACCACCTCGCTGACCATCAAGCGCAAGGGCCACCGTGCCGTCACCGCCGACCTGTCCGGCTGGGAGCAGACCAAGAACCCCGACCGCAACCGGACCTACGGCTACTCGGGCAGTGACCCGTGTGTCATCGGGGTGCTGGAGCAGATGACCGGTGGGCCGGCCGGCTACACCGGCGTCGTCGACTCCCACCCCTACTCGGTGACCTGGGCCGGCCACGGCAATTGGATCGTCGCGGACGCGGGGGGCAACGACCTGCTGATGGTCAACAAGTGGGGCAAGGTGCGGACCCTCAAGGTGCTGCCGGCCCAGCCGCTCACGGTCACCGAGCAGATGGCCGATGGCCTCGGCATGCCGGCGTGCATGGTCGGTGTCACCTACAAGTTCGAGCCGGTCCCGACCGATGTCGAGATGGACCGGCACGGCATGCTCTGGGTGAGCACGCTGCCCGGCGGCCCCGAGGACCCGAGCCTCGGCGCGCGTGGCAGCGTCTACAAGGTCAACCCCTGGACCAAGAAGGCCACCCGGCAGGCGACCGGGTTCCTGGGCGCGACCAACCTCGCGGTGACCGGCTCGGGCCAGGTCTTCGTGACCGAGCTGTTCGGCGGCCAGGTCTCGACGATCCGGCACGGGAAGGCCATGCCCTACAAGAAGGTGGCCAACCCGCTCTCGATCGAGGCGCACGGCAACCGGCTCTACGTGGGCACGATGGCGCCCATGGACGAGCAGGGCATGCCCACCGGCAACGGCAGCATCATCGAGATCCGGCGCTGATCCGCCGCCCACGCCGTCGCTGACGTGGGGCCCCCGGTCCGTGGTCCGGGGGCCTCACCCATGCCCGGCACGATGCCCGGCCCCGTGGTCCCGCCGGACCCCGGCCCTCTCCTCTGCGGACGCTGGTCGGTGCCACCCAGCCCGGCGGGTTAGCGTTGGTCCGAGCCGCGGCGCCGACTGCCCGCGGTCGGCATCGAGAGGGTGTGGGCACGTGAAGGTGACGGGGGCACGGCATACGGGCAAGGGCGCGACACGCGCCGGTGCCCTGGTGGCTGCCGCGATGGCGTTGAGCCTGGCCGTCGCAGGGTGCACCAGTGTGGTGGGCGCCGACGAGCCGCCGCCGCTCGACCCCAGCCAGAAGGCAGCGGCGCAGAAGCCACCGAAGCCCGACCTCAGCCGGTACTACAGCCAGCAGCTGAAGTGGAGCGGCTGCGAGGACGGCGACCAGTGCGCCAGGCTCACCGTGCCCGTGGACTACGCGAAGCCGGGCGGCGCGACGATCCAGCTGGCGGTGCTGAAGGTGCCGGCCAAGAAACCGTCCAACCGGCTCGGCTCCCTGGTCGTCAACCCGGGCGGGCCGGGCGGCTCGGGAGTGCAGTACGCGTCATACGCCGACTACATCGTCAGCTCCAAGATCCGTCAGGTGTATGACGTGGTGGGCTTCGACCCGCGCGGCGTCGGCAGGTCCGCGCCCATCACCTGCTACGACGACAGCCAGATGGACAAGTACCTCGGGGCCGACCCCACGCCGGACGACCGCGCGGAGGAGCAGACGACGTTCGCCAACGCCAAGGCGTTCGCCAACGCGTGCGGGGCCAATGCCGGTCCGCTGCTCGCGCACATGTCGACGGAGGACGCGGCCAAGGACATGGACATCCTGCGCGCGGCGCTCGGTGAGCCGAAGCTGACCTATCTCGGCAAGTCCTACGGCACGTTCCTCGGCGCCACCTACGCGGGACTGTTCCCGAAGAAGGTGGGCCGGTTCGTGCTCGACGGGGTCGTCCCGCCGGACCTGACCGGGGAGCAGATGGACAAGGGGCAGGCCGAGGGGTTCGAGCGGGCCACCCGCGCCTACGTGCAGGACTGCGTGGGCGAGGGTGACTGCCCGCTCGGCAACAGCGTCGACGCCGGGATGAACCGGTTGCGAGACTTCCTGGCCCAGCTGGACGCCCACCCGCTGCCGGTCACCGGCGACGCCCGCGTCACCAAGCTCACCGAGGGATGGGGGTCGATGGGGGTCGCCGCCGCGATGTACGACCAGGGCTCGTGGGGCATCCTGACCGATGCGCTCAGCTCGGCCTTCAAGGGCGAGGGCACGCCGCTGATGCAACTGGCCGACCAGTATGCCGAGCGCAACAGCAACGGGTCCTACAGCAACAACATGATGCAGTCCATCTACGCGGTGAACTGCATGGACCGGCCCGGCAGCGACCAGCTGTCCGCCTACGAGTCGCGGGCCAAGTCGTTCAGTGCCGTGGCGCCGACGTGGGGCGACTTCCTGGCGTGGGGCAGTGTGCCGTGTGGGTTCTGGCCCGTGGCGCCCGACAGCCCCGGGCCGCACCAGATCACGGCGAAGGGCAGCGGGCCGATCCTGGTGCTCGGCACCACGCGCGACCCAGCGACGCCCTACGAGTGGTCGGTGCGCCTGGCGAAGCAGCTCGCCAACGGGCACCTGCTGACGTTCGACGGCGACGGGCACACGGCATACATGCGGTCCAACCGGTGCGTGGACGACACGGTGGACGCCTACCTGCTGCACGACTCGGTGCCTGCCTCGGCCAAGAGGTGCTGAGGTCTGCCTCTGCTGACGACCCGCGCCAGAGCTGCTTCGACTCCATGCTGGAGGAGATGTATCGCTCGACCAGGGCCAGTCGTGGCCGGGACCGCGCTCTGGCTGCGGGCCCGGTGTGTGCGAAAGGCTTCCGTGCACGACCGTCCTTCGTAGGCTGCCGGGACGCAGGGCGCGCCCGGCTCCGATTCGGAGTTTTCGATGGTCCTTCGTATACTCGTCCGGCGTGCCTTCGGGCGCCCGCCGCCTTAGCTCAGTCGGTAGAGCGATTCACTCGTAATGAATAGGTCATCGGTTCGATTCCGATAGGCGGCTCCACGCATAAGCGCAGGTCAGGCCCCTGAATCATCAGATTCGGGGGCCTCATCTGTGTCCGAGTCCTCGTCCGGTGCCCCCGTGGTGCCCCCGACCTTCCTCGCCGCGTCCCACAAACTGGCGTCGATGAGGTGTCCGTACAGGTCCATCGTCATGGCCGCCGAGGCATGGCCCAGCACCCGCTGGACCACTTTGGGGTCCGCGCCAGCCGCCAGCCAGATCGAGGCCGCGGTATGTCTCAGGTCGTGCGGACGCAGGGTGGGGCGACCCACCGATGCGAGGGCGGTCGACCACCCGAGCGAGCGGCGCCAGTTCGACTCACCCAGCGGACCCCCGTTCGGCGCGGGGAAGAGCCAGGCGGCCGCGGGCTTGCCAGCGGCCCACCGCGCCACGACCTCGGCCGCCTCAGACGGCAGCGCGACCGTCCTTGCTCGGTGGCCCTTTAGGGTGTCGACGTACAACCCGCCCTTGTCGCTCTCCGCCAGGACCGTCCGCTGGAGCCGCAGCCCGGGACCAGGCACCGAGACCCTGTCGCCGACCTGGAGCCCCGCGAACTCCCCGAACCGCAACCCACAGAGCCCGAGTACCAACACGGTCTCGGCGTACCTTCCTGAGCAGGCCGATGCCAGCTCGCGTAGCTCGACCAGAGTCAGGAACTCACCCTCGCGCCGTGAGCGTCCGCCGGCAGGCACCTTCACGCCAGCCGCCACGTTGCGCGTAAGCCGGCCGTCCGCAACCGCAAACGCGAGAAGGGATCTCAGCGTGGAGAGGTAGCGAGTGACTGTCGACCGTGCCATGCCCGCAGCCACCATCGAGCCAGTCCATTGTGCGACCTGGGCAGTCGTGATCGAGCCGATCGGTGCTTGGCCGAACTTCGGTTCGATGTGGCTCCGGTAGGCCGACTGGTCGGCCGCCTGCGTCTTCACCTTCGTGGATCGGCGCGACTCCAGCCAGTCCGGGTAGACATCCCGAAGCATGACCCTGCCCCTTCGCGGGTCGATCCAGTCCCCGGCTCGAAGGCGACGGTTCTGCTCTTGTTCCCACGCCCTGGCGTCGACACGTCGGTCAAACACTCGGGTGGCCACTTCGCGACCGTGGCACTTGACCCGAGCGCGGTAGCGCACGCTTCCGCCTCTCGTGATCCGTTGGACGCTCATCGGGCAATCTCAGTTTCGCGCTGGTGCTCGACCCAGGCGTCAATGTCGCTAACGTCCCAGACGAGCCGGCGGCCCACGCGGATCGCGGGTGCGAACCTGCCCTCCTGTCTGAGCCACCGGATCGTAAGCACGGGCACTCGTAGCTGCTCGGCTACCTCGTCGATCGTCAATAGCGGGTTCATGTCGGTCCTCCCTGCCGGATTGCTGAATGGCTGTCCACAGGTCTGCTGCCGGGTGGTGACTCCCGTTGTGCCGCGAGCTTCTTGGCTTCCTCGTACTGGGTGCGCCAGTGGCGTGCCTGGCGTAGGGAGGCGGCGATGATGGCGGGGTAGTCGCGCTGGTCGGGCCTCGTGTCTTCCCAGACGAAGCGGGGTTTGCCGTCCGAATGGAGCACGCTGGCGGCGAGCCGGTCGGCGTCGGGGGCGTCGATGCCTGCTTCTTTGAGGACTTGGCGGACGACTTCGGCGCGGTCGGCCTTGTGTTGGGCGAGGGTCTTGCCGGTCCAGTGCCGGGAGACCAGGGCGCGGCGGCCGCCGAGGCCGAGGCATTCGCGGTCGTGCGCCTTCGACGCGCAGTGCCCCGGGTGCAGTCCGGGGCCGGGGTTCTTGGGTTGGATGCCGTAGCGGAGCCAGTTCGCGCAGGCGGGGGAGCAGGGCAGCACGCGCACGTGGGCATGCAGGGCGTCGATGTGGTCCTCGTACCGGCGTGCCTTGGCGGCCACGTCGGGGTCGTCTGCGTGCAGCAGCTCGGGGGTGGCGGCGTAGGTTTCGGCGACGGACTTGGTCAGGTACTTGCACAGGTACCGCACCGCCCGGTCGGAGTCTTGGGTGCCGCCGAGCAGTCCTTTGATGTCGGTCTGTGCTCCCCAGCGCAGCACGTGGAACGGCTCCGCCTCCTCGTCACTGTCCAACCTGTCGAGTGCCTGCTCCCAGGTGGGAAGCGGTTCCCCGGTGGTGGGGTCCACGTAGCCGGCCCCGCCGTCCTCCGATGCGCCGGTCCAGGTGGGCCAGTGCTCGGGGTGGGTCTCGGAGTAGAGGACGCGGTCGATGGGTGGCCACCAGATCGACACGTACGACCCGGCCCACACCCCTTTGACGATCGTGCGGGGGATCGCGCCGCGGGCGGCCAGGTGCAGGTGCGGGGCGAGGCGGCGTTGCGGTTCGACGGCGCCGAAGTACTGCACCTGGTAGCCGGCGCAGCGGCGCAGGTTCTGAATGGTGCGCTCGACCAGCTTCGGGAACAGCAGCGCGTCCAGGGCGGCCCGCCGGTAGTCATACCGGCCCGGGTGGCGGGGGACGCCTTCACCTTTGATGACCAGCCCGTAGGAGGGCAGCGTGCCGGTGATGAACATCGAGGGCCGGAACGTGCGCCCGGTCTTGGGGTCGGTGAACGTGCGCCCGATGCTGCGGTGCTCGACCGGCAGCGTGGGCAGGTCTGGCATCTCGTCCCGACGCCGGGTCGAGCGCACCCGACGACCGCCGTCCCCCTCCGTGTCCCCAGCAATGTCCCCCTCCATGTCCCCATCGGTGTCCCCAGGCTCGGGTGGCAGCGGGTCCTCGGTCAGGTGCCAGCCCTCGCGGCACTGCTGCATCCGCAACCGGCGCGCCTTGTCCGCACACGTGGGGCACACGCTGGCCCTGGTCGACCCGCACGGGATCGGCACCGCCGTCGTTGCTCCGGTGGCGCGGTCGGTCACGGTCCGCAGGAGCGGGCGCACGCAGACTCCGACTGCTTCGGCAGCGGCGGCGGCCATGTCGGTGCTGACCCCGTCCACGTCCCGCGGGATGAGGCTCCCGGCCTGGTGCAGCACGCTCACGCGGCATCACCGCCCACCGGCTGGCGGGTGCTCGACCTCGGCGTCCGTGGCTTGCGTGGTTTCCGCTGCCGCTGAGGCAGGGTGGTCGAGGGCGACCTCGTCTCCTGCGCGGCTTCCCTCGGGCGGGCAGCCGCGTGACCGACCGTTGCCAGCGGGTCCGGCGCGGGGGCGAGCGACACGGCGGGAAGCCGGTGCGGCGTCGGGTAGTCCCGAGCGACCGTGTGGATGAGGTGGTCGTCGGCGTAGTGCGCCCGCACCTTGGTGGCGGTGCCGTCCTCGGTGATGGCGTACCCCGTGCCGGGGTGCCTCGGGTCGATCCGGTGGCACGGCGCGGTCCGGGTGGCGGCCTCGCCGAGGACCATCTCGGTTTCGAAGGCGTCCTTCAGCCGCAGCCCGACCATCTGCGGGAACAGGTTCCGCATGGGCACGGTGTCCTTGCGGGGGTCCTGCACCCACGCCCACACGCTCACTCCGGGCGCCCGGCCTTGGGTCAGCAGCAGGCGCAGGGCGGTGTCGGCGCGGCGGCGCAGCATCGGATCACTGATGTAGGAGGTCAGGGCGGCCAGCTCATCCACCACCACGAGGACGTGCGGCGACGTGGGGGCGGGTTCGTGTGAGCGGTGGACACCGGCCATGGCGTCGGCGCGCTTGGCGAGCAGGTCGGCTTCGCGTTCGAGGATCGCCACGGCCTGCTCCGGAGTCGTCGCCAGCGCGGAGAACATGGGTTGGGCGTGGGTGAGCTCCATCCCGGCCTTGAGGTCGACCCCGACCAGGCGGACCAACCCGGCGCGCACCGCAGGTGCCAGGGCGATCAGGAGCGACCACATCACCGACGCCTTCCCGGCCCCGGTCATCCCCGCGACCAGGGTGTGGGCCCGCGCGTCCACCGACCACGGCTCCCCGGTGAGCGTCCGACCGAGCGGGACCGCTTCGAGCGGGTGACGGCCCACCGTGAGCGTCTCGCCGGGGGGTGGGGTGGTGGTGGGGTGGGCGAGCAGGTCCCGCAGCGCGAGCGTGACCACAGCGCGGGTGGGTCCGTCCGGGGCGACCCGCACCGAGTGCCCGGCCAGCAGCGCAGCCAGGGCGGGGGCGGCCCGGTCGACGTCGTCCATCGTCTGACCGGCCGCGAGCCGGAAACGCAGGGCGGCGACCCCACCCCGGCAGGTGGTCCCCTTGCGCAGCAGCCGCGGTACCCGCCGCCTGGCGCTGGTTGACCCAGGTGTGCGCACCGACAGCCCGACCGCGGTCGCGTTCCCCGGCCAGTAGCGGCGGTGACTGCGGGCGGTGGCCCGGTCGGTCACGTCCAGCCAGGACCCATATGAGAGGCGAGGCCATGCCAGCAGTAGCCCCAGCCCGAGCCCGGACCCGGTGCCGGTCAGTGCGTGGCCGGTGGCCAACGCCAGGGCGGTCAGGGTGAGCAGCAGCAGGGTCAGGCGGGGCAGGCACCGGGCCACCCACCACGCCTCCCGCCCCAGGTCCCACACCCACGAGGCAGTGGCGCGGATCAGGTCGGTGGGGCGCATCACCACTCACCCCTCCGGTGCTCCTCGGCCGCCCGCGCCGTGTTGGCGACGTACACCACGGCGTCGGCGAGGTGCCCGGTGGCGACGGCCAGGGTGGCGTCCGCGTGCGGGACCGACCCGGCGAGGTCGTTGCGGACGTCCATCAGCAGGTTCACCACCGCGTCCAGGCGGCGCGCGACCGGGTCGAGGCGTTCCACGATCCCCGCATCCGTGGTGACGCCGAGCCGCTGCGCGACCTCGTCCAGGCGCAGCTGGGTCCCCATCATGACGACACCCCCGCACCCTCACGGCGGTCAGGTTCCGGGCTGGCGGTCGATGAGTCCTTGTCGGCGAGCCAGGTCACATCGACCACCAGCGACCCCAACGGTCCGTGGCAGTTGGCGTAGTGGTCGTCGTTCGCGGACGACAGCGACCACCCGAGCCGGGCCGCCGTCTCGGACACGAACCCCGGCGACGTTACGGTCACCTCCACGAACACCCGGCGCCCGGTTGGCGACATGTTCAGGCGGCGCACCCCGGGCCCGTTCCCCAGGGCTTGGGCGACCACCCACGCCACGTCCGCGAAGTCCCCCGCACCCTGCGGAGGCCACGGCACCGTGGACCCCATACCTGCCAGCACGCTCACGGCGCTCATCACGCCGCCTTGCCCGAACCGGACGACGCACCGGAGCCCTGGCCAGACGCCTGCGTGGCGGGCTTGCCGTCACTGATCCGGTTCGCCGTCCACGACTCCACCAGCCCACCGGCCTGGTTCACCCGCACCTCAGCGCGCAGGTCCACGAACTCGACCGGCTCGAACTCCCCCAGCACCGGCCGCTGCGGCATCCCCACACTCACCCGGTTCGTCACCGACGACACCCGCCCCCAGGTCTGCTGCTGGTAGATCACCTCCACCGACCACAACGGCATCCCCGAGTCCTCATCCCGAGCCTGCACCTCCGACGGGCGACGCTTGCCGTCCCGCTCCACCCACTCAAAGACCTCCTCCACGATGCCCGTACTGCGCATCGCCTGACGCTTGCTATCGATCGCGTAAGCAGTCATCTGCCTGACCTCTCATCGGTGGCTAGGTTGGCTAGCCATGTCGGATATGCCCGATACTTACCTAGGCTGGCTAGCCATGTCAAGCAATTGAGACAGATTTGCACAACTCGGCTAGTCAAGTGCGTAGATTGGGGGCATGAGCCTCGACCCGGACGACCCGCGCCCGCCGTACCAGCAGGTGGCGGCGGCGCTTCGTGCGGCGATCCTCACCCGCAAGATCGCGCCAGGGGACAAGCTGCCCAGCCAGATGGAACTGTCCAAGCACTACGGCGTGGCAAGGATGACGATCCAGCAGGCGCTGCGCATCCTCAAGGACGAGGGCCTGACCGTGTCGCGGCAGGGCAGCGGCATTTTCGCGCGCGAACGCACCCAGCGGCCCATCGGCCTGCGCCCGCACATCGAGCGCGCCTTCGAAGAACCGCGGGTGACCATCGACTTCAGCGGCTACACAGCCGAGACGTTGCACGGCATCATCGGTGAGCCGCTGGACAAGATCCGCAGCGGACGCCTGACTCCTCAGTCGATCAAGATCCGGATGCTCCTGTCCGACATGGACTGGCCGTTGTCCATCCCCATCAACACCAGCCGCGACCCTCAGGCGTCAGAGCCGGTCCGGCAGCGGATGGCCGACATCAGCGCCCGTCACGCCGGTGCCATCACCGACACCGTCCAGGAACTCGCGGACCTCGGTCTCGTTTCCGAAGCCATCGTGGAGACCCGAGTCCACGGGTCCGCCCCGCTGTTCAAGGCTTACATCATCAACGGCGTCGATGCCTTCTTCGGCTATTACCCCGTGGTCAAACACGAGGTCCGCGTCGGCGGGAAGAAGCAGCCGATCTTCGACCCCATGGGCAAGGACGCCGTCCTGTTCCAGCGCACAGACGACGGCGACCCCGACTCCCTCGACGCGATCTTCGTGGCCCAGACCCAGGACTGGTTCGACAGCGTCTGGAACACCATCGCCACGGCTAGGCAATGGTGACCACCACCACCGCCGCCGACCTCGTGCGCCAGGCACGCGCCGTGCTGCTCGACTTCGACGGACCAGTGACTCCGCTAATGCCACCGCCCGCCAACAGCCGCGCCGCCGACGCCGCTCGGGAAGCAGTGCCCGCAGCGGCCGAGGCCATGCCGTCCGACATCGCCTCCACAACGGACCACCTGACCGTTCTGCGGTGGGCCGGCACCCAAAGCCCGGCCGTCCTAGAGGCCGTCGAGAAAGCCTGCATCGAAGCCGAGATCAGCGCAGCCAGAACGAGCAAGCCAACCCCCGGCGCGCTCAACTTCCTCCGCGCCTGCGCCGAAGCCGAGAAGCCCGTCGTGATCGTCAGCAATAACTCCCCCGAGGCCGTCCACGTCTACCTCACCAGGCACGACGCCAACCGCCTCGTGCGCGGCGTCGTCGGCCGAGCGCCGCATCACCCTGAGTTGATGAAACCGCACCCATCGTTCGTCCTGGCCGCGCTCGATCTCATCCAGGTCGAACCTCGGGACGCCGTCCTCATCGGCGACTCTGTCACCGACGTCGAAGTCGGCCACGCGTCGGGCGTTGATATCATCGGTTACGCGAAGACTCCACCACGTGGGCGGGAGCTTGCGACGGCTGGCGCCGAGGCGACCACCGAGGCCATGGCTCTGCTCAGTCCGACGATATGAATCGGTCTCAACTTCTCCGCGCAATTCCACAAGTTTTGACCAGCGCAGCCACCGATGACTCCCCTCTTGGACCACTGATGCGTCGGTAGTAGCGTGTTATGGGCGCGCATGCCGCGGGATCGCACGGTAGGTTGGGTCGGAACCGATCAACGAGGGAGGCCCGACCTGAGCAGCATCGACCCCGCCGACTTCAGGGGCCGCGACATGCTGCCTGGCCTTGATCAGGGCCGGCACTATGAGCATGCCCCGATTGTTCAAGCCATTCTCGAGCTTCGTGTCATGACACCGGATGACTTAATCATGGAGGATTTGGAGGCGCTCAATTTCGGGCAAGATTACGCCGATCCCACGACGCTTTACCACCTTCAGGGTCAACTTACGTTTTCCGAAGAGGGTAGCGTCGCAAGCGAGCCCCAACGGGACCATGTGGGGTTTGGCTTCGCCCGCGAGGACGGGACACGTGTTATTCAAGTTGGGCTTCGCCGTTTCGCATTCATTTGGAGTGGCGAATACACCCATTGGGGAGAGTTTTCGACGGAAGCCGAGGCTGCTTGGCTCGCCTACAAAGGAGCTGCCCGGGTTGTCTCGGTTGAACGAGTGGGGGTCAGATTTGTAAACCAGATCCGGCTACCTGAGGGGCATGTGGAGATTAAGGATTACCTGCGAACGTCTGTAGATATTTCGGCCTATCTCCCCCAAGCCGTCAGTTCCATGTTCTTCCAGGTGGAGATACCGATAGTCGAGTTGGATGCGGGGGCGACAGTGACATCGGCCCTCATGTCGGAGGGCGACTCACAAGCTTTGCTACTGGACATTGACGTCAAGACGTCTACTGTGCTCAGTACAGAGGATGAAGCGTTTGACGTCGGAGCCCGAGGCACACTTGATAGACTCCGCTTCGCGAAGAACTATGTGTTCGAAGCATGCATCACAGATGCTACGAGAGGGTTGATCGGCTGATGGCACGGATCGTGGACGGTCGGACGCACGGCTACGCTACCGCAGCCGCCGCCATCGGGGATCAGCGCACACAGCTGCGACGTGCGGCGCAGCTCCGTCTTAGTGGCGCAACGCTGGAAGGTGCGGCCTGTAACCCTGTCGATCTGCGGGTATCGTCCTTCTCCAGAGTCACCTACTTCGACTTCGCAGACGAGGGCCCCGTGGTGTCCCGCGTCGGCAGGCTTGTGGTCGACGACGACACCGACTGGTGACGGCAGCAGCCACCAACATTGCGGCGCCAGCGGCGCCTTGGCTGTCTCAGGGGGACATCTTCCGCTCGATCCCGGTCGTGCGAGCGGGCATCGCCAATTTCTGAGGCGAGTGCTGGCCTGCAGAACGGTCCGGCGATGCTCATCAGCCACGGGTGCGCCATTGATAAGAAGAACAGTCGCGGAAAATCGGTCCTTGAGTACCTAAGTTTCCTTCCCCTACACAATGTCGCCGCCCTCGACCCGGGACGTGCGCAGCAGTTGCGGGCTGCATTGCTAGAGGCCAAACCTTACAAGGTGATGTATCTCGGAAATGTTCCTCAGGTCGGCGACAGTTATGTGGATCTTACCGAGCCTTACACCTTGCCAGCACTACTCCTTCGGACGGAACTCAAGCACTTTTCCGCCGAGGTAACCAGCGAAGGCGAGGATGATCGCGTGGTAGCGACGATGCATCAGACCCGCGTCGCAATGCTCACAGAGCGCGCAGTACAACTATTTCAGAGGAAGTGGTCCATCCAGTGGACGCGGATGGACCCGTTTCCGGACGAGCCCTGATGTCTTGGGACGGCGGGCTCTGCCCTCGTGATCTGCCCTTGCTCTGCTGTTTCTGGCTCTAGAGGATCAAGGCGGCGCTTCGCGCCGCATGGGCCGGGGGCCCGCGATGGGGCCCCGCGCTCCGGGCGCTTCGCGCCCTGCGCGCACCCCACCGCACCCCGCCCCGTGTCTCCTCCGCTTTGTCCGTTTGATGCCAAGCCGGGCCACACTCCATCGGCCCGCCCTGCAAACGCCACCCGGGCGCCGTCCGTCCCGACGAAGCGACCAGGCGATCACCAGGAAGCCAATTGGCCCTGCGACGCCAAGGAACGTCTCCCCGCTCCGGTCGCGGATGCCACGTCAAAGGGCAGATGCGCAGTCCTTCGCTGGTCCGCACGTGGGCAGCCGCACAACCCTCCAGCTATTCCGCAGGTTCGCCGAGCGACCAGGCGTCGATCTGGCTCCGCCTTACGCGCATGAGGCCCGCTCGATAGGTGTGCGGCCCGTTCAGAATCTTCGCATCGGCGAGGCAGAGAGCTGCGGGATCAGGGACTGGGCGATCCTCCGCCTCCCGACGCGAAATGAAGTCAGCGCGCTCCTGGACCCATCCCTCCAAGGCGGCTCGCAGGCCCCCGCCCATCCCTTCGTGTGCACGCGTCACTTCAGCGGTCCACAACTTGGACCAGTGAGCGAACGAGACGGCCTTTCCGGAGATGACAACCCCACCGACAGTGACCGTGACTCCCACCGACGCATCGCTATCCGCCTCGCCTGGGACAACGGCAAGGAGCACGGAGAGCAGCAGATCCTCATCCCCCCTAAAGTCCTCCGCAGTGAGTCCGTCTGGGTCATTCTCGAAGTCGTAGGACGCCAGCGGACCCGACTCATCATCGGCGGTCGCGGCGGTCTCGGGGCTCGTATCGTCTGTCATGGCCAGCAGCGTACGAGGTGGTTAGGACACGCCTCTCCCGGCAGTTGTCTTGGCGCAGGCCCGAGACTTCGCGTCGTTGCTAGACAACCACGATTTGCACACCGCCCGAATCGAGCGACATCCCCACTGGCACCCTGATTCACCCAGGCCGACGAAACGTGGGCTACCTCCACTCCGAGGCGGTTGATGAGCGCCATCGGTAATGGTCACCTCTGAGCCGCCGACCCGACGCGGCAGCATCCGGCAGCCCTCCGAGCCGGTCAAGCCCCGAGTCGTTCGGTGGTCCAGGTGCACACTCCGTGTGCCGCCACATCACCACGAGCGCCGAGGGGGAGGGCTTGACAGTCTCTCCGGCCTGCCTACTGGCTCCGCTATGGGTCAGCGGCCCTCCCTGCCCTGTCCAGCGTGTCGTTAGCCCGGCCGGGGCCTGGCTACTTCTCGAGGCGAGTGGGGCAAATCGCAGCCCGCACGGGCTCCCAAAGGGTTTCGGGACCGCGCGGCACGTGGGCCAGCTGTCCACCGCACGGCCTAACATGCAGGCCATGAGCGGGTTGGAGCCACTGGCCATAGCAGGGCAAGCTGCCAAAGCGGTCGTCAAGGCTGAGCAGGGCGATCCCCAGGACCGCGAGGCTCTGCGCGAACTCGCCAAGGAGTCGGGTGCCCTGGACCCGGCAGCGCGTGCGTATGCAAAGCGGCTCGCGGTCAAGGAACAGATCCGTATGAAGATCTGGCAACCGCTGGGCATGCTGTTCGGGATTTCGCGGGACTACTTCGAGAACGATTTCGCGGACGACCTGGCCGACCGAGTGGCACAGATCCCAGAGGAGGAACTCATCACTCCACGGCTGTCAGTGGCCGGGCCGACGGTGCAGGGCATCGCCTTCACCGTTGATGAACCCGAGCTGCGCGCGATGTACCTCAACCTTTTGGCAGCGGCGTCTGACTCCCGCGTCGCCAGTACCGCCCACCCAGCCTTTGCCGAGATCATCCGTCAACTCAGCCCTGAGGAGGCCGTGATCCTCGGGCCGGTACTCAATCAGGCGTACCACCCGATCATCGAGATCCGGTCGAAGGTGGTGAACGCAGAAGGTGGGCCAGATCGCGGGTGGAACACACTCTCGACCCTCGTTATGAACTGGACGTTGAACGGCCAACAAGCGTTCGTGCCCGAGCGGGCGCTACAGATCGTGAATTGGCAGCGACTGGGTCTCGTCACGGTTGCATTTGACACGTTCATGACGGCAGACGGTGCCTATGAGTGGGCAGAGACCAACCCTCGGGTCATAGGCCTTCGTACTGCCCTCGACACGGATGACCTGAAGCGAATACAGATCGAGAAGGGCCTGCTCACAGTCACCGACTTCGGCCGCGCCTTCAATCAGGTAGTAATCCGCCCGGGTAGGGCGGCCCAGCAAAATCAATCCCCGACCGCCGCAGACGACTCATCCGCATAGGGCTCGCCTGGCTCCGGGCAGGCTGGGCGCGCGGCCGGTCGGCGGTCGAGCCCGGCGGCCTTCTAAAGGTTCCCGAGCGAGAAATCGTCACCATCGGACTGGCCTGAGGCAGTCCAACGGCCTGTCGACCTGTGCCCCCATGGTGCCCCCAACTTACCTTGAGGGTCCCTTACTGGCCGTCAGCAACAGGCTTCCCTCAGGCACAGTTCGGCGCGTCTCCCTCGCGCGGAACGGGGAAAGCGCGATCTCGTAATGAATAGGTCATCGGTTCGATTCCGATAGGCGGCTCCACACGTTTGCGCAGGTCAGCGGCCCACGGACCGCCGTTGACGAACCGTCCAGCCCTCGGAGACGAGGCAACCGGTGCAAATATCGGTGCAGTTGGCCACAGCGGCGTGCAGCCGGGGACAGGCCCACGTACCGCGGGAGGCATTCGCATGGGCGGTCGCCGGTACCTGCTGCGGGGTCCGGCTCGGAAGTGGCCCTGACCGTGCTCGAGGCTCAGATGCCCTGCCCGCCGGTGATCACCGGGGGGTCGCCGTGCGACTTGGGGAGGCATGGACACCGGATCCGATCCCACCTGGCGGGCCGGCCCGTGGGCCCGTTCGGACGCCGAGCTCGGTCGGCTGCTGGACCACCTGCAGCAGCGGCTGGGCGAGCTGGACCGGCTGCACCGGGAGATCGCGGACGACGCGCAGGCCCTGGCGCGGGCGGCC
>NZ_VOHR01000449.1 GCF_009192725.1 Segeticoccus rhizosphaerae | reverse complement strand
AGGCCGTCGTCCCGCATGCTCTCGACCAGATTGCCGGTGGTGACCACTGATGTCCTCGTGGTGGCCGGTGACCCTGCACGCCACCCACCCGAACGGCACCGAGGTGAGCGCCACCGATCTCGGCGGGCAGAAGCGCAGCCGGGCGGGCCGCTGGGCGTTGCTGCTGCGGCGGCACCGTGACCAGATCCCCGAGCCGGACGACGCGACGCCCGCGAAGCAGGACTCGGTCCATACCCGCTCCGGCTCCGCCGAGGACAGCGCGGCCGGCCTGGCTGACCGAGCCGGGGAACGCAGCTAGGCGACCCCGTCCTCCGAGCCAGCGTGCGCCGGAAATATGCAACCTAGGGGTTGCACTCTGAGTTCTCATGTGCAACTCTGGAGTTGCACATAAGAGCAACGAAAGGACGACCGTTGAGCACTGCAGCGACCGAGCTGGACCGGATCGAGCGACACATCGAGATCGACGCGACCGCAGAGCGCGTCTGGGAGCTGGTCTCCCGTCCGGGCTGGTGGATCAACGAGGGAACCGTCGACCCCGACCCGGATGTGCGCCAGGACGGTGACCTGACGGTGGTCAGCCATCCGAAGTACGGCATCTTCCGGCTGCGGACCGTGACGACCGACCACCCGTCATATGTCGCCTTCCGCTGGCTGGAGCAGACTTCGGACGGCGACGGCGACGGCGACGGCGACGGCGAGGCACCGTCCACCCTCGTCGAGTTCTGGATCACGGAGCGCGACGGCGGCGTGACCCTGACCGTGGTGGAGAGCGGCTTCACCGGACTGGGCAAGGAGCGCGCGGCCGTGGTCGACCACGTGCAGGAGAACACGGCGGGTTGGGAGACCGAGCTCACCGCCGCCAGGACCTTCGTGGAGAGTGCCTCCCGGTGATCGAGAGCCTTCCGAAGGTGTTCTCGGCCCTTGCGGACGACACCCGCTGGCGCATCCTGGCACGCCTGGGCGAGGGGCCGGCGTCCGCGTCGGCCCTCGCCCGCGAGCTCCCGGTCAGCCGGCAGGCGATCGTCAAGCACCTGGACGTGCTGCGCGCCGTCGGGCTGGTGGAGTCGCAGGAGCGGGGCCGTGAGGTGGTCTACCGCGCGGTCGGTGGCCGGCTCAGTGACGTGGCACGCGACCTCGAACGGATCGGCAGCGTCTGGGAGCAGCGCCTGTCGCGCATCAAGCACATGGCCGAGCGCGACGGCTGACCCGCCACTGGTCGACACGAGTGGCATGGACGAGTGGCACAGTTCCCGGCGAGTGGCACACCTCTACGTGTGCCGCTGGTCGGGAACTGTGCCGCTCGTGGGTTTCGGCGGTCATCAACGTCCGAGCAGCCCGCGGTCGTTCTTGAGCTGCAGCACCCGCAGCGCCGAGGCATTCACCGTGGCCCGGAAGCCCGGATCAGACTCCGCCCGGTCCACCACGGCCGACACCATCTGGGCCACGAACGGCCCGTCGACGGTCAGCACCAGGTCACCGCCAGCCGCGATGAACTGCGTGGCCCGCGCCCCCGGTGACCAGGGGGCCACCTGGCGGGCGGCACCGAGGTCGTCGCTGATGACCACGCCGCCGAAGCCGAGCTGTTCGCGCAGCAGGCCGGTCACGATCCGACGCGAGAACGCTGCCGGGTGCTCGGGATCGAGCCGGGCGTAGACGGCGGTCGACATCATCACCATCGGCACGCCCTGCCCGATCGCCGTGGCGAACGGTCGCAGCAAGCGATCCCGCCGCGTCGTCACGTGATCGGTGACCCCGGAGCTCGTGTCGGTGTTGGCGTCGACGCGACCCAGCCCCGGGAAGTGCTTGACGACGGGGACAACGCCGGCGGACGTCATACCGTCGGCGAAGGCGAGCCCGTGCTCGGTGACGGCCGCGGGGTCGCTGCCGTACTCGCGCCCGAAGGCACCGATGGGCGGGTTCGCGTCCGCTGTCCCGCTCGGCACCGTGTCGAGCACTGGCGCGAGGTTGACCGTGATTCCCGCCGAGGCGAGCTGGTCGCCCCAGTCGCGGGCCTGCGCGCGCAGCTGGGACGGCGACCAGCCCCCCTGGGTGACGGCGGACGGCATACGGGAGAAGCCCGGGCCCTGCAGGACCTGGACGGCGCCGCCTTCCTGGTCGGTCGAGACCAGCAGCGGCGCCCCCGCCGTGGCCCGCCGGGTGGTCAGCGACTGCAACTGCTTGCTCAGCCGCGCCGTCGCGTCGACGCCCAGGCTGCTGCGGCCGGTCATCATGACGTTGCCGACATGCAGGTCGGTGATGGCGTGACCGATCGACCCTGTCTCGCCTGTGGCCGGGGTCCCGACCATGAAGAGCTGGCCGACCCGCTGGCGCAGGGTCATCCGGTCGAGGACGGCCTTGGCGCGAGGCGACGCCGCAGGGACGGTGGTCTGCGAGGTGGCGCCGGGCGCCGGCCGGGGTGAGGCGGTCACGCGGGGCGAGCGGGTGG
>NZ_VOHR01000448.1 GCF_009192725.1 Segeticoccus rhizosphaerae | reverse complement strand
GTGCGCACCGCCTCGAGGCCGAGCTCGGCAAGCACCTCTGCGGCAGGGCCCGGGCGGGAGGTGCGCACCCTCACGCAGGCGGCCCCGCCGCCGCGCAGCTCGCCGACGCTGCCCTGGGCCACCAGCTTGCCGACGTGCATGACACCGACGTGCGTGCACATCTGGTCGACCTCGGACAGCAGGTGGCTCGAGACCAGGACCGTGGACCCCTCGGCCGCGAGCCCCGCCACCAGGTGGCGCACCTCGCGGGTGCCCTGGGGGTCCAGGCCGTTGGTGGGCTCGTCCAGCACCAGCAGCTCACGGGGCATCAGCAGCGCGGCCGCGATGGCGAGGCGTTGCCGCATGCCGAGGGAGTAGGCACGGAAGCGCTTGCCGGCGGCGTTCAGCAGCCCGACCCGGTCCAGCGCCGCGTCGATCCGGCTCGAGGCCGACCGCGGCGGCGCGGTCCGGTCGGCGGCGTCGACGCGCGCCAGATTGGCCCGGCCGGACAGGTAGGGGTGGAACGCCGGGCCCTCGATGAGGGCACCCACCCGCGGCAACACCTCGCCGGCGGCCCCGGGCATGCTGCCCCCGAGCAGCCGGCGATCGCCGCTGTCGGGGGTGACCAGGCCGAGCAGCATCCGGATCGTCGTCGTCTTGCCGGACCCGTTCGGTCCGAGGAAGCCGTAGACCGCGCCCCGCGGGACGGCGAGGTCGATCGCGTCGACCGCGGTCTGCGAGCCGAACCGTTTGGTCAGGCCCGCCGTCGCGACCGCGAGGTCGTCGGTCACTTCCCTGCCGCGGCGTAGAGCACCTTCGGGGTGACCGCCCCGACGTAGAGGGTGCCGGAATCGGTCAGCAGGGCGCTGACGACGTTGCTCTGCAGCAGCCGACCGGAGCCCCACGCCCCGTTGACGTGCGGCAGGTTGCGCAGGAACTGCGCGGCCGAGATCGACTCACCGCCGGGCCCGGGGCCCTTCGCGCCGTGCGAGCCGCCGAGGCCCTTCAGCATCTGCGACGACATCGGCACCTTGACCACCGAGGTCCAGCCGCTCCCCACGATCTGCGGCCGGGCTCCCGGCATGGTCGCGGCGCCGTGCTTGCCCACGGCACCCTTCTTGAGCTGCGCCATGGGGTTGGGGTGAGAAGCGGCGTGACCACCCGGCATACCGCGCATGGTCAGGCCGGACAACCTCTGTTGCTCGACCTTGGTGCCGGGAGGCGGGTTGAACCGGAACTGCGCCGCATCCGGCTTGCCGAAGTCGACCGAGCTGAAGGCGACCTCGAACGCGGGCTTGGTGGCCTTGGTCGAGAGGACCTGCACCCGCAGCGGCACGTGCGTCGTGCCGTCGACCGCGATGCGCACCGAGCTGATCAGCGATCCGCTGCTGCGCGGCGAGAGGACCAGCTCGTATGCCGATCGGCCGGCCACCGTGGTGGTGTTGTTGGTGGTGACCTCGGTCGACGGCTTCACCGCGGACAGGAAGTGGGTGGCGAGCTGCTGCGGCGTCATGGCCATCCCCGAGGGCGCGGGCATGCGCATGTGCTCGCCGCCCGGCGCGCCGCCGCGGTCGGGAAGGGTGAGGTGGGTGGCCGAGTGGTCGGCGCTCGACCAGAGCCACACGTCGTTGCCGTTGCGGATGACGTCCGACTCGCCCAGGGTCCCGAGCAGCGACAACCGGATCCGTTCAGAGCCGTCCGTCCAGACCCGCATCGTGTGGCTGCCCGAGAGCAGTGACGAGAGCTTCGAGCTGCCGCTGCCACCACCGGAGATGGGCAGGGCCGGCAGTCCCAGGTCGGCGTTCTCCACGACCGTGCCGGAGAGCCCTTCAACCCTTGCCTGCTGCACCTTGACGAGCAGCTGCTTGGCCGTGAGGGGCGGCAGGTCCGCGGCGCCGGTCGCGGAGGCGCTGCGCAGCGCCATACCTCCGCCGCCGAGCAGGACGGCGGCGGCCACCGGTGCGGACCAACGCAGTGTGGGGTGCGTGGTGAAGATCGTCATGACCCCATGGTGCCGGGTGGGCCCTGTGAGATCACTGAGAACCTGTGAGCCCTCGCCGTGGCAGGCTGACCCCATGCGCGTGCTGGTGGTCGAGGACGAGGCACGGCTCGCGGCTGCGCTTCGGCGGGGCCTGGTGGCCGAGGGATTCACGGTGGACGTCGCGGGAGACGGGAACACCGGACTGAACCAGGCCCTCTACGGCGACTACGACGCCGTGATCCTCGACATCATGCTGCCGGGACGGTCGGGCTACGACGTCGTCCGGCTGCTGCGTGAGCGCGAGGTGTGGGTGCCGGTGCTGATGCTGTCGGCCAAGGACGGCGAGTACGACCAGGCCGACGGGCTCGACTACGGCGCCGACGACTACCTGACCAAGCCGTTCTCCTTCGTGGTGCTGCTCGCTCGGCTGCGCGCGCTGCTGCGGCGCGGCACTCCGGCGCGGCCCGCGGTCCTCACCGCCGGCGACGTGCGACTCGACCCCG
>NZ_VOHR01000447.1 GCF_009192725.1 Segeticoccus rhizosphaerae | reverse complement strand
CAGCACGTCGCCGACGGTGCCGGCATAGCGCGCGGCGACCTCACGGCATACCGAGAGCAGGGTGGGCGTGAGCACCGGCTCGGCGCTGACCACCCGTCGCAGCGGCGCCAGCCGGCCGGTGTGCTCGGCCTCGGCCCGGCGGGCGATGACGAAACCGTCGACGTCCTGCCCGGCGAACCGGACCTTGACCCGTGTGCCGGGTAGCGCCTTGTCGGCCAGGGACTGCGGCACGAGGTATTCGAAGGGGCGGTCGAGGTGGGCGAGCCCGACGTCGACCAGGACCTCGGCGACCGGGTCGACGGTCGCCGGCTCAGTGGTCGAGGGCAGGCGACGACGCCCGTCGACGGGGCGCACGGCCGCGCGGACCAGCGACAGCTGTTCCCCCACCGGGGACTCGTCGGATCCCGTGCCTGCGCTCATGCCCAAGGTCTATCGCACCCCACCGACGGCGCGAGCCCTTCGCCGCGGCTCCCTGGGTGTTGCTGCGAAAAGGCGTCATCGGCGACGCCGAACGCCAGCAACAACGGGAGGGATCAGGCGGAGACGGCGGCCTTGAGCTGGTCGACGCGGTCGATCCGCTCCCAGGTGAAGGCGTTCGCGACGCCCTCCGCCTCGCTGCGCCCGAAGTGGCCGTAGGCCGCGGTGGGCTTGTAGATCGGCCGCAGCAGGTCGAGGTCCTCGATGATCGCGGCAGGCCGCAGGTCGAACACCTTGGTGATGGCGTTCTGGATCGAGTCGAGCGGCACGGTCTCGGTGCCGAACGTCTCGACGTAGAGACCGACCGGCTGGGCCTTGCCGATGGCGTAGGCGACCTGCACCTCGCACCGGCGGGCGAGTCCGGCCGCCACGATGTTCTTGGCCACCCAGCGCATCGCGTAGGCCGCGGAGCGGTCCACCTTGCTCGGGTCCTTGCCGGAGAAGGCGCCGCCACCGTGCCGGGCCATGCCGCCGTAGGTGTCGACGATGATCTTGCGGCCGGTGAGACCGGCGTCACCCATCGGGCCACCGATCTCGAACCGGCCGGTCGGGTTGATCAGCATCCGGTAGTCGGAGAAGTCGATGTCGGTGCCCGCCGCCGCGAGCTCCTCGAGCACGGGCTTGATGACCCAGGTCTCGATGTCGGGCTCGAGCAGCCCCTCCAGCGACACGTCCGCCGCGTGTTGCGTCGAGAGCACCACGGTGTCCAGCTTGACCGCCTTGTCGCCGTCGTAGGCGATGGTGACCTGGGTCTTGCCGTCCGGGCGCAGGTAGGCCACGTCGCCGTTCTTCCGGACGGTCGTGAGCCGCTCGGCCAGCCGGTGCGCCAGGTGGATCGGCAGCGGCATCAGCTCGGGGGTGTCGTCGCAGGCGTAGCCGAACATGAGGCCCTGGTCGCCGGCCCCTTGCTTGTCCAGCGGGTCGACGCCGCCGGTGCGGTTCTCGTAGGCGGTGTCGACGCCCTGCGCGATGTCGACCGACTGCTGGCCGATCGAGATCGAGACGCCGCAGGAGCGACCGTCGAACCCCTTGATGGACGAGTCGTAGCCGACCTCGATGATCGTGTCGCGGACGACCTTGGGGATGTCGACGTAACCGCTGGTGCTGACCTCACCGGCCACGTGCACCAGGCCGGTGGTGACCATCGTCTCCACCGCCACCCGGCTGTGCGCGTCCTGCTCGAGCATGTTGTCCAGGATGGAGTCGCTGATCTGGTCGCAGATCTTGTCCGGGTGGCCCTCGGTGACGGACTCGGACGTGAACAGGCGTGGGGACACGGGTGGGGCTCCTTCGTGCAGCGGCTGCTGGCTGATGACTGTGCGGGAGTCTAGCTGTCGGTGAGCAGGTCCTGTATGACGTCCCACACCGTGGCGGAGATGGCCTCCTTGGGTGCGGGGCCGGCTTCGACGACGCGGTCGTCACCCTGGCGCAGGATGTGGACGAGGTTGTCGTCGCGGCCGAAGGCGAGGTCGGTGCCGACCTCGTTGACCACGAGCACGTCGCACCCCTTGCGCGCGAGCTTGTCGCGGCCGTGGTCCATCACGCTCCCGTGTGCGTCGCCGGTCTCCGCGGCGAACCCCACGATGACCGGGGTCGTGCCCTCGCCGCGGGAGCGCACCAGCCCGGCCAGGATGTCGGGGTTGCGCACCAGCTCGATGGTGGGTGCGGACTCGTCGGCCTCCGCACCGGGGGCTGCCGAGTCCGCATGGGACTTCTTGATCTTGGCGTCGGCGTAGTGCTTCGGGCGGAAGTCGGCTACGGCCGCCGACATCACCACGACGTCCGCGTCGGAGGCGATCGACGTCATGGCGTCCTGCAGCTCGAGCGCCGTCTCGACCGACACCACCTTCACGCCCGGGGCGGCAGGCAGGGCCACATTCGCGGCGACCAGCGTCACCTCGGCCCCCCGGGCGGCGGCCACCGCGGCGAGCGCCAGCCCCTGCTTGCCGGAGGACCGGTTGCCCAGGAAGCAGGGGCTGGCGCTCG
>NZ_VOHR01000446.1 GCF_009192725.1 Segeticoccus rhizosphaerae | reverse complement strand
CGGCAGGACCACCAGGTCGGCCCGGGCCACCGCGTCGGGGTCCGCCACCACCCGGACGTCGACGCCGGGCTCGGCGGCCAGCGCGTCGACGTCGGTCGTGTTGGAGACCCTCGGGAACCGCACCACGACAACGGTCATCGTCGGGCCGGGCCGTGTCGCGGCGGCAGCCGGCTCGGATGCGCCCTCGGAGTCGGCGCCGGACCACCCCGCCACGGCGAGCGAGTCCTCACCGTCCAGCCACACGTCATACAGGAACGGCAGGACACCGAGCACGGGGCGTGAGGTGCGTTCCTCGAGCATCGACAGACCGGGCCGGAGCAGGTCGAGGTCGCCACGGAACTTGTTCACGATCCATCCGCGGACGTGGGCCCGGTCCGCCGGGTCGAGCAGGCCGAGCGTGCCGTACATCGCGGCCAGGACGCCCCCTCGGTCGATGTCGCCCACGACCACGACGGGCAGGTCGGCCGAACGGGCCAGGCCGAGGTTGACGTAGTCGCCCTCGCGCAGGTTGACCTCGGCCGGGCTGCCGGCCCCCTCGGCGATGACGACGTCGTAGCGGCCCGCCAGGTCGCGGTAGGCCTCGAACGAGCGCTCCGCGAGAACGCGCCGGTTCGTCGCCCACTCCCCCGCCTCGAGCTCGCCGTGGGGCCGGCCCATCAGCACCACGTGCGAGCGCAGGTCGGAGCCCGGCTTCAACAGCACCGGATTCATCGCCGCCTCCGGGGTCGCCCGGGCGGCCACCGCCTGCAGCCACTGGGCCCGACCGATCTCCGAACCGTCCGGGCAGACCATCGAGTTGTTGGACATGTTCTGACTCTTGAAGGGAGCGACACGCACCCCCTCCCGCGCCAGCCACCGGCACAGCCCCGCGGTCACCAGGCTCTTGCCCGCGTCCGAGGTCGTCCCGGCGACCAGCAGTCCTCCGCCGCCACGACCCACGCGTGCCTCCTCCTCGAGACGCCTTTGACACCCCGCCGACCACGTGGGACGGTTCGATCACCGAAAGCCTGTGATCAGGGGAAGCCGGTCGAAGTCCGGCGCTGACCCGCAACCGTAGGCCGTGTCCCGTGGTGTGACCACCCGGGGCCGGCAAGCCGGAGCACCTGCCACTGGCCCTCGGCTCCAACATCAGATCCGTCGTGGAACGCGGACCGGAGTCAGAGATTCGGGCGGGCCCCAGGGTCCCGTCCCGCGCCTCACTCACCGGCCGTGAGGAGGAATGCACATGTCAGTTGCCACCACTGCCGCCCCCGTCCGGAAGGCCCGGGCAGGCCACCCGTTCGTGATCCTGCTCGTCGCAGCCGCGCTCGCGGCGCTGTTCACCATGCTGCTCGCGCCGGCCGGCCCGGCCCACGCCGCGGCCTACCGCTACTGGGGCTACTACCAGCTCAAGGACGGGGCATGGGCCTTCGCCAGCAAGGGGCCCGCCGAGCTCACCCCCAAGGACGGCTCTGTCGACGGCTGGCGCTTCGCCGTCACCGGCGCGAGCAAGGACGTCCGCGACCCGCGGGCGACTCCGAGCTTCGGAGAGATCTGCGGTGACACCGCAGCCGTCGACGGCAAGAAGCGCGTGGGTGTCGTGATCGACTACGGGCGGCCTGCCGACGGTTCGGCCGGCGCCAAGCCTCCTGCCGCCGTGGCCGAGTGCGCGCAGGTCGACGAAGCGGCCCACGGTGACGAGGTGCTGGCTTCGGTCGCCGACGTCCGCGCGCAGAAGGGCCTGGTGTGCGCCATCAACGCCTATCCCGCCCAAGGCTGCGGCGAGGAGGTCAAGGACGTGTCTGCCGCGGCCAAGAAGCCCGACACGCTTGTCCAGCTCACGGTCGCCGGCAAGGCGGCGAGCACACCCGCGCCGTCCACCGACGCCACGTCCACGGCCACGTCGACCGCCACGTCAACCGCCGGAGCGGTGCCGAGCAGCAGCCCCAGCAGCGACAACGCATCCGTCCAGGCCGGCGCGTCCCAGGACCGGTCCGACGAGGGCTCCGGCACGGGGACCGGCACGTGGGTCGGTGTCGGGGTCGTCATCCTGGCAGTGCTCGCCGTGGGCGCCGTCGCGCTGCGCCGCCGCCAGCAGCCCTGAGGCGACGATCCCGTGCTGTCCGCTGCCGACCGGCCCACCCTCTCGCGACTGCTCCACCCTGTCGCGTGGTGGGTCTGGGCCGTCGGCCTGGCCGCGGCCGCGTCACGCACCACCAACCCGTTCCTGCTGCTGCTGGTCATCGCGGTCGCGGCCTGGACGGTGTTGGAGCGCCGGGAGATCGGCGGTTCGAACGCGTTCGCGGTCTTCCTCGCGATCGGCCTGCTCGCCATCGTGCTGCGGCTGGCCATGGTGGTCGTGCTGGGCGGTGGGGTGACCGGCCGTGTGGTGCTCGTCCGACTCCCGGAGGTGCCGCTGCCCGACTGGGCCGCCGGCGTGCGGATCGGCGGCCCCGTCACCGCGGAGGGGCTGCTGTCCGCTGCCTACGAGGGCCTGCGGCTCG
>NZ_VOHR01000445.1 GCF_009192725.1 Segeticoccus rhizosphaerae | reverse complement strand
GCCCCCGGCGCGGGGGCGCAGCGCGGCCGCGACCCTGCCGACGTGCACCCGGTCGACCGTGCCGCCCTGGTGCAGGGTCAGCACGTCCCCGGCCATCATGTCGACGTACTTCAGACCGCCCCACGCCTCCCACCAGACCGGCCCTTCGGCGTGGTGGGCCAACGGATCGGTCACCTGGTGTGCACGCATGGGACACACCATACGAGCCGGCCCAGCGCCCACGCCGGTTGCCGTTCGGCTGGGGCGGTCACGCCGCCGCGGCCTGGCTGGGATCTCGGGAATGGCTTGACGGGCCGGGTGGTTGAGAGAGATAGTTGAAATCGAAACTACTTGAGGAGCTCGCCATGGCGGCTGTCACCGTTCCCGACCTCACCGTCCTACCCCGCCTCGAGGCGCTCTGGCCCGAGACCACCTCGCGCCCTGTCATCTCGGTCACCAGTGCCCCCGGGGGGTTCGAGGGTGAGGGCTTCCCCGTCAAGCGCGCCTTCGCTGGTGTCGCCCTGGCCGCGCTGGACCCGTTCATCCACATGGACGAGATGGGCGAGGTCGAGTACGCACCGGGGGAGCCGAAGGGCACGCCCTGGCACCCGCACCGCGGGTTCGAGACGGTGACCTACATGATCGACGGGATCATGGACCACCAGGACTCGCACGGTGGCGGCGGCTCGATCACCGACGGCGCGACGCAGTGGATGACCGCCGGCAGCGGCATCCTGCACATCGAGGCCCCGCCGGAGCAGCTCGTCGTGTCGGGCGGGCTCTTCCACGGCCTGCAGCTGTGGGTGAACCTCCCGCGCGCGGGCAAGCTTGCCGCACCTCGCTACCAGGACCTGCGCTCGGACCAGGTCGCCCTCGTCTCCTCCCCCGACGGCGGCGCGTTGCTGCGCATCATCGCGGGGGACATCGCCGGCCACACCGGACCCGGCTCCACACACACCCCCATGGCGATGGTGCATGCCACCCTCACGCCGGGTGCGCAGGTCGACCTGCCCTGGCGCCGCGACTTCAACGCGCTGGCCTACGTGATGGGCGGCAACGGGTTCATCGGCCCCAAGCAGACGCCGATCGGCACCGGCCAGCTGGCCGTCCTCGGCGCCGGTGGCGCGTTGCGCGTCTCGGCCGCTCAGACCCAGGAGGCCCGCCACTCCTCCGGGCTCGAGGTCATCCTGCTCGGCGGGCTGCCCATCCGCGAGCCCGTCGCCTGGGCCGGTCCGTTCGTGATGAACACCAAGGCCGAGGTAATGCAGGCCTTCGAGGACTACCAGGCCGGCCGGCTCGGGCAGCCGCTGCCGCACGGCGCCGTCGGCGGCGCGACGGTCTGACCCCGGAGTTGCTGGCGAAGGGCGTCACATGCGGCGCCAATCGCCAGCGACTGGTGCGGCGGGTGACGCCCGCACCGCGGTGCCGTGACGGCATACCCTGCTCTTGTTGCCAACCAGTCGCAACAAGACGATGATGGCCGCCATGCACGTGCCCGACGGATTCCTCGACGTCCCCACCTCGATCGCCACCGGAGCGGTGGCGTTCGGCGTGGTCGGGCTCAGCCTGCAGCGCGCCAACCGTGAGATCCGCGAGTCCGGCCCGGCGCTGGCCGGCCTGACCGCGGCGTTCATCTTCGCGGTCCAGATGGTCAACTTCCCCATCGGGGCGGGCACGAGCGGCCACCTGCTCGGTGGTGCGCTCGCGGCGGCCCTCGTCGGGCCGTGGACCGGTGTGCTCTGCATGACGGTCGTGCTGCTCGTCCAGGGCTTGCTCTTCGCCGACGGCGGCCTCACGGCGCTCGGCACCAACGTGACGGTCATGGGGCTCACGACGGTCCTGGTCGGTTTCGTGCTCATCACCGCGCTGCTGCGGATGCTGCCGAAACGCACCTCGCTGGTCGGACCCGCCGCCGGCCTCGCCGCCTTCGTGTCCGTGCCGGTCGCCGCCCTCGTCTTCACATTGCTCTACGCGGTCGGCGGCGCGGTCTCGATCCCGCTGGGCACGCTCGCCACCGCGATGGTCGGGTGGCACGTGTTGATCGGGATCGGCGAGGGTGTGATCACCGCCGCGGTGGTGGGCGCGGTCGTGGCGACCCGCCCCGACCTGGTCCACGTCGCCCGGCACCTGCGGCCCGTCCTCGTCCTGGTGGACGCCGACGGCAACCCCACCGAGACCGTGTCGGCGGACGCCCCGGTGCCGGGGCGGCCGGGGCGGCGACCCCTCGCGATCGGCCTGTTGACCACCCTCGTCGTGGCCGGCGTGGTCAGCTTCTTCGCCAGTGCGCACCCGGACGGGCTGGAGTTCGTCGGGGAGCAGCTCGGGATCTCGTCCCACGCGACCGAGTCAGCGGTCGCGGGCAGCCCGCTCGCCGACTACGGCGTCAGCGGCATCGGCAACTCGGCCCTCGCCGGCGGGCTCGCGGGAATCATCGGGGTGTGCGTGGTCCTCGCAGTCCTCTACCTGATCGCGTCGTTCGTCCGCCGGCGCGCCACG
>NZ_VOHR01000444.1 GCF_009192725.1 Segeticoccus rhizosphaerae | reverse complement strand
GCGCCGACGACGCCGCTGGCCGCGACGTTCCGGGCGCCCCAGGCGGCAAGGCCCTCGTCGAGCTCGACCCCGATGACGCGACCGCCCGGAGCCACGAGGCGGGCGAGCAGAGCCGTCGTCCAGCCCGACCCCGAGCCGACGTCGAGCACCCGCTGGCCGGGACACACCTCGAGCAACCCGAGCATGGTGCGGACGGTGGTGGGCTGTGACCCGGTCTGCCCGGCGCCGATCGGCAGCGCCCGGTCGGCCTCGGCGTGCATCCGCTGGTCCCGCGGGAGGAACCGCTCTCTCGGGGTCTCCTGCATGGCCTGCTGGACGTCCATGACACCAGTAAGTCACGCTGACCCACCGGACCGCACGTCACGCCGGCACGACCGCGGGGGAGCCGCCCGGTCAGGTCTCGCCGACGACACTCTCCTCCCCGAGCACTCCCTCGTCCACCGTCTTCCGGGTGCGGGGCATCTTGGTGATGAGCGGGAGGGCGATGGAGGCCAGGGCGATGATGCCCATCGTGGTGTAGCCGAGCGTGTAGTGGCGGTCACCGCCGATCAGGGCCGAGATGATCATCGGGCCGAAGATGCCACCGAGGCTCCAGCCCAGGATCATCAGGCCGTAAATTGCCCCGGCGTACTTCACGCCGAAGAAGTCCCCAGCGGTCGCCGGCATGGTGCCGAAGCCGCCGCCGTAGCAGAGGTAGATCAGCGCCGCGAGGATGAAGAAGAGGACCGCGTTGCTGGTGTGCGGCACGAGCAGGAGGCAGACCCCCTGGATCGCGAGCATCGAGGCGAAGGCGGTCATCCGTCCGATCCGGTCCGACAGCGCCGCCCAGACGATCCGTCCGCCGCCGTTGAAGATCGCGAGCGCGCCGACCAGCCCTGCCGCCCCGGCCGCGGTGTAACCCGCGACATAGGTTGCGGTGGCGGCGGCCTCGGCGATGAGCGCGATGCCCACCGTGACGTTGAGGGTGAGGATCGCCGTCAGCATGTACCACTGTGGCGTGCGCAGCGCCTCCTTCTCGGTGTAGTCCTTGCCGCTGTCGACGGTGCGTCCCGTGGTGGCGGGTGAGTAGCCCGGGACGTGGTAGCCCTCCGGGGGGTTGCGGAAGAACGAGGCGCCGATGAGGGAGAGCACGAGGTAGCCGATCCCGAGGGGCAGGAAGACCTTCGTCGGCACGTCCTGGTTGTTCTTGATCAGCGCCTGGGCGATCGGCGAGGTGAGCACGGCACCGAAGCCGAAACCACCCACGGCAAGCCCGGTGATCAGACCCCGCTTGTCGGGGAACCACTTCTGCAGCATGGCGATCGGCACGATGTAGGCGAAGCCGAGGCCGAAGCCGCTGATCACGCCGTAGCCGAGCACGAGCAGCCAGAGCTGGCTCCGGTCTGCGGCGAACGAGGCGATCACGACGCCGACGGCGTAGATGACGCCACCGGCAAGTGCGACGATGCGGGGTCCCTGCTTGTCCTGGATCCGCCCACCGAGGTAGGACCCGATGAAGATCATGCCGATCGTCACGGTGAACGGCAGCGAGGCCTCGACCTTGGTCAGGTGGAACGCCTCCGAGTCGGCGAGCGCCTTGCTGAAGACGCTCCAGGCATAGACCGCGCCGATCGAGAACTGCAGGAGGAGGGCGGCGGCAACCAGCCACCATCGGCCCTTGGTCGGGTTGTCCGTGGGCGTGGTCGTGCTGCTGGTCATGTCCCCTCCTTAAGGGTCGGGCTATCTGAAGTGGGCTGCTTGCTCGGCCTGCTGCAGTCGTTCGCGCTGCGGGACGACGGTGTACTTCGGGTCCTTCGCCGACGCCTGACCGGCCTCGAAGATCGCGAACCTGGTGCAGGCCGAGCCGGCCAGCAGGGCCGCACCGGACAGCGCTGCAGCGACCCGGCTGCGGCGTCCGAGCACGGCTGCTCCGAGGGCTCCCGCCACGGTCAGCCCCTGGCTCAGCTTCATCAACGTGCCGCCCCGCCCCTCGTGCAGCGTCTCGGCGGCGAGGCCCATGGAGTGCTCCATCTGCTGGCCGGCGACCAGGTCGAGCACGGCGCCACCGACCGCCATCCGACGTGCCGGGCCGGCCTGCGACAGCGGGCTGGCGACCATGCCCAGGCCACCGGAGGCCGCCGCGGCGGATCCGGCGAACACCCACGGAAGCTCGCGGTATGCCGAGTGCCAGGCAGGCGTGGCCGTGTCCGCCACGAGGACCGCGGTGTAGCTCGCCAACGGCGGAGCGAACAGGGCTGCGCCCAGACCGGCCGGACGCCCGAGCGCGGACACCAGCCTGCCGAGCCGACCCGGCAGCAGGCCACCGGTGACCTCTGAGATGGCCGCCATGCCGGCCATCGGGCCGTAGGCGGCGAGGATCCAGCTGCCCACCGACATCGGTGAGGTCAGCCGGACCACGCGCAGCATGTTGACGAACCGGCTGGGCTTGCCGAGATCGTGGATGAGGAAGAAGGTGCTCAGCCCGACCGCGCCGAGGGCGCCGACGCGGCCGCCGCGTCGCAGGGCCTCACGGCCGGTGAGGTCGGCGCCGGC
>NZ_VOHR01000443.1 GCF_009192725.1 Segeticoccus rhizosphaerae | reverse complement strand
CGACCCCAGGAGCCGAGCACGCCTGGCAGAACGGACGCGGTCGCCGACGCCACCAGCAGGGTGAGCCAGACGGCCGCGAGCGTGGCCAGCCCGAGAGCGCTCACCTGCACCGCGTCGACCGGCTGCGGTTGGACCCGCGCGGTGGCCCAAGCCGTCCACGTGGCGTCGAGCAGGAGGACTGCTGTCATGGCGCAGAGTGCGCTCGCGAGCCCGCCGCGCACGGCCGCTCGTCTGCGGTGCCTGCGGTCCTGCCACGGGAGCGTCCGTCCGTGCTGCGGTGGCTTCATCTGTCCCATCCCTCCCCAGTGCGTTCGAGAGAGGTTAGTGCAGTTTGACCACGTTTGCCAACGTTTGTTGTGGAGAACGTAGCTCGACGGTGCCCATGCCATCGGTGGACGAGTGATGACGGCGCGGCAACCGACGCCCTAGGTTGTCTCCATGCGCTGGCAGGAGCTCTTCGCTGATCTGGAGGGACAGCTCGAGTCGGAGGCTGCTCGTGGCTTCGAGCTGGAGATCGCCGACCGGATCCGGCGCGAGCGTGCCGAGGTCGCCTTGGGGGAGCGGCTGGCGGCCTCGGCCGGACGGCGGTTGCAACTGCGCATTCGGGGCGCCGGGGACGTCGCCGGCGACCTGGCCGACGTCGGGCGTGACTGGCTGTTGCTCGAGACGGGGCGCCGCAGTGCGGTCGTGCCGTTCGGCGCGTTGCTGGCGGTCTCGGGGTGTGAGGAGCGGTCGGAGCAGCTGCCCAACGTCGCGCGTCGGTTCGGGCTCGGCTACGCGTTGCGGGTGCTGAGCCGGGATCGGGCGGTGGTGCGGCTGCTGGACGTCGACGGTCGTTCGGTCGCGGGCACACCCGATCGCGTGGGCTCCGACCACCTCGACCTCGCCCAGCACCCGGCCGACGTGCCGCGGCGGCGTGGCAACGTCACCGACCGCCTGGTGGTGCCGTTCTCGGCGATCGCCGTCGTGTGGAGCCGGTGACGGCGGGCGACGGCCGGGGCGGTGGTCAGGCGGTGGTCAGGCCACGTCGTCGCCGTCGGGGCCCTGTCCGAACGGGTGCGCCTCGACGAAGGACCGGGTTTGTGAGTACATCCGCTCGATGTACTTCTCCAGCTGCTCGGACTCGACCCGCCACTGGCCCCGTCCGCCGACCTTGATGGCGGGCAGCTCGCCGGAGCGAACGAGCGCGTAGGCCTGCGCCGAGGAGATGGACAGCACCTCGGCGACGTCGGCCAGCTGGATGAACCGTGGTCCCATACTCGGCCTCCTCATGGCGTTGGTGGTGCTCCGGTCGAACTGACCGAGTCTTTACCGGCTGCTGACGTCGTCTTGACGACGCCGCTACTAAGCATGGTATTCCTACGTTTGCTTCAGTTCGCATGTTATCCAATGGGGGCCGTGTCGTGCCAGATCTACCCACACCGATGGCGGCCCGGTTGCAACGGCCGTCCTGGAAGGACTGGCGGCTGGTCGTCGGAGTGCTCCTCGTGCTGGTCGCGATCGTGGCCGGCGCCCGCGTGGTCGCCGCCGCTGACGACACGGTGCCCGTGTTCGCCGCGGCGCACGCCCTGGTGCCGGGGCAGCCGGTGACCAAGGACGACCTGACGTCGGTGCGGGTCCATCTGGAGGACGTGGCGGCGAGCTACGTGGACGCCTCCGACCCGGTCGACGAGGGGACCTTTGCCCTGCGGCCGGTGCGTGAGGGGGAGCTGGTCCCCGCTTCAGCGCTCACCGGGCCGGACGGCGTGCACGTCAAGACGCTGACGGTCCCCGTCGACCCGACGGCCGCCCAGGTCCTGGTCCGCGGCTCGGTCGTCGACATCTGGGTGAACGCCGAACGGAAGGAGGGGTCGGGCTCGGCCTTCGGCAAACCCGACAGGGTCCTGGACTCTGCGGTGGTGGCCCGAGTGCCCGAGCAGAAGAGCCTGCTCGGGGCGGCCACCGTCTCCGTCCAGGTGGTGGTGCCCGAGGACACGGTGCAGGCCCTGATCGCCGCGGTCGACCGCGGCGACAAGATCACCCTCGTGCCGGCCGCCGGGTCGCCGTTGCAGGACGCGTCGTGACCCTCTCGGTCCTGCTCGCGGTCGCCGACCGCTGGGACGGCCGACTCACGACCACGCTGGAGGAGGCTCGCAGCAGCCAGGTGGTGCGCCGCTGCGCTGACCTGCCGGACCTGCTCGCCGCTGCCGCCAGCGGGCTGGCGGAGGCTGCGGTCGTGTCGTCCGACCTGCGTGGTCTGGACCGCAGCTCCCTCGGGCGACTCGCCGAGGACGGCATACGGGTCCTCGGCCTCTATCCCCCCGGCGACGAGCCGGCCGAGCGGCGGTTGCGCCAGATGGGGCTGTCCGCGGTGCTCCCGGCCGACACCACCGCGGCAGAGGTCGACCACGCCCTCCTCACGCTCGAGCAACCGCAGCCGTTTCCGGGAGCGGCGGAGGCGCCCGAGGCCGACGACGAGTTGTTCGTCGCCGGCCACGGCGATGCCCCAGGGGAGGGCGCGGCGCACCAGGTGATCGCGGTGTGGGGGCCGGCC
>NZ_VOHR01000442.1 GCF_009192725.1 Segeticoccus rhizosphaerae | reverse complement strand
GGGGGGTGGCCGGGGCGCCGGCAGTGCGGCTCCTGCCGGTCGCGGCCGTGGACCTGGAAGCGTGCGAGGACTGCGGCTCGTCGTCGTCGCCGACGAGCGAGGCGTAGACGTCGAGCAGGACCCGGCGCTGCCGGTCGGACAGGCGGGGGTCGGCGAGGATCGCGGCGGCGACGTCGGGCTGGTGGCCAGCCTCGGACTCCGCCTTCTCCTCGAGGATTCCCGCGCGGACATAGAGCGACTCGGCGGAGATGCGCAGGCCCTTGGCGAGCTGCTGCAGGATCTCGGCGCTGGGCTTCTTCAGGCCCCGCTCGATCTGTGAGAGGTAGGGGTTGCTGACCCCGGCCACGTCGGACAGCTGCCGCAGCGACAGCCGCGCTGCCTGGCGCTGTTCGCGCAGGTAGCCGCCGAGGTCGGGGACGGGGATCGGGGTCATGCCCCCAGTATGCTTGCTCTAGTTAGCACTTTGCAAACTCAGCAAGCGTGTCTCCACTCACACGGGTGTGGGGGAATGGCCCTCAGCGGGTGACGATCTCGGTCTGGCTGGCGGCGATGCCTGAGGCGACCAGCTCGGCGTCGAGCGGGGTGTTGCGCTTGATGACCGCCAGGGCGATCGGGCCGTCCTCGAAGTGGCGTGCCACCGACGTCACGCGCCCGACGACGCGGCCACCGGTCTCGAGCTCGGCTCCGCGCTCGGGCAGCACGTGGCCGGAGCCGTCGAGGTCGAGGAAGACGAGCCGGCGCGGCGGGCGTCCGAGGTTGTGCACCCGCGCGATGGTCTCCTGCCCGCGGTAGCAACCCTTGTGCAGGTGCACGGCGGTCCGCAGCCAGTCGACCTCGTGCGGGATGGTCCGGTGGTCGGTCTCGAACCCGAGCCGCGGCCGCCACGCCGCCACCCGCAACGCCTCGGCGGCCCAGGTGCCCGCCAGCGGACGGTCCCCGACGGCGCCCTGGAGCTCGCTGCGGGGGACGATCACCTCGCGCCAGTCCCGTTCGCGGCCTGGGTGCTCGACGACGGTGCTGTATGCCGCGGTGTCACCTGCCAGGTCGGGCCAGGGGTCCGACCAGGAGAGCGGCTCACCCTCGGCCGACTCGCGCCGCACCGGCTCACCGAGCACGGCATGGTCGGCGGTGACGTCGGCCACTTCCACGCGCAGCATGAACCGCATCGAGTCGAGCCAGGCCACGAGCGACCCGGCGGTGCCCGGCTCGACGGTGATCCAGGTGGTCTCGCCGTCGTCCACCATGTGCAGGTCGTGCTCGATGTGGCCCTTCGGCGACAGCACGAGCGACTCGGCCGACACGCGGGGAGCCAGCCCGGTGAGCGTCTGCGTGGTCATGGAGTGCAGCCACGAGAGCCGGTCGGGTCCGGTCACGGTGACGACCGAACGGTGCGACAGGTCGACGACGGCCAGCCCCTCGGCGAGCAGGCGCTGTTCGCGCAGCGGGTCGCCGTAGTGGGCCGCGACGCCCGCGTCCGGACCCTGGTCGGCCACCGCGCCGTGGACGTCGAGCAGAGGGCTGCGCCAGCTGGTGGCCGGCTCGGTGTTCGTGGTCACGGCTGGGGAGTCGGTCATGGGGTCGAGCACGGTGGTGCACCCTCCGGGGAGTCGCCTGGGTGGCAGGTACCGACCGGGCCCCGTGCCGGGGCCGGTCACCCCACCAGCCTACGTCGGGGCGAAACCGGTGGGACCGGCCGTCAGCCGACCCGCTTGAGCTGGGCCGACACGTGGCTGGTCATGGGCTGACCCATCGCCGACATGTCCATCACCCACATCAGGTCGGAGTTGACCAGGCCGTAGAGGCGCGCGGCCGCCGAGTAGTCCTTGGCCCTGGGGCTGCGCAGGACTCCGTCGGTCTGCAGCTCGATCTTGGCCGGCTCGGTCTTGCCGTAGTACATCTCCACGATGCCGGTGGGGTGGACGAGCAGCAGCTCCACCTCGCCGTCCTCGGCAGGGCGCCAGAAACCGAGCTCGGTGGCGAGCGGTCGGACCTGGTTGCCCTCCTCGTCCAGCAGCCAGGTGCGGCTCTGCCACTCCAGGAACGGCCGGCCGTCGTGGGTGACGACGATCTCCTGGCCGAAGTTGGCGGACTCGATCGTCGGGTAGCCGACCACCCCTGCGCCCTCCCACCGGCCGATCAGCCAGGCGAGGGGCGCAAGCTCCCGAGGAAGGTCGGCGTCGAGCTCGAACGGCATCAGCGCACGCTGCGCACGAGGCGGTAGACCACGTAGGCCGCGAACCACACGATGAGCAGCGAGCTGATCGCCAGGAGCGTGATGAAGAACGTTTCCACGGGGCAGATCGTAGCCTGAGCGCATGACGGACCCGGCACGGCGCCTCATCATCAAGCTGACCCACGGCATCGAGGCGCCCGAACGCCTCTCGCAGGCCTTCACGGTCGCGGCCACGGCGGTGGCCAGCGGCGCCGGGGTGAGCCTCTGGTTGACCGGCGAGGCGGTCTGGCTCGCCGTGCCCGGCCGCGCGGAGGAGTTCGTGCTGCCGGAGAGTCCGCCGCTGGCCGACCTGCGCGACGGTGTCCTCGCCGGCGGC
>NZ_VOHR01000441.1 GCF_009192725.1 Segeticoccus rhizosphaerae | reverse complement strand
ATCGGGCACGGCCTCCCGCAGCGCGGCCAGGGTGCCCCTGCCCCGGCGGGCGCGGGCACCGGTGTCCACGTCGAACTCCACGTCGACGTAGCCTGCCGCGCGAGTCATCGCCTCGACCGCGGCCCCGGACAACGGCGCTCGGCCGATGTTGGTGTGCAGCACGACGCCGGTGGCGTTGAGCAGGGGACGCAGGGAGGTGGCCGACCGTGGCAGCGACGCCACCGCGCTGCCGGCCACGTGGCTCGGTGCGATCTCCCCCCGGCGTGCGCGGTCCTGGGAGGCACGCACTGCAGCCTTCACCGAGTCCGCCCCGAGCCGGGAAGTGGCCTCGACGAGCCGCGGGTCGGCCAGCACCGTGTCGGTGCGGGGGACCTGGCGACGCGGATCGGACCGGGACACGTGCCGATCCTAGGCGTGCGACGTCCCGCGGCCTCCCGTGCCCCGCGGGCCGATGGGTGCGAAGTCCGCGGGTTCGTGGACTCGGCACGGTTCCGCGGGCCGATGGCGTGTGAAGTCCGCGGGTTCGTGGACTCGGCACGGCCGCGGGAGGGGAGCCGGGCCGGTTGGCGGAGGCGGACGGGAATCGAACCCGCCTGCGACAGATGCTGCCGCACACCGGTGTTGAAGACCGGGAGGACCACCAGGTACCTGTACGCCTCCGCCGGACACGCTAGCCGGTGTGCGGCGCGAGAGCCGCTGCGGGGTTCAGACCTGATCGCGTTCGGCGGCTGGTTATGGTCTGGGTGTATGACCACCGACACCACACCGACCTACCGGCTGACCCAGTTCGCGCACGGGGGCGGGTGCGCGTGCAAGATCCCGGCCGGTGAGCTCGAGGACATCGTCCGCGGCCTGATCGGCACACCCGGACCGGAGCTGCTCGTGGGGCTGGAGGCCGGCGACGACGGCGCGGTCGTGCAGGTGCGCGACGACCTGGCCGTGATCAGCACCGCGGACTTCTTCACCCCGGTGGTCGACGACGCCTACGACTTCGGCCGCATCGCCGCGGCAAACGCCCTCTCCGACGTCTATGCGATGGGCGGCCGCCCGGTCGTGGCGATCAACCTCGTCGGGTGGCCGCGCGACGTGCTGCCCACCGAGCTGTTGCGCGAGGTGCTGCGCGGTGGAGCCGACGTCGCCTCCTCGGCCGGCTGCCCCGTCGCCGGTGGCCACAGCATCGACGACCCCGAGCCGAAGTACGGGCTGGCCGTCACCGGCCTCGCGGATCCGGATCGGTTGCTGCGCAACGACAACGCACGCGTCGGTATGCCGATCAGCCTCACCAAGCCGCTCGGCGTGGGGGTGCTCGGCAACCGGCACAAGGCCACGGGCGAGGTCTTCCCGGAGGCCATCGCGTCGATGGTGGCCCTCAACGACGAGGCGTCCCGCGCCGCCCTCGCAGCCGGTCTCACCACGGCCACGGACGTCACCGGCTTCGGACTGCTCGGCCACCTTTACAAGATGGTCCGTGCGTCCGGGGTGTCGGCGGTGGTCGACGCGTCGGCCGTCCCCTACCTCGACGGCGCGCGCGAGGCGCTCCGAGACGGCTACGTGCCAGGCGGCACCCGACGCAACCTCGACTGGGTGCGACCGCAGCTCGAGGCGACCGTCGACGAGGACGAGCTGCTGCTGCTGGCGGACGCGCAGACCAGCGGCGGGCTTCTCGTCGTGGGGGGGCTGCCGGGGGCCCCGGTCATTGGCGAGATCACGCCCCGCGGCGCCCACGCGCTCTCCGTCCGCTGATCGTGGGGATCGACGCCGTCCTCCAAGCGGCCAGGCGAGGAGTCAGCCGGCTCACTCCGACGCAGGCCGCCGAGGCGGTCCGCGACGGCGCGCTCCTGGTCGACACCCGGACCGAGGCGCAGCGCCGCGTCCAGGGAGAGCTGCCCGGCGCCCTCGTCATCGACCGGACGGTGCTCGAGTGGCGGCTCGACCCGACGAGTCCCTACCGGATCCCTGAGGCGACCGGTCCGGACCTGCTGGTCGTCGTCGTGTGCCGGCAGGGTTACAGCTCCAGTCTGGCGGCTGCCAGCCTGCGGTCCGTCGGGCTGCATCGGGCAACCGACGTCGTCGGCGGGGTCGAGGCGTGGATCGCCGCGGGCCTGCCGCTGGCGGACGGGCTGGCCGACGTCCGGCGCTGACGGGTCCAGCCGGCAGGCACGGGCACCCGCCGCGAGCCCGTGCTTTCGCGAGTCACGCTGGCACTACCTCGCGACACGCCGCACGACACGTCGGGACGGCGTCCGCTCACCCGGGCAGTGCCAGCGTGACCTGCGGTCCAGCCACGCGCTGGGGCTCAGCGCAGCGGCACGAACCGGTAGGCCCCGTGGTGTTCGACCTCGACGTCGTTGCCCCGTCGCCGAACTCGCGTCATCCGACCCTGCACCGGCAACACCATCACGCCGCCGTCGGCGAGCTGGTCGACGAGTGGGTCGGGCAGGCGACCCGCGTCCGCCGAGACCAAGATCCGGTCGTAGGGGGCGCCGGTGGCGTGGCCGAGCACCCCAGGGGTGGCCCGCCGGACACTGGCGCCGACGACGCCGCTGGCCGCGACGTTCCGG
>NZ_VOHR01000440.1 GCF_009192725.1 Segeticoccus rhizosphaerae | reverse complement strand
GGGCCCGCTCGGCGTGGGCCCGGGCCGATCCCGGGCCGAACCGGGGCTCGAGGTCGCCCCGGCGCTGCGCCGCGAGCAACACCGTGCCTTCGCCGGTCGCGTCCGGTACGACCGATCGCGGGTGCTTCGCGCACTCCACCAGGGCCTGCTCGAGGTCCTCCGGACGCAACGCGGGAAGGTCGCCGAGGAGCAGGCCGGTTCCCCCGCTGAAGGGCTCCTCCGCGATCCGCCGCAATCCTTGGCGCAGAGCGAGGTTCAGGCCGGCAGCCGGGTCGGCCTCGACGCGTGCGCCGCGTCCCTCGGCGAACGTCCGGATCGCCGCGTCGGAGGACACGACGACGACGTGAGCCGGCGGCAGCGTCGCGAAGACGGCCGACAGGGTGTCGAGGGCGAACGCGTGCGCGAGTGCGGCGCGTTCGACACCGTCGGGTGGGTGCAGTCGCGACTTGGCGTGGGCCTGATCCTTGACGGGGACCACGATGCGCCAGTCGTTGGGTGGTGGGGGCATCGTCCCGATGATCTCAGTGTGGGCGTGCCTCGCTCGACACGGACCCCCCTCGCCAGCGAGGATGGCGGTTCACCGTCGAACTCCCGCAGGAGAGTCAGTTGTCGTGGAACGCGGCGCGGCACCAGATGCCGCGGGCCTATCGGCTGTGCGTGGCGATCCTGCGTCCGTTGTCGGTCCTGCTGACCAGGCGTGACTGGCGGGGCAGCGAGCACTTCCCCGACTCGGGCGGCTTCGTGGTCACCCCCAACCACACGTCACACGTCGATCCGATCGCCTTCGCGCACTTCATGGTCGACCACGGGCACGCTCCGCGCTTCCTGGCCAAGGAGTCGGTGTTCCGCGTGCCCGTCGTCGGCCGGATCGTCCGCGCCGCCGATCAGATCCCGGTCCACCGCGGGACGGCGCGCGCCTCCGACGCCTTCACCTCGGCGGTCACGGCGGTCGAGGCCGGCAAGTGCGTGGCGATCCTCCCCGAGGGCACGCTGACCCGCGATCCGGACCTGTGGCCGATGACCGGGAAGACGGGCGCCGCGCGGGTGGCCCTGGCGACGCGCTGCCCCGTCATCCCGGTCGCCCAGTGGGGACCGGAACGGATCCTGGCGCCCTACACCAAGGTCCCGCACCTGTGGCCGCGCAGGACGGTGCACGTGTGGGCCGGCCCGGCGGTGGACCTCTCCGACCTCTACGACCGGGAGGTGGACGCTCAGGTCCTGAGGGAGGCGACCGACCGGATCATGGCCGCGATCACCGCCATCCTCGAGCAGATCCGGTCGGAGCACGCGCCGGCACAGCGGTTCGACCCGACCACGAACGAGCGCAACGGCAAGGGCAGTCGCAGACCCCGGAGAAAGGGAGGTGCACCATGACGCGTGTCGCGGTGTTCGGCACGGGCAACTGGGGCACGGCGTATGCCGGGATCCTCGCCGATGCCGGTTGTGACGTCCGGCTGTGGGGGCGGCGGCAGGAGCTGGCCGACCGCATCAATGCCACCCACGTCAACGCGGACTACCTGCCGGAACGCGTGCTACCTGACGCGGTCCGGGCGACCACGGACGCGGCGGAGGCCATCGACGGCGCGCAGATCGTCATCCTGGCGATCCCCTCCCAGACGCTTCGCGGCAACCTCGCGACATGGGCGCCACTCCTTCCTGCGGACGCTGCGGTCGTCTCGCTGATGAAGGGGGTCGAGCTGGGCACGACCAAGCGGATGAGCGAGGTGATCGCCGAGGTCGGCGGGGTGCCGCCGGAGCGGATCGTCGTGGTGTCCGGACCCAACCTCGCGCCGGAGATCGCGGCCAAGCAACCGGCGGCGACGGTGGTGGCGTGCGTCGACGACCACACGGCCGAGCTGGTCGCTGACGCGTCCGACGCGCCCTACTTCCGCCCGTATACGAACAACGACGTCGTGGGCACCGAGCTGGGCGGAGCGGTCAAGAACGTCATCGCGCTCGCGGTCGGCATGGCGCAGGGCATGGGAATGGGCGACAACACCAAGGCCACGATCATCACCCGCGGTCTGGCCGAGATCGCCCGGCTCGGAGTGGCTCTCGGCGCTGATCCGCAGACGTTCCTCGGTCTGGCCGGGGTGGGCGACCTGATCGCCACCTGCATGTCCCCGCTGTCGCGCAACCACACCTTCGGAGTGAACCTGGGTCGGGGTATGAGCGTGCAGGAGGTCATCGCCGCCACCAGGCAGACCGCCGAGGGCGTGAAGTCCTGCCAATCGATCCTGGCGTTGGCGCAACACCATGGCGTCGACGTCCCGATCGTCGAGAACGTGGCCGCGGTGATCCACCACGGCAAGAGCCCCAGCGAGGTCGGCGAGGCCCTGATGTCCAGGGCGCGCAAGCACGAGACACGCTGAGACCGGCGCGGTCGTGTCGCAGCCGGGTGGCGCATACCGGACGCTAGGCTCGCGGGCGATGAGCAACAGCGAGAACCTCCCCGACGCCACCGCCGGGACCCCCGACCCAGCGGCCGGCCGCGGTCGGAGCGAACTCGCGGATCATCACCTCATGGTACGCAGCGATGCAGATCATGACCCGAACGCTAGGGACGATCG
>NZ_VOHR01000044.1 GCF_009192725.1 Segeticoccus rhizosphaerae | reverse complement strand
CTGCCCGACCAGATCGCCCGGCTGCGCCGGGGCGCGGTGACCGTCGGTTTCGTGACCGGCCCCGGCGAGCTGGACGGCATACGCGCCCTGCGCGGCTGCGGCACGACGGCCCTCGCGATGGAGCTCGTGCCCCGCATCTCGCGCGCCCAGTCGATGGACGCCCTCACCTCCCAGGCCTTGGTGGCCGGTTACCGCTGTGCGCTCGAGGCCGCGATGCGCCTGCCCCGCTTCTTCCCGCTGTTCATGACTGCGGCGGGCACGGTGCGCCCCGCCAAGGTGCTGGTACTCGGCGCCGGGGTCGCCGGGTTGCAGGCGATCGCCACCGCCAAGCGTCTCGGCGCGGTGGTCGAGGCGTATGACGTGCGCCCCTCCTCCGCCGACGAGGTCAAGTCGATGGGCGCCACCTTCCTCGACCTCGGCCTGGACGCGATCGAGGGCACCGGAGGCTACGCACGGGAGCAGAGCGAGGATCGGGCCGCCCGCCAGCAGGAGGCGCTCACCCCCTACATCAGCAAGGCCGACGCGCTCATCACCACCGCCGCGGTCCCCGGGCGCCCGGCTCCACGGCTGGTCACCCGCGCCATGCTGGCCGGTATGCCGGCCGGTGCCGTCGTCGTCGACCTGGCCGCCGAGAGCGGGGGCAACGTCGAGGGCGCGCGGCCGGGCGAGACCCTCGACGTCGACGGGGTGACCCTGCACGGCATGGCCGACCCGGCCTCCGCGATGCCGGTCGACGCCTCCCGTCTCTACGCGAAGAACGTCACCAACCTGCTGGCCCTCGGGCTCAGCGCGGAGGGCTGGTCGCTCGACCTGGCCGACGAGGTCCTCGACGGCGTGTGCATCGTGCACGAGGGCACGGTGCGGCACGCGCCGACGGCGGCGCTGCTCGAGGAGGAGGGCTGATGGAGGGAATCACGCTGCTCACGCTCTTCGTGCTCGCGGTGTTCGTCGGGTTCGAGGTGGTGTCCAAGGTGTCGACCACCCTGCACACGCCGCTGATGAGCGGCGCCAACGCGATCCACGGAGTGATCCTCGTCGGCGCGATCATCGCCACCGGGCAGGCCTCGTCGACCGCCGCGCTGGTCCTCGGCGTGGTCGCGACCGTCCTCGCCACGGTCAACATGGTGGGCGGGTTCGTGGTCACCGACCGGATGCTCGAGATGTTCAAGGGCCGCGGCGCCCGGGGCGGCGCCAACGGCCGGAAGGCGTCCTGATGGCGTGGCTCTCCGCCCCGTGGACGGCTCTGTTCTACCTCGTCGCGGCCGTCTGCTTCATCATCGCGCTGAAGGGCCTTTCCGCGCCGAACACCGCACGCCGGGGCAACCTGATCGGTGCGGCCGGCGCGGTGCTCGCCGTGCTCGTGACCTTCTTCTCCTTCGACCTCGACCACCTCGGCTGGATCGTCGGCGCGATCGTGGTCGGCTCCGCGCTCGGCGTGCCGACCGCGAGGCGGGTCGCGATGACCCAGATGCCCCAGCTGGTCGCTCTGTTCAACGGCGTCGGCGGTGCCGCTGCTGCCCTCGTCGCGGGCCTCGAGCTGACCGGCACGGTCCCGTTGCTCGAGCGCGGCAAGGTCGTCGGCACCATCCCCAAGCTCGCCGCACACAGCGGATCGGGAGGGTGGTTCGCCTACGGGTCGGTCCCGCACGGCATACCGGCCACTGCCGACACCTACATCGCGGCAGGCGCTGGCGCCTTCACCGTGCTCGTGGGGGCGATCTCCTTCTCGGGCTCCATGGTGACGTTCGCCAAGCTGCAGGAGCTGATGACGACCCGTCCGGTGACCTTCCCGGGCGGGCAGTATCTCTTCGGCGGTGGCCTGCTGGCCGGGGTCGCCCTCGGCGTGGCCGTGGTGGTCGATGCCCGGGACTCGATCGTCTCCCCGTGGTTGCTGGCCGCGCTCGCGCTGGTCGCGCTGGTCGTCGGCGTGCTGTTCGTGCTGCCGGTCGGGGGTGCGGACGTGCCGATCGTGATCTCCCTGCTCAACGCCTTCACCGGCCTGACCGTGGCCGCCAGCGGCTACGTCCTCGACAACACCCTGTTGCTGGTCGCCGGCACGTTGGTCGGGGCGAGCGGCACCATCCTCACCCGCCTGATGGCCGCAGCCATGGGCCGCTCCCTGACCTCGACCCTGTTCGGCGCCTTCCGGCAGTCATCCTCGGCCGGCGCGGTGGGCAGCGGCGAGGACCGGCCGGTGCGCTCCGGGTCGGCGCAGGACGTCGCGATCATGCTCGGCTACGCCCGCAAGGTCATCATCGTGCCCGGCTACGGTCTGGCCGTCGCGCAGGCCCAGCACACCATCCGTGAGCTGGCCGAGCTGCTCGAGGCACGCGGCATCGAGGTGCTCTACGGCATCCACCCCGTCGCCGGCCGGATGCCCGGGCACATGAACGTGCTGCTGGCCGAGGCCAACGTGCCCTACGAGGTGCTGCGCGAGATGGACCAGGTCAACCCCGAGTTCGCGAGCACGGACGTCGCGCTCGTCGTGGGCGCCAACGACGTGGTCAACCCGGCGGCCAAGTCCACCCCCGGGGCGCCGATCTACGGGATGCCGATCCTCGAGGTCGGCGACGCCCAGCAGGTCGTCTTCCTCAAGCGCTCGATGCGGCCCGGCTTCGCGGGCATCGAGAACGAGCTGCTCTACGACCCCAAGACCATGCTGCTGTTCGGCGACGCCAAGGACTCACTGACCAAGGTGGTGGCGGGCATCAAGGCGCTCTGATCGGTGCTCCGGCGGTCGCCGCAGCGCCGCCCGGAGCAGGTCCCGGGAGTGCTCCGGGCGGTGTGATCCTCGCACGAGTTCCATCGGGACGGGGTTTTGCCCTTGCGACCGGCGGGTATGAGGGCCACCATCGAACAGATCGCCGGATTGCGATGACCACCCGAGCCGACAGGGACTCGGGCGCGTCACCGTGGACCTGACCGGGTCGACGAAGGAGACGCCATGGCGGGCACGCTCGAGCGCGACACCCTGACCACCCTCGAGACAGAGATCCGCCGCGGCGGACGCCGCCACTCACCCGGGCAGACCGTCATTGCCTGGGCCACCACGACCGACCACAAGGTCATCGGCAACCTCTACTTCATCACCTCCTTCGCGTTCTTCCTGTTCGGCGGCGTCCTGGCGATGCTGATCCGGGCCGAGCTGTGGGAGCCGGGTCTTCAGATCGTCAGCAACCCGGAGGAGTACAACCAGTTCTTCACGATGCACGGCACGATCATGCTGCTGCTGTTCGCGACGCCGCTGTTCGCGGCCTTCGGCAATGCGCTCATGCCGATCCAGATCGGGGCCCCGGACGTCGCCTTTCCCAAGCTCAACGCCTTCGCCTACTGGCTCTACCTGTTCGGCGGTCTGATCGCCGCCGGCGGCTTCCTGACCCCGGGTGGGGCCGCGTCCTTCGGCTGGTTCGCCTACTCCCCGCTCTCGGACATCGTCTACAGCCCCAACCTCGGCGGCAACCTGTGGGTGTTCGGTCTGGCGCTCGCCGGGTTCGGGACGATCCTCGGTGCGGTCAACTTCATCACCACGATCATCTGCATGCGCGCGCCCGGCATGACCATGTTCCGGATGCCGATGTTCTGCTGGACCGTGCTCGTGACCTCGATCCTCGTGCTCATGGTCTTCCCGGTGCTGGCCGCGGCGCTCTTCGGGCTGGGCGCCGACCGGGTCGTGGGCGCGCACATCTTCGACCCCGCCAACGCCGGAGCCATCCTGTGGCAACACATGTTCTGGTTCTTCGGCCACCCCGAGGTCTACATCATCGCGCTGCCCTTCTTCGGCATCATCAGCGAGATCATCCCTGTGTTCTCGCGAAAACCCCTCTTCGGCTACAAGGGCATGGCCTTCGCCACGATCGCCATCGCCGCCCTGTCGATGAGCGTGTGGGCGCACCACATGTTCGCGACGGGACAGGTGCTGCTGCCCTTCTTCTCCGCGATGTCGTTCATGATCGCGGTGCCGACCGGGGTGAAGTTCTTCAACTGGATCGGCACCATGTGGCGCGGGTCGCTGACCTTCGAGACCCCGATGTTGTGGTGCATCGGCTTCCTCACCACGTTCCTGTTCGGCGGCCTGACCGGCGTCATCCTGGCCAGCCCGGCGCTGGACTTCCACGTCACCGACAGCTACTTCGTGGTCGCCCACTTCCACTACGTGGTCTTCGGCACCGTGGTCTTCGCGATGTTCGCCGGGTTCTACTTCTGGTGGCCCAAGCTGACCGGCCGGATGCTCGACGAGCGGCTGGGCAAGATCCACTTCTGGATGCTCTTCTTCGGCTTCCACATCACCTTCTTGATCCAGCACTGGCTGGGTGTGATCGGCATGCCCCGCCGCTACGCGGACTACATGCCCGAAGACGGCTTCACCTGGGCCAACCAGATCTCCTCGGGCGGCGCCTTCCTGCTCGGCGCTTCGACCCTGCCGTTCCTCTACAACGTCTGGAAGACCTACACGAGTGCACCACTGGTCGAGACCGACGACCCGTGGGGCTACGGCGGCTCCCTGGAGTGGGCCACGTCGTGCCCGCCACCGCGGCACAACTTCAACTCCATCCCGCGGATCCGTTCCGACCGTCCGGCCTTCGACCTGCACCACCCCATGGTCGAGACGCTCTCTTCACCTGAACCCGACAAGGACGTCATGGAGCAACTGGCCGGAGGTCCCGACGGGCATCCGCCCGGCGAGCCCGTCGATCCGACCGGCGACCGCACCAGCTCACCGGGCGACCGCTCCGACGAGTGACGCCGCAGCGCCGGGCGACGGCCCGGCGCCGTCAGCCGGGCAGGTCCACCCACTCCGTCGCGGTGGGGCGCAGGCTGACCTCACCCGACGTCAGCGCCGCCACGATCGAACGCAGGTTCTCGACCCCGGTGACGGGCACGGCAGCCATGACCACCACCGGGTCGGCGTAGCTGACGCCGCGCACCACCACGTCACGCGAACGCAGGTCGTGCTCTAGGCGTCCCGCCCCCGCGGGAGTGGTCAGCAGCTCCACGAGCTGCATCCGCTGGCGGCGCACCACGCCCTCCTCCTCCAGCCCCATCCGGACGGCCTCGGAGTAGGCCCGCACCAGGCCACCGGCGCCGAGCAGCGTGCCGCCGAAGTAGCGTGTCACCACCGCCACCACGTCGCTCAGCCCGTGACCCCGAAGCACCTCCAGCATCGGAGCCCCCGCCGTCCCACCGGGCTCGCCGTCGTCGTGCGAGCGCATGGTGGCGCCGTCCGGGCCGAGCACGAAGGCGGAGCAGTGGTGCCCGGCGTCCCAGTGCTCCTTGCGAGCGCGATCAACGACCTCCCGGGCGCCCGGCTCGTCAGTGACGCGACGCAGCCGGGCGAGGAAGCGGGAGCGTTTCACCTCGATCTCGGCGTCGCCCGGCCGGGCGATGGTCAGGTAGCTCGACGGCTCCGCTGGCTGACCCTCCACCCCGCCAGCCTAGGACGGCCTCCTCACCCTGCACCGGACCACAGCACCAGCGCTCCTAGGCTGGGGCCATGATCGCCCCCGCGAACCGTCTGCTGCGCCTGACCCGCGCGGTCGCCTTCGCCTCGGTGGCGGTCGTCCTGTCACTGGTAGCCCGGCCCCTGCAGCGGTGCCTGACGATCGCCGCCCTCGCCCTCGCCGCTCTCGCGCTGACCTGGGGCGCGGGTGCCTCGCCGGCCGCGGCGCACGACGTGCTGATCAAGACCACACCCGCCGACGGTGCCTCGGTGCCCCGGCTGCCCGACAAGGTCACGCTCACCTTCGACGACCCCGCGCTCGCGCTCGGCACCGAGCTGCGGGTCACCGGCCCCTCCGGCCAGGTCCAGGAGGGCAAGCCGGTGCTGGTGGACAACACGGTGAGCCAGGCCGTCCGCCCCGGCTCGCCCGCCGGGTCCTACACCGTCGTCTGGCGGGTCACCTCCGAGGACGGCCACCCGGTCTCGGGCACGTTCAGGTTCACCGCCGCGAAGGGCAACGGCGGCACCGCACCTTCGGCGAAGGCCAACCCGTCGGCTGCCTCGCCCGCGAACAGCTCGTCCTCGAGCGCGGCGAACAGCCCTGCCGCGAGCAGTCCCGCGACCTCCTCGGCTGGGAGCACACAGCAGCAGAGCGAGTCCGGGAGCTCGATGCCGTGGATCGCGGGAGTGGTGGCCATCGTCATCGTGCTCGGTGGCGTGGGCTTGTGGTTGAGGTGGCGTCGGAGGGCCTGAGCGGACGGCATACGCTGGGAAGGCGCGTGATCCGCGCCACATCTCCATACCGCACCCAAGGAGTCACCACCGTGGCCCAGTCCCCGTCGCCCACCGCAGCCGACCTCGTCACCGAGCCGGGAGCCACCCCTTCCCGGACCCGATGGAACGCACCGGGTCCCTTCGGGCCGTCTGAGGGTCACGAACAGGTCGCCTACTGCCACGACCGGGCCACGGGCCTGCGGGCCATCATCGCGATCCACAGCACCGCCCTCGGGCCGGCGCTCGGAGGCACGCGGTTCTTCCCCTACGAGACCGAGGACGACGCGCTGCAGGACGTGCTGCGCCTCTCCCGCGGGATGACCTACAAGAACGCGCTGGCTGGTCTCGACCTCGGCGGTGGCAAGGCCGTCATCATCGGCGATCCCTCCCTCGACAAGAGCGAGGCGCTGCTGCGGGCCTACGGCCGGTTCGTGGAGAGCCTCGGTGGCCGCTACGTCACCGCGTGCGACGTGGGCACCTACGTCGCCGACATCGACGTCGTGGGGCGGGAGACCAGCCACGCGGTTGGTCGCAGCGAGGCGAACGGCGGCTGCGGCGACTCGTCGGTGTTGACGGCGTATGGCGTGTTCCAGGCCATGCGCGCCAGCGCCGAGCACGTCTGGGGCGAGCCGACGCTGTCCGGCCGCACAGTGGGCATCGCAGGGGTCGGCAAGGTGGGACACCTGCTCGCCGAGCACCTGCTGGAGGACGGTGCCCAGCTGGTGGTGACCGACGTCAACACCGCTGCGGTGGAGGCGCTGCAGGTGCGGCACCCCGACATCGAGCAGGTGGAGGACGCCACCGCGCTGGTCAAGTCCGACCTGGACGTCTACGCGCCCTGCGCGATGGGTGGCGCGATCGACGACGCCACCGTGGAGACGCTGAGCGCGCGCATCGTCTGCGGGTCGGCGAACAACCAGCTGGTCGACGAGGGCGAGGACGGCACCGCGGCCCGGTTGCTCGCCCGCGGCATCGTCTACGCGCCGGACTTCCTCGCCAACTCCGGAGGCGTGATCCAGGTCTGCGACGAGTTGCACGGTTTCAACTTCGAGCGGTGCAAGGCTCGGGTCAGCGGCCTGTTCGAGGCGACTGCGTCCGTGCTGCGCCGGGCGGACGAGCACGGCATCTCGCCCGCGACCGCAGCCGCCCACCTCGCCGAGGAGCGGATCGAGGCGGTCGGCAACACCCGCCGCATCTACCTCCCTCGGCGCCGCTGACGCCTTACCCGGTGGCGCGTCAGCGGCGGGCGACGAGGGCGACGTCGATGGCGTCACCGTCCGGTGTGGTCCGGATGACCTCGCCGAGGCGCTCGATCGTGAGATCGCCCGCGGCTGTGCGCAGCTCCGCCTCGTCGTGCAGCAGGGCAGGGTTCGAGGGACCGCCCACGCCGTCGACGAGGTTGCGCTTGGCATGTCCCACGACCACGAGGCGGCCGCCGGGCGAGAGCAGGCTGCGCGCCTGTGCGAAGACGTCGTCGGCCAGGTGCAGGTAGGCGACCAGCACGAGGTCGTAGGTGGTGCCGGGGGCGGGCCGCCAGCTGCGCACGTCGGCGACGACCCACTCCACGTCGAGGCCGGCGCGCAGTGCGCCCGTCCTGCCCTTGTCGAGTCCCACGGCGGAGAAGTCGACCGCGGTCACCGACCAGCCGCGCCCCGCGAGCCAGACCGCGTGCCGGCCCTCGCCGGCCCCCAGATCGAGCGCTGTGCCGGGCGCCAGCGGAGCGCAGATCTCCTCGACCGTCACGTTCGGGGTCGCGGACCAGACCCGCTCGTGCTCGGCATACCTGCGGTCCCACTCCTGCGCCGGGTGGCCAGCCGTCACGAGCGCGGTCCCTCGACGACGAGCGGCGCCGCGTGCCCTGAGCTCGCGGCGTCGCGCAGGATGCGGGTCACTTGGGCAGCGGCGGGGCCTGCAGGACCTCCATCAGCGGCCAGATGCCGATGAGGAAGGCAGCGAGGACGATGCCGAAGAGGACGTAGAGGGCTGCCCTGACCCCGTCGGGGAGCCGCTGGCGTCGAACCGTGCCGTACGACTCGCCTCCCACCACCTCCAGGGGGGCGGCGTCGTCGGAGGCGTCGAGGGTCGACCGTTCGCTGCGCTGCATGGCGCCCATTGTGACACGGGCCACCTGACCTGCCCACGGCTCTCGGGTCACGCCTTCGTCACGACCCGGCGTCCGCTCGAGTGGCGCCGGAGGAGAAACCGGCTCACACTTCGAGGGACAACTCGTGTAGCGTGGGTACCACGATTACACAAGATTCCCGGGGCCGTCCCGTGAACCGCAACGAGTGCGAGCTCGAGGTGGGGAGCGAGAGGCCGCCCCGGCAGAGCCATGAGGGGGTCACGCCATGGGGCGCGGCCGGGCCAAAGCCAAGCAGACCAAGGTTGCCCGGGAGCTGAAGTACTTCTCTCCCGACACCGACCTGACGGCACTTGAGCGAGAGCTCCACGGATCATCGTCTCCCCGCGAGCGGGAGTCTGCTCCCGACTCACGCGAGGACGACTACGACGACTACGACAAGTGGGCGTCGGGAGACCGCTGAGTCACTCCACCTTCCGCGACGCGCGCACCTGACGTCGGGCGGCACGGTCGAGCACGCCGTGCTCGAGGTCAGGGATGCGTGCCGACCAGTTGGACGGCGCCGCCGTCCACTCCCTTGGCACCATGCGTCACCTCGACGCCGTCATCCGGGGTCGACGGCGCGCCGTCGCTCACCTCGCCGAGCACCCACGCCGGCAGACGGAGCCCTGCGGCGACCTCGATCGCCCGGTCCGCCTGGTCCGCGGGCAGCACGGCCACGAAGCCGACCCCCATGTTGAGCGTGCGCTCGAGGTCCGCCCGGGGCACCCGTCCGACCTCGCGCACGAGGTCGAAGACCGCCGGGGGTGTCCAGGTCGAGCGGTCCAGCCTCGCAAAGGTCCCCTGAGGCAGCACCCGGGCCAGGTTGGCCGCGAGCCCGCCGCCGGTGACGTGACTCAGGCCGTGGACGTCCAGGCCGTCGGTGCCGATCATGGCCAGCAGGTCGCGCGCATAGACCCGAGTCGGTTCGAGCAGCTCCTCGCCCAGCGTGCGGCCCAGCTCGGGCACCTCGCGGTCCAGCGCCCAGCCGGCGGTGTCGAAGACGCGACGTACCAGGGAGTAGCCGTTGGAGTGCAGGCCGGAGGAGGCCAGCCCCAGCACGAGGTCTCCCGGCACCACTCGCTGCGGACCGAGCACATCGGCATACTCGACCACCCCGGTGGCGGCGCCCGCGCAGTCGTACTCACCCGGCTCGAGCAGTCCCGGGTGCTCGGCCGTCTCGCCGCCCACGAGGGCGACCCCGGCCCGTTCGCAGGCCGCCGCGATGCCGCCGACGATCGCCGCGATCCGCTCGGGCACGACCTTGCCGGTGGCGATGTAGTCGGTCATGAACAGCGGCTCGGCGCCGCAGACCACGATGTCGTCGACGACCATGCCGACCAGGTCGAACCCGATCGTGTCGTGCACGTCCATCGCCTGGGCGATCGCCACCTTGGTGCCGACCCCGTCCGTGCTCGTGGCCAGGATCGGCCGGGTCATCGAAGCGATCGCGGACGCGTCGAACATCCCCGCGAAGCCCCCCAGACCGCCCACCACCTCGGGCCGCTGGGCACGCCCGACCGCGGCCTTCATCAGCTCGACCGCCTTGTCCCCCGCCTCCACGTCGACACCGGCGTCGGCATAGGTGATCGGCTGGGCTGGGGTATCGCTCACGACTCTCCTGGTGGTGAGGGGATGCTGCGGGCCTGTTCGGGGATGCTGCGGAGTATGACGTGCTGGTCGCGGCCGGCTCCAACCCACGGAGGGAGGCCGGGTCGCAGGATCAGTGGTGCACGGGCGTGCCGGGCACCGGGGGCCGATCGGTGGGCTCGGGGAGCTCGAGCTCGAGCACCGCGGCTCCGACTCGGTCGTCGTCGGGGACACCGATGGGGTAGACGCCGCTGAAGCAGGCCGTGCACAGCTGGTCGCGGGGCTGCTCGGTCGCCGCGACCATACCTTCCTCGCTGATGTAGCCGAGCGTGTCGGCACCGATGCTGGCGCGCACCCCCTCGACCCCGACGCCGTTGGCCAGCAACTCGGCGCGCGTGGGGAAGTCGATGCCGTAGAAGCACGGCCAGCGCACCGGAGGCGCGCTGATGCGCACATGCACCTCGGCGGCGCCGGCCTCGCGCAGCATCCGGACCACGGCCCGCTGGGTGTTGCCCCGGACGATGGTGTCGTCGATCACGACGAGCCGCTTCCCGCGGATCACCTCCGAGAGCGGGTTGAGCTTGAGCCTGATGCCCAGCTGCCGGATCGTCTGGGTCGGCTCGATGAAGGTGCGCCCGACGTAGGAGTTCTTGACCAGTCCGTGCCCGTAGGGAATCCCCGAGGCCTCGGCGTAGCCGATCGCCGCCGGTGTGCCGGACTCGGGCGTGGGGATGACCAGGTCGGCGTCGACCGGGTGCTCCCGGGCCAGCCGGCGCCCCATCTCGACCCTGGCCTCGTAGAGGGTGCGCCCGCTGATGGTCGTGTCGGGGCGAGCGAGGTAGACGTATTCGAAGACGCAGCCCTTGCGGACCGGCTCGGCGAACCTCTGGCTGCGCAGACCGTCCTCGTCGATGGCGATCAGCTCACCCGGCTCGATCTCGCGCACCACGCTGGCGCCGACGATGTCGAGGGCCGCGGTCTCGCTGGCCACGACCCATCCCCGCTCGAGGCGGCCGAGGACCAGGGGACGGATGCCCTGCGGGTCGCGGGCGGCATACAGCGTGTGCTCGTCCATGAACACGAAGCAGAACGCACCCCGCACGCGGGCCAGCACGTCGGCGGCGACCGACTCCAGGCTGCGGTCGGGTTCGCTGGTGAGCAGTGCGGTGACCAGGGCCGTGTCGGTCGTGTTGCCGCGCCGCAGCTCACCGCCCAGGCCGCCGAGCTCCTCGCCGTGCCGCTCCTGGAGCAGCTCGCGCAGCTCGGGCGTGTTGATCAGGTTGCCGTTGTGGGCGAGTGCGACCGTGCCGCCGTCGTCGGTGCCGCCGAGGGTCGGCTGGGCGTTCTCCCAGGTGCTGGCCCCGGTCGTGGAGTAGCGGCAGTGACCCACTGCCATGTGCCCGCGCAGGGAGTTGAGGCTGCCCTCGTCGAAGACCTGGGAGACCAGGCCCATGTCCTTGTAGACCGTGATCCGGCGACCGTCGCTGGTCGCGATGCCGGCCGCCTCCTGGCCACGGTGCTGCAGGGCGTAGAGGCCGAAGTAGGTGAGCTTGGAGACCTCTTCGCCGGGTGCCCAGACGCCGAAGACGCCACAGGCGTCCTGGGGGCCCTTTTCGCCGGGGAGGAGATCATGGGAGAGCATTCCGTCGCCACGTGCCACGGTGCCCAGTCTCGCACAGCTTCGGGGCGCGACCCCACTCCGCGCGGCCTGGCTGCGAGAGTGTGCGCTCGCCGCGCCGCCTACCTCAGCGAGCGCTTGTCCACCACCACGAGGACGATGCCCGCCACCAACAGTCCGAGCGCCGCGAAGATCACTCCGAAGAGCCCGACCAGCGTCATCGTGCTGTAGCCCGGGTTGGCCGGGCCGATCAACGCGATCGCCACCCCGACGAGCAGGCCGAGAAGGGCCCCCGTCGCCAGGAAGGGGACGATGTTGGGCGCCCGGCGGATCTTGCGCGGCTTGGTGTCCATCCTCCCCACGGTAAGCGATGACTGGGCCCTTGCAGCACGGGCCGTCCGCCTGCACCGTGCACGGGTGCCATCAGCGTAGGGTGACACGCAAGACGGGCAGCCGACGGTTGTCCAACGACGAACGCGGCCGTCTGCGCCGTGACGAAAGGGGCTCCACAGATGTGGAAATGGATACTCCTGATCGTGTTCCTGATCGTGATCGCGTTCCTGGTCTGGTACCTCTTGCGCAAGCCGAACGAGGGCACGGGAGCATCGACGCAGGGGCAGCCGGGGGCGGGAGCGGCCGGCTCCGCAGCGGGTGGCTACGGCATCCCGGGACAGGGCGAGGCGCCCCGGGCCGGGCAGCCCGGGGCCTACGACCAGCAGGGTGACTACGGCCAGCAGCCCCTTCCCCCCGGTCAGCCCTACGACCAGCAGACCGACTACCAGCAGGCCGGGTATGCCGACCCGGGCCAGGGCGGGTACCAGCAGCAGGGCTACGCCGACCCCGGCCAGGGCGGCTACGAGCAGGGCTACGCCGACCCCGGCCAGGGCGGCTACGAGCAGGGCTACGCCGACCCCGGCCAGCAGACCGAGTACCAGCAGGCCGGCTACGCCGAGGAGGGCCGGCAGGCCGGCTACGCCGACCCGAGCCAGCAGGACTACTCCGAAGGTGTCCAGCCTTCCGATGCCGCGACCGTGCACGACACGACCTGGCAGCAGGCGCCGGCCGGCCAGACCGGCTACGGCGACTCGTCACCCCACGCTCCGGCGGCTGGTGGCGTCGACGAGGCCTACTCCGAGCCGAGTGACTCCACCTCCAGGGCCGTGGACGGCAGTTTCGAGGAGGTCGAGCCGGCCGCCCCAGCTGGTGGCCCGGCCGACGAGGAGGTGCCCGGCGCCGGCGCGGTGAGCGGTGCCACGGCCGCTGCGGCCACCCGCACTCAGGGTGCCGAGGAGACTGCACCGACCACGGCACCGGCGGCCGAGCCGCTTGCCGAGCAGACGGCATACCGCGAAGAGACGCAGCAGGTGCCCGAGACACAGGTGACCCCTGAGCAGGCGGGCGCGCCGTCGACGGCAGCTGGGCAGCTGCCCTTCGGGGAGCCGGCCGAGGGCCCCTACGGTCCCGGTTCGGCGCACCCGGCGGAGGACGGCTCCGGGCCGGCCGGTTGGGCGGTCAAGGGCAACACCGGGTCGATGCTGTTCCACACCGACGAGTCGCCCTCCTACCAGGACACCCGTGCCGAGGTCTGGTTCGAGAACGAAGAGGCCGCCAAGGCGGCGGGATTCAAGCACTGGGACCGCAAGAGGCGCTGACCCCAGCAGCACTGAAGCGCTCCGAGGGCGCCCCGCACGTCGCGGGGCGCCCTCGTCCTCTCCGGGCTCGTGTGCCGCGCCTCACCCGCGCGTGAGGCTCACCGCGGCCCGTTCGATCTGCTCCTCCGACACCAGGACGTGGCGCGCCGCCTCCCCGAGCGGGATGAAGCTGTCCTCCGCCGCGACCCGAGCCAGCCGACCGACATACCCGTGGTCGACCAGGGCTGTGACAACGCCTTCGGAGACCCCGCCGGAGCGCCGCGTCTCGTCGACGACGAGGACCCGACCGGTCACCTCCGCCTCGCGCAGCAGGTCGGCCGTGGGAAGGGGGGCGAGCCAGCGCAGGTCGAGCACCCGGGGCCGGATGCCCCGCGCCTCGAGTCGCGGCACCACTCGCTGGGTGAGGTGGAGTCCGTTGCCGAAGGAGACGATGGTCAGGTCGGTGCCGTCCCCGTGGGTGCGACCGGCCCCGATCGGCACGTGGGCGGCGGACCAGCCGTCGGGTCCCACGTAGCGGCCCAGCCACAGGCCGTCGCCCTCGGCGAGCAGGTCCTTGGTGTGGTAGCGCGCGATCGGCTCGAGGAAGACGCTGACCACTCCCTCGGCGGCTGCCGCGACGCAGGTCCGCAGCATCGCCGCGGCGTCCTCGGGCCTCGACGGGGAGGCGACCACGATCCCCGGAATGTCCCGGAGCGAGGCGACGGCGTTGTCGTTGTGGAAGTGGCCGCCGAACCCCCGCTGGTAGGCGTACCCGGCCAGCCGCAGCACCATGCCGCCCCGGTACTGGCCCGAGGAGAAGAACGCCAAGGTGGCCGCCTCGCCGCGCAGCTGGTCGATGGCGTTGTGCAAGTAGGCGAGGTACTGGATCTCCGGGATCGGCAGGAGGCCGGACAGGCTTGCCCCGAGGGCGAGTCCGAGGATCGACTGCTCGTCCAGGACGGTGTCGAACACCCGCGCCCGGCGAGCTCGCGCCACCAGGCCACGAGTCACGCCGTAGACGCCGCCCTTGGTCGCCACGTCCTCGCCGAAGACCAACACCTCGGGGTGGGCGGCGAGCGCCTCCAGCAGGGTGCGGTTGATCGACTGCGCCAGCGTCAACGGCTCACCGTGCTCGGGCAGCGCCCCGCCGAAGACCGCTCGCCTGGCGTCGTCGTCGACCGGTCGGGTGACGCGTCGCGCGATGGTCTCGGGGTCCGGCAGCGCAAGGGGCGCCATGACCTGCTCGGCCGTCTCCAGGCGGGGTCGGCGCGCCACCTCGCGGGCGACCTCGCGCACCTCGCGCCGCTTGGCCTCGTAGCGCTCCCGGATCTCGTCCGGCGTGAGGATGGCCCGGTCGACGAGGGCGCGGGCCGTGCCCAGCAGCGGGTCGCGACGCCAGTCGGCGGCGATCTCGCCGGGACTGCGGTAGGCGGCCTCGACGTCCGAACCGGCGTGGCCCATCAGGCGGACCGTGGACAGGTGGAGGAAGACCGGGCGACGCCGGCTCCGGGCGATGTCGACGGCACGGGTCGCTGCCGCGAGCGCGGCGACCGGGTCGCTGCCGTCGGCGGCGAGGTACTCCAGTCCCGGGCGGAGGCCGTAGGCCTGTCGGATCCAGCCGCGGGGCGTGCGCACGCTGATGCCGAGTCCGTTGTCCTCACAGACGAACAGCAGCGGAAGGGGCAGCTCCTGGTAGCGGCAGTGGATGGCGGTGTTGATCGCGCCGACGGCCGTGGAGTGGTTGGCCGAGGCGTCACCGAAGCTGCACACCGCGACCGCGTCGGTCGGCCAGGGCGAGTCCACGCCGAGCTTCTTGGCTCGCGCGATCGACAGGGCGAGCCCCATCGCGCGAGGCAGGTGGGAGGCGACCGTGGAGGTCTGCGGGATGACCGCGAGGGCGTGGTTGCCGAAGACCTTGTGCCGGCCCCCGGCGATCGGCTCCTCGCGGGCCGCCACCACTCCCAGCAGCATGTCGCGCAACGGCGTCTGCCCCGGCACCTGCGACGCGCGCTCGAGGTAGAACGCGCCGGAGCGGTAGTGCAGCAGGGCCGGGTCCGTGGGCTGCAGGGCCGCGGCGACCGCGGCGTTGCCCTCGTGGCCGGCCGACCCGATCGTGTAGAAGCCTGCCCCTTGCGCCTGCAGGTCGCGGGCCGCGAGATCGACGTGCCGGCTGCCGAGCTGGGAGTCGAAGAGCCGCAGGAGGCGCTCGGTGTCGGGGTCGACGAGCCCGACCGGCCCGCTCGGGGAGCGTAGGGCGGCAAGTCCCTCGAGGAAGGCCTGGTCGACGGGTTCGGTCACGGACGTTCCTTGCGCAACCGCGGCAGGACCTCGGTGGCGACCTGCTCCAGGACTGCGGGGTCGCCGGCATACGGGCCCTCCGGCCTCGGCCAGTGACACACGACGTCGGTGAAGCCGAGCTCGGCGGCGCGCAGCGCCGCCTCCTCGAAGCCCGCCACACTGGAGAGGGCGAAGACACCGCTCGCGTCGATGGAGAGGTAACGGTCGAGCTCGTCGCGTGGGCGGCCCGCCTCGTCGAGGGTCTGGTCCATGCGCAGACCGGCCTCGCGCACGGCGGCCCACCACTGCTCGGGCTCCGCCCCAGGGCGCCCAGTGGTGACCCATCCGCTGCCGAAGCGTGCCGCGAGCCGCATCGAGCGCGGACCGTTTGCCGCCACGACGAAGGGGATTCGCGGTTGCTGGACCGGTCCGGGAAGCGTGCGGGCGTCGATCGCGCCGAAGTAGGTGCCCTGGTAGTCGACGTGATCACTCGTCAGCAGCCGGTCCAGCAGGGTGACGAACTCCTCGAAGCGGTCGGCTCGCTGCCGCCGGGTCAGCACGGCCCCGCCGAGGATGCGGGAGTCGAGGTCGCCGCCGGTGCCGAGTCCCGCGGTCAGCCGTCCCTGCGAGATGTCGTCCAGGGCGAGCAGATCACGACTGAACGTCACCGGGTGCCGGTAGTTCGGGGAGGAGACGTAGGTGCCGAGCCGGATCCGTTCCGTCACCATCGCTGCCGCCGTCATGGTGGAAACGGTGCCGAACCAGGGCGAGTCCGGCAGCCCCGACCAGGTCAGGTGGTCGTAGGTCCAGGCGTGGTCGAACCCCAGCCCCTCCGCGCGACGCCACAACGGGGCAGCATCGCACCAGCGGTGCTCGGGAAGGATGACGATGCCGAAGCGCATAGCGAGACCCTATGACGGTCCGCGGGCCTCAGGTCGGCGAGCCGCCCATTCACGGGAAAGGTGTGGGTCCACCGAGAACACCGTGCTCACGCCGTCGCGCCGTCGCAGCTCGCCGTCGCCACTCACTCCACTTCGAAGAGGGGCAGGTGGGCGTCGAGGACGGCGCGTTGCCCGCTGTGCCGCAGGGCCCCCGACGCCTCGGCCTCGCTCCAGGTGGTCCGGCCGGTCACCAGAGCCAGCCAGGTGTGCGCGTCCGTCTCGACGACGTTGGGCGGCGTGCCTCGCGTGTGCCTCGGCCCCTCGATGCACTGCACCGCACCGAAGGGCGGCACGCGCACCTCGACGCTGCGCCCCGGAGCCCGTGCGCCCAGCTCCTCGAGGCTGAAGCGGACGGCTGTCGCGACGTCGGCGCGGGGCGCCTCCTCGGCAGCGGAACGCCATACCTGCAAGGCTTTTTCGCCGTCCGCGATCGGGACGCGGCGACGCGGGGGCATCAGAGCCCGTCGCGCACGATCGGGCAGGACATGCACCGCGGACCGCCCCGGCCACGGCCGAGCTCGTTGCCGGGCACCTCGATGACCTCGACGGCGTGCTCGCGCAGGTAGGTGTTGGTCGCGACGTTGCGCTCGTAGGCGATGACCACGTTGGGCTCCACTGCGAGCACGTTGCAGCCGTCGTCCCACTGTTCGCGGGCGGCGGCGTGGGCGTCCTGCTCCGCCGTGAGCACGTTGATCGACCCCAGGCCCAACGCCGCGGCGATGGCGCGGTGCATGTCCTCCGGCGGGTGATCGGTGATCTTGAGCTCCTTCTCGGTGGCACCGCTCTCGATCGTGAACGACGGCAGCATCCCGAGCCCGGCGTACTGCGTGAAGGTGTCCTCGTTGACCATCGTCATCACGGTGTCCAGGTGCATCAGCGCACGCGCCTTGGGCATGTCCAGCGCGACGATCGAGCGCACCGACCCGTCGACCAGGAGGCTGCGCGCGAGCCGCTCGACACCCTGCGGGGTGGTGCGCTCGCTGATGCCGACGAGCACGGCCCCGCCTCCGAGGACGAGCATGTCGCCGCCCTCCGTGGTGGCCGGTCCACCCAGGCGTCCCTGCTGCCAGATGCGGAAGTCGGCGTCGGCGAAGAGCGGGTGCCAGCGGTAGATCGCCTCGTAGTGCACGGTCTCGCGCATCCGCGCCTTCTTGTGCATCGAGTTGACGCTGACGCCGCCATAGATCCAGGCCGAGGTGTCACGGGTGAACAGGTGGTTGGGCAGCGGTGCGAGGACCATGTCGTCCGGCTCGAGCGCGTGGATCACGAGCGACTTCGGCTCCTCGATGCGCTCGAGCAGCTCGCGCTTGGTGATGCCACCGATGAGGAAGGTCGTGAGGGTCGCCTCGTCCATGCCGTCGAAGAGGTTGCGCAACGCGTCGATGGCCATCGGCCCGTAGAATCGCTCGTCGAGCGACTGGTCGAGGATGTGCTTGCGGGCCTCGGGGATCGCGAGCGTCTGCTCCAGCAGCTCGGCGAACAGGTGCACGGACACGTCCCGACCGCGCAGCGCAGCGACGAACGCATCGTGCTCCTGCTGCGCCTGGGTCACCCACAGGACGTCGTCATACAGGTAGGCGTCCTTGTTCGATGGCGTGAGCCGCTGCATCTCCAGTCCCGGCCGGTGCACGATGACCTGCCGCAGGCGCCCGACCTCGGAGCCGACGTGAAACCTCATGAAGTCTCCTTCTCGCATGGTGAGACCCCATCCTCGCACCCCCGTGCGGTCGTCGGGGACCACTGCGCCGGACCCGCCGCCTCGACCGCGCACTACCTTGGGTGCCATGAAGGCGACCACGATCCACGCTCCGTATGACGTCCGGCTCAGTGACGTCCCCGACCCGCAGATCGCTGCGCCCACCGATGCGCTGGTGCGCGTCATCGCCGCGTGTGTCTGCGGGTCGGACCTGTGGCGCTATCGCGGGATCAACGAGATCACCGAGGGATCCCGGATCGGGCACGAGTTCGTCGGCGTCGTCGAGGAGTGTGGCGACGGCGTGACCTCCGTGCGTCCCGGCGACTTCGTCATCGCGCCCTTCACCTACTCCGACGGGACCTGCCCGAACTGTGCGGCGGATGTGCAGTCGGCCTGCGTGCACGGTGGCAACTACGGACTTCCGGACGAGCAGGGGCATCTCGTCGACGGCTGCCAGGGGGAGTACGTCCGGGTGCCGCTCGCGGACGGCACTCTCGTGGCGACGGCGGACGTGCCGGACGACGACCTCGTGCCCTCGCTGCTGGCCCTGTCCGACGTGATGGGCACGGGCTGGCACGCGGCCCTGCGCGCTGGGGTGCGACCGGGCCAGACCGTCGTCGTGGTCGGTGACGGCGCGGTCGGGCTCTGCGGGGTGCTCGCCGCCTCCCGCCTGGGTGCGGAGCGGGTCGTGGCCCTGTCCCGGCACCAGCCG
>NZ_VOHR01000439.1 GCF_009192725.1 Segeticoccus rhizosphaerae | reverse complement strand
CTCGGACGCGGTCGCTTCCTCGGCGGCCGTGCCGCCGGCTGCCTTCACCGACGCCCGGGTGCTGGTGCCCGCCGAGGACGGGGCGCGGTGCGAGGTCGTCGGCGTGATGCCGCGCGCCTTCTGGCACTCCTCGAGCTGCGTACGCAGCTCCTCGTTCTCGGCGCCCAGCCGACGCAGCTCGGCGACGACCTCGTCGAGGAAGTCGTCAACCTCGTTCTCGTCGTAGCCGCGACGGAGCGTCTTGGCCGTGAAGATCTTGTTGACAACGTCCTCTGGCGTCAGCGCCATGTAGTCACCTCGGTCGGATCGGGGCCGTGGTGGGGGCTCGCGCAGTGCCGCTGGGGGCAGGACGCGAGAGCTCGCCACGACGAGAGTGTCAGGAGCGTCCCTCAGCCTAGGAGATTGAGGGCCAAAGAGACAGCCAGCAGGAGCACGAGGAAGGCCAGGTCGAGTCGCACCTGGCCGAGGGTGAGCGGCGGGATGACCCGCCGCAGCAGTCGCAGGGGCGGGTCGGTGACGCTGTAGACCACCTCGGCCACGACCAGCACCGGGCCCCGCGGTCGCCAGGCCCGTGCCAGCACCTGGACCCAGTCGAGGATCAACCGTCCGATGAGGACGACCAGGAACAGGTAGAGGACCAGCGACACCACTGCCTTGATCGTGCTCATGGGATCAGTCTGCGGCCCGTGGGCCCGGGCGAAGTGGGCGGGGTCGTCGACCACTGACTCGTTCTGCCGCTGCCTCCGGGGCAGACCGCTCCGACCGCATCGTCACCACTCGTCGCCGCGGCCCTGTCGTCGCCGCTCAGCTCTGGTTGAACAGGCTGTGCGAGGCCTTCGCGGACGCGGTGGGAGCGCTGGTGGCCACCTCGACGTGCGACGGGGACAGCAGGAAGACCTTGTTGGTCACTCGCTCGATGGCACCGTGCAGCCCGAAGACCAGGCCGGCCGCGAAGTCGACCAGCCGCTTGGCGTCGGAGTCGTCCATGTCGGTGAGGTTCATGATGACCGGCACGCCGTCGCGGAAGTTCTCGCCGATGTTCTTGGCCTCGTTGTAGGTCCGCGGGTGGATCGTGGTGATCCGGGTGAGGGGGCCGACGTCCCCGTCACGCACGACCCGCGGTGTCGGGGCGTTCCGCTGGGGAAGGTGGGTCACGGGTGCGCGCTCCTCCCGCTCCGCCTCACGGTCGACCGTCTCGCGACCGTCCGCTTCGTCGTAGCTCTCGTAGTCGTCATACGCGTCGTAGCGCTCGTCGGCCTCGGCGAGGCCGAGGTACTCCATGGTCTTGCGCAGCGCCCCAGCCATTGGTGTGCTCCTTGATGCGGGTGCCTGTCGAGTGGTCGCCTTGGACGCTACCGAAACGCCGGTCGTGATCCGAGGATTGCGCTGCCGACACGCAGGTGTGTCGCGCCGTGCGCGACCGCCTCCTCCAGGTCGGCGCTCATGCCTGCCGAGATCCACGTGGCGTCGGGGTGATCGGCTCGTATGGCGTCCGCGATCGCACGAAGCCGGGCGAAGGCCGGCGCGGGGTCGGCCCCGAGGGGGGCGACTGCCATGACGCCTCGCAGGCGCAGGTGTTCCGTGCCTGCGACCTGGTCGGCGAGGGCGGCCGCCTGATCGGGTGCGACGCCGCCCCGGCCGCGTCCCGGTGACGGTGGGTCCAGGTCGACCTGGACGCACACGTCGAGCTGGCGCTGTGCCGACCCGGCGGCCCGGTCGAGGCCGCGCACCAGCTTGCTCCGGTCGACCGAGTGGACGACGTCGGCGTAGCGCGCGACGGATCCGGCCTTGTTGCTCTGCAGCTGCCCGATGAAGTGGACCGTGAGCCGGTCGCGCTCGTGGTCGGGCAGCTCGTCCAGCTTGTTGCTGGCCTCCTGGTCGCGGTTCTCGCCGATGTCGCGGACCCCCAGGCCGGCCAGCAGCGCCAGGTCCGAGGCAGGGAAGAACTTCGTCACGACGATGAGGCGCACCTCGGCCCTCGAGCGGCCGGCGGCGGCGCACGCGTCCTCGATCCGGCGCTCGACCGTGGCCAACCGCCGGGCCAGCTCGGACCCGCGGTCGAACGCCTGCTGGTCGGGAGGGGCGCTGTGACGCGACGGCTCCGCGTGGGTCATCGGTGGCCTCCTTGGGGTGCGACGAGGCGGATCACGCCGGCGAAACGCCCGGTCACCGGATCGCGCCGGTAGGAGTAGAGGTCCGACGACTCCCGGGTGCAGCCCGGCACCCAGTCCACGGTGACGTCGCGTGCCCGCAGCTGGTCGACGACACCGGCGGCGACGTCGATGGCGGGCGTCCCCTGCCAGGACACGGTGGCACTCACCGCGCTGGTGGCGGCGGCCCGCGCTCGCATGTCCTCCGGCACCTCGTAGCACCGCCCGCACACCGAAGGGCCGACGGTCGCGCGGATCCTCATCGCCCCCAGGTCGTGCATCGCGTCGACGGCGCGGCCGATGATGCCGCCGACCATGCCGGGGCGACCCGCGTGCACTGCGGCCACGACCCCG
>NZ_VOHR01000438.1 GCF_009192725.1 Segeticoccus rhizosphaerae | reverse complement strand
TCGCGCCCCTCGAGGTCGCCGAGCGCGGTCACCGAGACGACGAGCGTGCCGGCTGGGGCGGAGGACAGGTCGCCGCCGAGCACCGGCACGCCGAGCTCAGCGGCTGCCTCGGCGAGGCCGCGTGTCATTGCGCGCACCCACGCGACAGGTGTCTGCGGATCGGCCACGAGGGTGACCAGCAGGCCGGTCGCCACCCCGCCCATCGCGGCGATGTCGGCGACGTTCTGCGCCACGCACTTGGCCCCCACGTCCTCGCCGCTGGACCACTCGTCCAGCCAGTCGCGTCCGCGCACCATCGCGTCGGTCGTCGCAAGGACGCTGCCGCTCGGAGCCTGTACCAGGGCGGTGTCGTCGCCCGGCCCGACCAGTACCGACGACCCGCCCTGCAGCAGCGGGAAGATGCCGGCCAGCAGCTCGTCCTCGCTCACGCCGGCGAGCACCGGGTCATCGGTGCCGACCTCGCGTCGCACCCGCGCCGAGCCCTTGCCGACCATGCGACCTCCCGTGAACGAATCGACCAGACGGCACGGTAGCGTCTGGCTGCATCAGGGCAGCACCCGCTGCCGTGTCTGCGCCCGGAGCCGTGCTCCGGGCTCGTATCCCCCACGGAGGCGATCCATGGTCCAGGCCTACATCCTCATCCAGTCCGAGGTCGGCAAGGCGGCCGCGGTCTCCGCGGAGGTCGCCGGCATCGAGGGTGTCGTCCTGTCCGAGGACGTGACCGGCCCGTATGACGTCATCGCCCGCATCGAGGCCCGCAACGTCGACGAGCTGGGCAAGATGGTGATCGCCAAGATCCAGGAGGTCCCGGGGATCACGCGCACCCTGACCTGCACCGTCGTGCACGTCTGAGGTCGCCAGCTCGCGTATGCCGTCCGCCCGCCGCCGCTTCGTCCTCCGGATTGCGGCGGTCGCCTGCCTGCCCGCGCTGCTGGGCGCGTGCGGCTCCGCCGTGGAGGTCATCCCACCGGGACAGGCGGGCTCACCGCTCTGCCACAAGGTCGGCGCTCGCTGGCCGGACACGGTGGCGGGCGAGGAACCGGTGCAGACCTCGTCGGACTCGCCCGCGGTGCACGCCTGGGGCGATCCGGCGATCATCGCCCGCTGCGGGGTCACCTCGCCGGGGCCGACCACGGAGCAGTGCTTCACCGTCAGCGGCGTCGACTGGGTCGGCCAGGAGCTGTCCGACGGCTACAAGTTCGTCACCTACGGCCGCGCGCCGGCGGTCGAGGTGCTGGTGCCGCGCGACTACGCCCCGGAGCCGCTCGTCCTCGGCGCCTTCACCCGCGCCGCCAAGGCGATCCCCCAGGGCCCGCACCACTGCCGCGGACCGAACTGAGCGGTGGTCCGTGCTCGATCCGGGCTGCTTTGCTCACCCCAGGCCGGTGTCGAGGCGGGTAGAAGCGGTTTGAGGTGAGCAAACCGGTGTGGAGTGAGCAGGGGCCGGTGTGGGGTGAGCAGGGGCGGGTCAGCGCAGGCCGACCCGGCGGTGCAACGCGAGCTGGATGAGCTCGTCGATCAGCTCTCGGTAACCCAGTCCCGAGGCCTCCCACATCTGTGGGTACATCGAGTGCGGCGTGAAACCCGGCATCGTGTTGATCTCGTTGAGCACCACGTCGCCGTGCTCGGTGTAGAAGCAGTCGACCCTGGCCAGGCCCTCGCAGCCGGCGGCCTCGAAGGCTGCCGCAGCCAACCGGCGGACCTCGGCGGCCACCTCGTCCGGGACCTTGGCGGGGCAGGAGAGCCGGACGTCCTGGTCGGCGAGGTACTTGGCCTCGAAGTCGTAGAACTCATGCCCCTGCACGACCTCGATCTCGCCGACCTCGCTCGTCCGCGGCGCGTCCGTGCCCCGGCCCTCGAGCACGGAGCACTCGATCTCGCGCCCGACGATGGCCGCCTCGACAACCACCTTGGGGTCGTGGAGTCGAGCAGCCTCGATGGCGGCCTCGAGCCGGGACGGGTCGGTGACGCGCGTGATCCCGACGCTCGATCCCGCCCGGGCCGGCTTCACGAAGACCGGGTAGCCGAGCGCGGCCACCGCGTCCATCGCGGCGGCCGGGTCGCGGCCCCACTGCCGGTCGGAGATCACCGTGTAGGGACCGACCGGCAGCCCTGCCGACGCGAAGACGACCTTCATGTAGTGCTTGTCCATCATCACGGCGGACGCGAGGACGCCGGACCCGACATACCTCGTGTCCGAGAGGTCGAGCATCCCCTGCAGTGTGCCGTCCTCGCCGAACGGGCCGTGCAGCAACGGGAAGACGACATCCACCTGCCCGAGCGCTCGGGGCGGCCGGCCGGCTTCCAGGACGGTCAGCGACCGCTCTCCGGTGCTGAGCGGGACGAGCACCCCGGAACCGTTGCCGTTGACCTCCGGCAGGTGGCCGGGGGCCAGCTCGAGCGCTGTCGGGTCGTCGTCGACCAGCACCCACCGGCCGTCGCGCGCGATGCCGATCGGGATGACGTCGTAGGCGTCGCGGTCGATGGCGCGCAGCACCCCGGCGGCCGTCGAGCAGGACACGACGTGCTCGGACGACCGACCGCCGAACACGATCGCGACGCGCGGGCGGGCGCGG
>NZ_VOHR01000437.1 GCF_009192725.1 Segeticoccus rhizosphaerae | reverse complement strand
AGCCGTCAACGCGCCGGCGCCGACCAGCGCGCCGGCGCGCACCCGACGCCGTCCTCGTGATGCCGCTCGGACGCCGCGGTGGCGCGACGAGGAAGCGGGCAGCGGTCGTGGCAGGGATGCTCTCATGGGTTCTCCAAGGGCCAGGTCGACCGGGACGTGATGGTCTCGACCGGCAGTGTGATGAGCGTCTTGATGCTAGAACGCGGCGCCGGATCGCGCAGGTCGACCCGCAAACTGTGCACGAGGCGCGCTCGAACCTGACCGGTCGACCGAGCCAGGAGCGCGCCGGGAGGAGGGGCGACGCGCCCCGCCGCTGGCGGTCACGGCAGCCGCTCGCGGTCACGGCATACCCCGTGTGCTTTGCTTCGCGGTGTGAACGGGACGACACCAGCAGATCTGGAGCCACTGCCGCGGGACGCGGTGCTGCTGCACATCGGCCCGCACAAGACGGGCACGACCGCGATCCAGGCGGCCCTGGCTGCGTCGCGAGACCGGCTGGCCGAGCGCGACATCGCCTATCCGGGGCGGGGCAACCAGCACTCCCGGGAAGCGATGGCGGCGCTGGGCCTCGGCTTCGGGTTCAGGGGCCGTGGGGGAGGAACCTTCCCGGAGCAGGAGTGGGAGCGGCTCGCGTCGCGGGTGCGGCGGACGCGTGGTCGGGTCGTGCTCAGTAGCGAGTTCTTCGACGTCGCCAGCGCCGCGCAGGCGGAGCAGGTCTGCTCGGCGCTCGGCGGCGACAGGGTGCACGTCGTCGTCACGCTGCGGCCGCTCGCGCGGATCCTCCCCTCGTCGTGGCAGCAGACACTCAAGAGCGGGCGCAGACGCCACTACGAGCAGTGGCTGAAGCAGGTCCTCACCGACTCGCCAGAGGCACGAGCGGAGCAGGCGTTCTGGACCCGGCACGACCACGGCTCGCTGATCGACCGGTGGGCCGGCGTCGTGGGCCCGGAGCGCCTGACGGCCGCGGTGCTGGACGAGCGGGACCACACCTGGCTCTACCACGTGTTCGAGCGGATGCTCGGCCTCGAGGAGGACTTCCTCACCCGCCCGCCGGGAGACCGTGCCAACCGGTCGATGTCCGCGCTGGAGTGCGAGCTGCTGCGCCGGGTCAACGGGCACGTGGCCCGACACGAGGTGCCGTGGGCGGACTACCAGCAGGTGATCCGCGACGGTGCCTTCCGCCGCATCCTCACCGAGCGCGAGCCCGGGCCCGGCGAAGGGCCGATCAGCACGCCGGGATGGGCCCTCGACCGCTCTGCCCGGTTCGGTGCCGAGGCCGTCGAGCAGATCGCCGCCAGCGGTGTCCGGGTCGTCGGTGACCTGGGGCACCTGGCGCAGCGGGCGGCACCGACGCCCAAGGCGAAGCTGCCCGGTCCGGTGCAGCTTCGCCTCATGGTGCACCTGGTTGTGGGAGCGCTGTCCGGCTCGATGCGGCGCGGGCCCGACTTCGGCGAGGTGCGCACCGGCTGGCCACCACCGACGCCCACCCTGGACGGCGTGCCCACACGGCACCTTGCACGCGTGCTGCGGGGGAGGCTGACCGAGGCCACCCGGCGTCGGCTGCGGCCGGAGCGCGGCTGAGGCACACGGCACACCGGCAGGTCCATGCGTAGGGTCATCCCTGCGCGGCGGCTCGTCACTCGGGTGGAGGCGATCGGACTCGAACCGACAACCCCCTGCTTGCAAAGCAGGTGCGCTACCAATTGCGCCACGCCCCCGAGGGGTTGTTCAGTTGTGCTTGCTCAGTCGCGCGGCGGCACGCGGTCGGTCGCCGCGGCCCAGAGGTCCTGCTCGGCCTGCTGGTCCTTCATCTTCTTCTGCACGAACGCGGCGCCGGCAGCGGTTGCCAGCAGCAGCACGAGCTTCTTGACCATGACGGACTCCCTGAGTCAGGACGAGCAGAGATGGTGGGCCTAGGAGGACTTGAACCTCCGGCCTCTTCCTTATCAGGGAAGCGCTCTAACCGTCTGAGCTATAGGCCCGTGCACCGTCTGCGACTGCGCAGCCGACGCGACCGGATCGTCGCGCCCACCGCGCTGGACGAGGTTACCCCACCGGCGCGGAGTCGATCAAAACGGCCGTCCCGGACGCAACCGGAGGTGCCGGCCGATCGAGTATGCCGCGTGCGCCGGATGGCTGGTCGGCCGGCGGTCAGTCGTCCGAGAGAGTCATCTGCAGACCGCCCACGAGGGAGGCGCAGATGTTGTAGAGGAAGGCGCCGAGCGTCGCGATGGCGGTCAACAGGATGATGTCGATAACCCCGATCACGACCGAGAGCGACACCACGCGGCCGAAGCCGATGTAGTCCATCAGGTCGAAGGTGCTCGGGTTGGTCTCGCCCTGGGTCAGGTCGTGGACGATGCCGTTGACGTCGGCGAACACGCCCATGCCGGACAGCAGGGTCCAGATCACGGCCATCAGGATCACCCCGGCGATGCCGAGGGCGACCGAGATGAGGAACGAGATCTTCATGACCGACCAGGGGTCCACCCGCGAGACGGTCAGCTTGACCCGGCGCGGAGCGGAACGCCCGACCCGGGGGCGGGCTCCGGCGGGCCGCGCGCCGGACGGTGCCCGGCCGGGTG
>NZ_VOHR01000436.1 GCF_009192725.1 Segeticoccus rhizosphaerae | reverse complement strand
ACCCCCGCCGCCGCTCCCACCCCGAATGCGGCACCGGTGGCCGCCGCCGCGCACGTGGCCACGGCGGTCCACATCGCCACGGCGGTGCCGACGACGCCGTCCGTCTGGCAGACGGTGCGCTACGGCGCCCGGGGCGCCGTGGTCAAGCAGATCCAGCGGATCGTCGGCGCCTACGCCGACGGGGTCTTCGGTCCGAAGACGCTGGCCGCCGTCAAGCGGTGGCAGGGTAGCCACGGCCTGGTCGTGGACGGCATCGTCGGGCCCAAGACCGCCGCCAAGATGCGGCTGTCGAGCGGCAGCTCCGGCGGGTCCACCGCCCCGGTCAGCACGTCCGGCTACGGCGCCTGGCAGAACGTGCGGTACGGCGCCCGCGGAGCGGTGGTCAAGGACATCCAGCGCGTCGTCGGCGCCTACGCCGACGGCGTCTTCGGCCCCAAGACGCTGGCCGCGGTGAAGTCCTGGCAGGGCAGCCACGGCCTGCTCCGGGACGGTGTCGTCGGTCCCAAGACCGCGGCGGCGATGAGGCTGGACCCCGCAGCGAGCACCTCCCGCACCTCCGACGTGCCCTCGCGCGACACCGACCGCACGTCGGTGCGCGACCGGGTCATCGACACCGCCGCGGCCTACACGGGGATCATGTACCAGTGGGGCGGGACCTCTCCCTCCACCGGCTTCGACTGCTCCGGCTACGTGCAGTTCGTCCTGGGCAAGGTCGGCATCTCGGCGCCCCGGACCACCTACGCCCAGCTGACCCACTTCGCGCCGACGAGCAACCCGCAGCCGGGTGACCTGGTCTTCATCGGCACGAGCCACGTCGGCATCTACGCCGGCGGCGGCATGATGTACGACTCGGGCAAGCCGGGCATCCCGACCCAGAAGCGGCGCATCTTCAGCGGCGTGATCCGCTACCGCAGCGTCATCTGAGTCTGCTCGTTCCACACCGGTTTCTGTGCGCCAGACCGCTTTCGCGGGCCGATCGGGCCCGCGAAAGCGGTCTCGGGGACACAAAGGGCCGGTGGTCAGGGTGAGCCCTGACCCGGACCCTCAGCGCTGGACGAGCTGGTTGACGAAGCCCTTCGCCTTGGGTGTGCCGAAACCGGTCGTCAGGTCGTAGCCCGAGGTCGTCGGCATGCCGGGCACCGGACCGCGCTGCAGGATGCCGAACGCGTCGATCGTCCACATCTGGTTGTCGTCCCGGACACCGCTCGGGACGGTGCCGTAGGTTTCCGGGACGATGTCGCGGAAGGCCGCCGACCGGTCGAAGCTCGGGCTGTAGATCATCGCGTTGAGGTTGCCCACCGGGCCCTTGCCCGCCTGGGCGCGCGCCTGGTTGGCGATCGCCACGAGCGCCGCCATCTGCGGCGTCGACGCCGAGGTACCGCCATAGATGGACCAGCCCACGCCGTTCGTCTTCGGGAAGAAGCTGTGGTAGACCATCGTGCCGCCGTTGAGCGCCATGTTCCACGCCACGTCGGGCACGCCACGGTGGTCGCCGACCACTGACGCCACGCTGTCCTGCCAGGAGGGCCGCGGATACACCGTGCTCAGGCCGCCGCCGGTGCCGAACTCGAAGGCCGGCTCGTCACCGACCGCCTCGCTTTCTCCGCCCTGGGTGTACGCCCAGTACGGCGGGTTGTAGCCGGTCGCGGTGAACGGCCGGTCCTCGCCGGTCGGGTTCCACGTCCAGCCGTACTGCAGCTGGGTGCCACCGACCGAGGTGACGTAGGGCGAGACGTTGGGATAGCTGACCTGGGGCACCGGACTGGTCGCCCCCTGGTGGTGCGCCCGGGTCGACCCGAGCGTCCCGCTGTCGCCGGAGGCGGCGAAGAAGGTGTCGCCCTTGGCGAGGCCGCGCTGGAAGGTCTGGTCGAAGCGCGCGAACTGGCTGGCGGGCGACTTGCCAGCGAAGGCGGACTCGTCGGTGCCCAGTGACATCGAGAACACCGTGCCCGACGGGTAGTTCTTGATGGCCCAGTCGATCGCCTTCATCATGTTCGGCAGACCCTGCACTCCCTGCGTCTCGGCAACAGGGGTCGCCACCAGCACGATGTGTGCCTTGGGGGCGATGCTGTAGGCCCACTGGACGTCAAGGTTGGCCTCGCCGGCCCACCCCTCGGCAGAGACCGGGCCGGAGGTGCCCGACCCGTTGCCGGTGGAACTGCCACCGCCCGAGAGGAATCCGGGGTCGCCCAGCGGGAAGACCTGGTCGACGTTCGGCGTCGGCATCCCGAAGGTCGCTGCGAAGTGGTTGACGTCATGGATCGCCGTCGGGCTGCCGTAGGAGTCGACCAGGACGATCGTCTGTCCCTCACCCTGGTCGGTGAGGTGGTCGACGCCGTATGCCGCCCGCATCAGTGTGGGTGTGTAGCAGTGGACGAAGGTGGAGACTCGCCCGTCGGGGAGCGAGCAGGCAGGGGTGCCGGTGGTATCCGCCGCCGGGGTGAACGCGCTGTCCGGCACGCGTTGCGCCCAGGGCGTGGCCCACGTGTCGTCGGTCGTCTGCTTGCCCGGATCCGCGTGTGCGGCAACGGGAGCCAGGGCAAGGGCAGCCGTCAACGCGCCGGCGCCGACCAGCGCGCCGGCGCGCACCCGACGCCGTCCTCGTGATGCCGCTCGGACGCCGCGGTGGC
>NZ_VOHR01000435.1 GCF_009192725.1 Segeticoccus rhizosphaerae | reverse complement strand
CCTGGTCGTCGACGCCGGTCGCCGTGCCGCGCACGACGGCGCCTCCCGGCTGGTGCAGGTCGACGACGCGGCCGACGGTCGTGCACCGGCTGCGGTAGTCCGCTCGTTGGCCCTCCATCGCCGGGCCGCCGGCCCGCCACGCCTCGGTTCGGTCGCGCAGATTCATGAGGTAGCGCTCGATGATGCCCTCGCGCGGGGCGTCCGAGCCGCACAGCCGCAGCGAGGTGGCAGTGTCGACGGGGAGCTCCTCGCGCTCCTGGTCGACGTTGACCCCGGCCCCGACCACGACGAGCTCGTCGCCCGCGGACTGACAGAGCACACCGCACACCTTCCGGAGCCGCTCGTCCTCGTCGTCCGCTGCCCCGGCGAGCACGTCGTTGGGCCACTTGAGCAGCGCGCGGACGCCGGCGACCTCCGACAGCGCAGTGCTCATCGCCAGCCCGGCCAGGAGCGGGACCCAGCCGAGCTCGGACCGGTCGGCTCCGCCCCGGTCTCCGATCGGCACCACGCAGGACACCGCGATCGACGTGCACGGCGGCGCCTCCCACTGCCGCGCCAGACGCCCCCGGCCGGCGCTCTGGTGGTCGGTGAGGACGACCCGCCACGGGTCCGGGCGGCGAAGCGCCTCGAGGTTGGTCGAGTCGACGGAGTCGAAGAAGTCGAGCGCCGCCCAGTGGGAGGTCGGTGTGAGCAGCGTCTCGCGGAGGGCCCGGACGTCCAAGGAATCACGCACGGGGCTAAGGCTAGGCTGCCCGCCATGACCGATGCTGCGCGCACCGAGCCAGTCGACGGTGAAGCACCCGACCTGCACACGACCGCCGGCAAGCTCGCCGACCTCTACCGCCGCAACGACGAGGCGGTCCACGCCGGCTCCGCCCGGGCGGTGGAGAAACAGCACGCGAAGGGCAAGCGAACCGCCCGCGAGCGCATCGAGATGCTGATGGACGAGGGCTCGTTCGTCGAGATGGACGAGCTGGCGCGGCACCGGTCGACCAACTTCGACCAGGCGAAGAGCCGCCCCTACGGCGACGGCGTGGTCAGCGGCTACGGCACCGTCGACGGGCGACCGGTGGCGGTGTTCTCCCAGGACTTCACCGTGTTCGGCGGCTCGCTCGGCGAGGTCTTCGGCGAGAAGATCGTCAAGGTGATGGACCTGGCGATGAAGCTCGGCTGCCCCGTCGTGGGCATCAACGACTCGGGCGGCGCGCGCATCCAGGAGGGGGTCGTCGCCCTGGGCCTGTATGCCGAGATCTTCCGCCGCAACGTGCACGCGTCCGGCGTCATCCCCCAGATCAGTCTGGTCATGGGCCCCTGCGCCGGCGGCGCGGTCTACTCCCCCGCGATCACCGACTTCACCGTCATGGTCGACCAGACCAGCCACATGTTCATCACGGGACCCGACGTGATCAAGACCGTCACTGGTGAGGACGTGGGGATGGAGGACCTCGGCGGCGCCCGGTCGCACAACTCCCGCTCGGGGGTGGCGCACTACATGGCCGACGACGAGGACGACGCGATCGCCTACGTGCGTGAGCTGCTGTCCTACCTGCCGTCCAACAACCTCGAGGACCCGCCGCGCTACGGCGAGGACGCGGACCTCGAGGTCGACGACGAGGACCGGTCGCTCGACACGTTCATCCCGGACTCCCCGAACGTCCCCTACGACATGCGCACCATCATCGAACGCGTCGTGGACGACACCGACGAGGGCGTCCCGGACTTCTGCGAGGTCCAGGAGCTGTTCGCCCCCAACATCGTCTGCGGCTTCGGGCGCGTCGACGGGCGACCGGTGGGCGTGGTCGGCAACCAGCCGATGCAGTACGCCGGCTGCCTCGACATCGACGCCTCCGAGAAGGCGGCCCGGTTCGTGCGCACCTGCGACGCGTTCAACATCCCGGTCCTGACCTTCGTCGACGTCCCGGGCTTCCTGCCCGGCACCGACCAGGAGTGGAACGGCATCATCCGCCGTGGCGCCAAGCTGATTTTCGCCTACGCCGAGGCGACGGTGCCGCTGGTCACCGTCATCACCCGCAAGGCCTACGGCGGCGCCTACGACGTCATGGGTTCCAAGCACCTGGGGGCCGACATCAACCTCGCCTGGCCCACCGCCCAGATCGCCGTCATGGGCGCGCAGGGCGCGGTGAACATCCTCTACCGCAAGCAGATCGCCAAGGTCGCCGAGGAGTCCGGCGGCGACCAGGCCGCCATCGACGCCGCCCGCGCGGGCTTCATCCAGGAGTACGAGGACACCCTCGCCAACCCCTACGTCGCCGCGGAGCGCGGTTACGTCGACTCGGTCATCCCGCCCTCCTACACCCGCGCCTACGTCACGAAGGCGCTGCGCACCCTGCGCACCAAGCGCGAGACCCTGCCGGCGAAGAAGCACGGCAACATCCCCTTGTGAGCCACGCCTACGAAGACCACCCGTATGACGTCCGCCCACCCGATGACCGAGGAGCCTCCCGTGGCCACGACCGACGACCAGACCGCGGCGTCGCCCTGGATCGTGCGAGGACACCCCTCGACCGTCGAGCTGGCCGCGTTGGTGGCCGTCCTGGCCGGGGCCGCTGCGGGCGGGGGCAGCGAGAGCGACGACGGGTCCGAGACGGGCGTCGCGGTCTGGGCCGCGCGCGATCG
>NZ_VOHR01000434.1 GCF_009192725.1 Segeticoccus rhizosphaerae | reverse complement strand
GGCGGTCGGCCGCGTGGTGCACCTCGTCGCGGGCCCGCGGATCGGTCGAGCCGGCCGCCGCGAGCACCGTCGCTCGGGGCACCGGCCCCGCAGCCGCGAGCCGATCGGCCACGGCCTGCAGCACCGCGTCGGCCGGTCCCAGGCAGGGCGTCACCGTGGCCAGGCCGCCGGTCGCCGCCACCGCGCGGGGCACGTCCACCCGCACGTGGTGACCCGCACTGAGGAAGATCGGCACCACGACGCACTCCGGCGTCTTCGCCAGCGCGTCGGAGAGGTGGGGACGAATCACGTCGATGTAGGACAGCCGGACGGCGACGCCGGGCAGCCGGTGGCCCACCCGCTGCCGCACCCGCTCGAGGACCTCCTGCCCCTGCGCGTCCCGGGTGCCGTGCGCCACCAGGAGCAGCTCCCGTGCCGCCGGTCCGTGTCGACTGTGCCGAGCAATGGTGTTCATGAGGTGACGCCCGCTTGCACGGCGGCCCCGGACCAGTGCGGGCTGAGCGTCACGACATCCCCCACCACCACGACGGCGGGCGAGCGCACCCGGGCGAGCGCCGCCACGTCGGCGATCGAGTCCAGCGTGCCCGTCGTGACCCGGTGGCGCGGGCCGAAGGCGTCCTCGACCACCGCGACCGGGCAGGCCGGGTCGCGGCCGGCAACCATCATCAGGGCCGCGTTGCGCCGCAGGGTCGACACCCCCATGAGCACGAGAATCGTGTGGTCACGCCCCGTCGGCAGGTCGGGGACGTCCTCGTGCCCGGTCACGACGGTGAAGGCCCGCGCCAGGCCGCGATGGGTGACCGGGATGCCGACGGAGGCGGGAACGGCCAGGGCACTGGTGATCCCTGGGACGACCTCGACGGGGACGCCCTCCTGCTCACACGCCATACGCTCCTCGACGCCACGGCCGAGCACGTAGGGGTCGCCGCCCTTGAGGCGGACGACTCCCCTGCCGGCCGACGCCCGGTCGAGCAGCAGCGCGTTGATCGCCTCCTGCGAGAAGGGGTGGTGCCCGGGCGTCTTGCCCACGTCGACGATCTCGACGTCGGCACCGAGGCCGTCCAGCACGCCACGGGGCGCGAGCCGGTCGACCACGACGACGTCGGCACGCTGCAGCAGCTCGACACCACGGGCCGTGATCAATCCGTCGTCACCGGGGCCGCCGCCCACGAGCGCCACCCAGCCGCCGGTCGGGCGGGCACCCCGTGCGTCGTCGGCGTTCACCGGTGGATCCCGCACTCGGTCTTGGCCAGACCGGCCCAGCGGCCCGACCGCGGGTCCTCGCCGGGCTCCACGCGGATGGTGCACGGCGCGCAGCCGATCGACGGGTAGCCCTCTGCCAGCAGGGGGTTCATCGGCACGCCGTGCTCGTCGGCGTAGTCGAGGAGGTCGTCGAACGTCCACGCCGCGAGCGGGTTGACCTTGACCAGGCCGTGCCGGGCGTCCCAGGCCACCTTCGGGCTGCCCAGCCGGGTCGGGGCCTCGTCGCGGCGAATGCCGCTGACCCACGCCTCGTAACCCGCAAGCTCCCGGGCGAGCGGCTCGACCTTGCGCATCCGGCAGCATGCCTCGGGGTCGTGGTCATACAGCCGCGCGCCGTGGACGACGTCCTGCTCGGCCACGGAGAGCTCGGCCCGCACGTCGACCACCGTGATCGGCAGCAGTGCCTCGGCGACGTCCCTCGTGCCGAGGGTCTCGACGAAGTGGTAGCCGGTGTCCAGGAACAGTACGTCGACGCCGGGCACGAACCGCGAGACCAGGTGTGCGAGCACACCGTTGGACATGCTGCTCGCGACCGCGAGCGACTCCCCGAACTGGCCCGCAGCCCAGGCCACCACGTCCTCCGCGGGCGAGGTGCGAAGCAGCCGGGAACCCGCCCGGGCCAGCTCCTCGAGCTGGGTGGCCGGCCGACGCGCGGTCCGCTCCCGCGTGCCCAGGTCGGTCATCGCAGGGTCTCCTCGGAGACCCGGTGGGCCCACTGCGCGAACGTCTCGTCACCGCGCTGCTCCCCCACGAACCGGCGGACCAGCCGCTCCACGTAGTCCGGGAGCTGCGCCGCCGTGACCTTGAGGCCGCGCACGGTGCGACCCAGCCCGGCCTCGTCCCGGTCCGTGGAGGCCAGTCCACCGCCGAGGTGCACCTGGAAGCCCGCCTCCTGGGTGCCGTCCTGCGAGGTGACCAGCTGGCCCTTGAGTCCGATGTCGGCCGTCTGGATCCGCGCGCAGGAGTTGGGGCAGCCGTTGACGTGCAGGCTGATCGGCGGCTCCACGGTGACGCCGGCGAGCCGGCGCTCGAGCTCGGCGACCGTGTCGGCCGCGGTGCCCTTCGTGTCGACGATCGCGAGCTTGCAGTACTCGATGCCCGTGCAGGCGATGGTCGAACGCCGGAAGGGGCTCGGCCGCACCGAGAGGCCGAGCTGCTCGAGGCCCGTGGTGAGCTCGGCGAGCCGGTCCGCGCCGACGTCGAGCACGAGCACCTTCTGGTGCGGTGTGAGCCGCACCCGCCGGCTCCCCACGCGCTCCACGAGATCGGCGAGCCGCCGCAGCAGCGTCCCGTTGACCCGGCCGACCAGTGGGGTGGCGCCGACGTAGTGCCGCCCGTCGCGTTGCTCGTGCACGCCGACGTGGTCTCCGGGGTGGGTCGCG
>NZ_VOHR01000433.1 GCF_009192725.1 Segeticoccus rhizosphaerae | reverse complement strand
GACCACCCGGGCGCAGCCGGACGCCCCGGGCCCGGGGCGCACGCGCCGACCGTGCGGCGATGTTCAGGCGGACCGCCCGCAGGTCACCCGCGAGGACCGAACCACCATTGGCGACCGAGCTGGCAGCCTGTTCCCGCAGACCGCTGATGTGCAGCTGCCGCAAGGAGGTTCGTGCGGCCAGCAAGGTCGACGGGCCGCGGCGCCCGGTGGGCCAGGACCGCACCTGCCCCCACAGCCACGACCGCGCCACGAGGAGGCCGAACGCGGCCCCGCCGACCAACCCGATGACCAGCGAGGCCGGGCCGGCGAGGTCGGCGGCGAGCATGGCGACGCTGACCACCAGACCCAGGACCGCTCCACCGGCCACCGTGCCGAAGAGGCTGAGCCGCCACGGTTTCGCGAGACTGGTCGAGCGGTCGATCGAGCTCGTCGCCACGAGGTCGAGATAGGGCAACGCCGGCACCACCGGCCCGCGGACGCGTCCCAGCCAGAAGACGAGGAGGAGCAGCGCCACCAGCGTGCCGCCCGCGACCAGGCCACCCGCCACCGGCGTGACGTGGGCCGCGAACCACCCCGGGTCCACGAACGTCAGCAGCGCGTGCACCGCCGGGACGCCGTAGGTGGCGCCGGCGATGACGGCGACGTAGACGGCATACACCGCGTTGCTGCCCGACTGGTCCTCGTGCTCGCCGAAGATCACGTCTCGGGCGCGGTCCAGGCGTGCCCGGCCCTCGGCGGCGTCCGGGAGCGCGATCACTCCTCCCCGAGGTCGAGCACGGCGTCAGCCAGCTCGTCGGTCATCACCGGATCGTGGCAGGCGATGACCAAGGTGTCGCCGGCGTCCTTGCGCGCGGCCAGGACGCGGGTGAGCAGGTCGCGCTTGTGGGTGTCCAACCGCTGTTCCGGCTCGTCGAGCAACAGCACCGTCGCCGGGCGGAAGAGCACCAGCGCCAGCTGGAAGAGCTGCTGCTGACCGGACGAGAGCTCGTGCGGGAAGCGCTTCGCGAGGTGGCCGATCTCGAGTAGCTCGAGCATCGCCTCCGCCCGCGCCCACGCGTCGCCCGGTTCGCCGCCCCAGGTGGAGTCGATGAGGACCAGGTGGTCGCCGAGGGTGAGGTCGCGGTAGGTGGTCGAGGGCCCGAGCAGCGCCGCGACCTGCGAGCGGGTGTGCGGGGTGCGCTCGTCCAGTGCGTGCCCGTCGAGCTGCGCCTCACCGGTCGTCGCGGGCAGGGTGCCGGCCAGGATCCGCAGCAGGGTGGTCTTGCCGCTGCCGTTCGGCCCGCGCAGCACGAGGCACTCGCCGGGGCGCGCCTCGAGGTCGACCGGGGTGAGTAGCATCGTCTCGCCCAGCAGCTTGCTCACGTCGGTCGCGCGGATCGTTGCCACAGGCCAAGTGTCGCCCACAGGGCCTGCCGGGGTGTCCCCAGGGCCGACTACTGTCGTGCTGTGACCACCGCGCTGTACCGCCGCTACCGGCCCGAGACCTTCGCCGACGTCATCGGCCAGGAGCACGTCACCGAGCCGCTGATGCAGGCCCTGCGCACCGGCCGGGTGGGCCACGCCTACCTGTTCAGCGGTCCTCGCGGCTGCGGCAAGACCACGAGCGCCCGCATCCTCGCGCGCTGCCTCAACTGCGAGCAGGGGCCGACTCCCGAGCCGTGCGGCACGTGCGAGTCCTGCGTCGCCCTCGCCCGCGGAGGCACCGGTTCCGTGGACGTCATCGAGATCGACGCGGCCAGCCACGGCGGCGTGGACGATGCACGCGACCTGCGCGAGCGCGCGTCCTACGGGCCCGCTCAGTCGCGCTACAAGGTCTACATCATCGACGAGGCGCACATGGTGACGCCGCAGGGCTTCAACGCGCTGCTCAAGATCGTCGAGGAGCCGCCCGAGCACGTGAAGTTCGTCTTCGCGACCACCGAGCCCGAGAAGGTCATCGGCACCATCCGCTCGCGCACCCACCACTACCCGTTCCGGCTGGTGCCACCCGCGCGGTTGCAGGACTACCTCCAGCAGCTGTGTGAGTCGGAGGGTGTCGCGGTCGAGCCGGGTGTGCTGTCCTTCGTCGTCCGCGCCGGTGGCGGGTCGGTGCGCGACTCCCTGTCGGTGCTCGACCAGCTGATCGCGGGGTCGGACGAGCGCGGGCTGACCTACGAGGGCGCGGCCGCGCTGCTCGGCTTCACCGACGGTGAGCTGCTCGACGCCACCATCGACGCGCTGGCCGCAGGCGACGGTGGGTCGGTCTTCCGCCAGGTCGACCGGGTGATCGAGTCGGGCCACGACCCCCGCCGCTTCGTCGAGGACCTGCTTGAGCGGCTGCGAGACCTGATCATCATCGCGGCGGTGCAGGGCGGTGCCTCCTCGGTCCTGCGCAACGTCCCCGAGGACCAGCTGGAGCGGATGCGCCAGCAGGCGGCCGCGTTCGGAGCCGGTTCGCTGTCGCGCGCCGCCGACATCGTCAACGCCGGCCTCACCGAGATGACCGGCGCCACCGCGCCGCGGCTCCAGCTCGAGCTCATCTGCGCGCGGATGCTGCTGCCCGGCGCCGCGGGGGAGAGCGGGTATGCCGTGCGCCTCGACCGCCTCGAACGTCGCCTCGACATGGGGGGCGCCCGCCCACCGGCGGCGGCCGAGCCGCCTCACCAGCG
>NZ_VOHR01000432.1 GCF_009192725.1 Segeticoccus rhizosphaerae | reverse complement strand
GGCGTCCGCGGTCGAGGACGCGGGGCAGCGGGCCGCGCCGCCGGCGCGCGCACGGGCGGACCAGGCGGCAAGTCGGGCCGGCCGGACCGTGAGCGCGCGGCCCGGCCCAGCGTGGACGTGCACGATCCCGACGGGGTGCGCCTGCAGAAGCTGCTGGCCGCAGCCGGAGTGGGCAGCCGACGGGCCTGCGAGAACCTGATCAGCGAGGGCCGGGTCGAGGTCGACGGCCACGTGGTGCGCGAGCTCGGTGTGCGGATCGACCCCGGCCGCCAGGTCGTCCACGTCGACGGCACGCGGGTGCAGCTGGACGAGTCGCGCCTCTACCTGGCCTTCAACAAGCCGCTCGGCGTGGTCTCGACCATGAACGACGAGCTCGGGCGTCCCTCGATCAGCGACTACGTGGGCGACCGCAAGGAGCGGCTCTTCCACGTGGGCCGCCTGGACGCGGACACCGAGGGCCTGCTCCTGCTCACCAACGACGGTGACCTGGCCCACCGGCTGCAGCACCCGGCATACGGCGTCCGCAAGACCTATCTCGCGCAGATCCCCGGGCCGGTGCCCCGTGACCTGGGCAAGCGGCTGCGTGCCGGTGTCGAGCTCGAGGACGGGCCGGTGGCGGTCGACTCGTTCAAGGTGGTGGACTCCCGGCCCGGCAAGGCGCTGGTGGAGGTGGTCCTGCACGAGGGTCGCAAGCACGTGGTGCGGCGAATGCTGGACGCGGTCGGGCATCCGGTCGAGTCGCTCGTGCGCACCGATGTGGGGCCGATCCGGCTGGGCGACCTGCGACCGGGCAAGATGCGGCCGCTCAACAGCCAGGAGATCGGGGCGCTCTACTCGGCCGCCGGCCTGTAGCAAGCGGGAGTCGCTCGGGCGACCTGCCGGCGGGACCGGCCCAGGCCCTGCAGGCGCCGCGTGAGGCATATTGGGGCCACTACGTGACCCGCCCTTGGAGGTATGCCGTGAACGACGCTCCCGTCCCCATTGGCCCCCTGGGGCCGCCGGACGCCAGTCTGAACCCGCGCTACGCCGGCTTTGCGACCTTTGCTCGCCTGCCCAGGATCGACCAGGTGGACCGCGCCGACCTCGCCGTGCTCGGTGTGCCGTTCGACAGCGGGGTGAGCTACCGGCCCGGCGCCCGCTTCGGGCCGTCGCACGTGCGGGAGTCCTCCCGGCTGCTGCGGCCTTACAACCCGGTGCAGGACGTCGAGCCCTTCGCGGCCGCGCAGGTCGTGGATGCGGGAGACGTGGTGGCCAACCCGTTCGACATCGGCGAGGCGGTGCACCAGGTCGAGACCGCAGCCCATGCGCTGACCAGCTCCGGCGCGCGCCTGGTCACCATCGGTGGTGACCACACCATCGCGCTGCCGCTGCTGCGCAACGCCGCCGCGGAGCACGGACCGCTGGCCGTGCTGCACTTCGACGCGCACCTGGACACATGGGACACCTACTTCGGCGCCAGCACCACGCACGGGACACCGTTCCGTCGCGCCTCCGAGGAGGGCCTGGTTGACCTGGAAGCCAGCATCCACATGGGGATCCGCGGATCGCTCTACGGTCGCAGCGACCTGCGTGACGACAAGCGGCTGGGTTTCACCATCGTGGGGTGCGACGAGGTCGAACAGGACGGGGCCGGGGCAGCGATCGAGCGAATGCTTGCCCGGCTGGGGGACCGGCCCACCTACGTCTCCATCGACATCGACGTGCTCGACCCGTCGCACGCGCCCGGGACCGGCACGCCGGAGGCCGGCGGCCTCACCAGCCGGGAGCTGCTGCGGATGGTGCGTGCGCTGCGCGGCCGACAGCTCGTGGGCGCAGACGTCGTCGAGGTGGCTCCCGCCTACGACCACGCCCAGATCACCGCCATCGCCGCGTCGCACGTCATCTACGAGCTGCTGTCGGCGATGACGCCCGACGCCCCGGCCGAGAGCCTTGATGCGGGGGGGTGAACGCGGCGTTGGGCTCCGGGCGCGGTGCTGTCCTGTGGGTGGACGGGCGCCCGGTCGCACGCGGCGATTCGCTACCGTGCCACGCGTGAGTGAGCAGGCGACGGCGGTGCGTGCGGTCCGTGGGGCCATCCAACTCGACGTGGACGAGCGCGAGCACGTGCTGGCCTCGACCCGTGAGCTCGTGACGGCGGTGCTCGAGGCCAACGGCATCGATCTGGCCGACGTCATCTCGGTGTGGTTCACCGCGACACCCGACGTGCGCAGCGAGTTCCCGGCCGTGGCGGCGCGCGAGCTCGGCATGGGGGACATCCCGCTGATGTGCACACAGGAGCTCGATGTCGTCGGCGCGATGCCCCTGGTGATTCGGCTGATGGCTCACGTCAACACGGCACTGCCGCGCTCGGAGATCACCCACGTCTACCTGCGGGGTGCGGCGGCGCTGCGCCGGGACCTTGCCCAGTGAGGGCCCGATGAGCGCCGCCGGGACACTCCGATGACGGTGGGGCACGTCCGCATCGTCGGCACCGGGCTGATCGGCACGAGCCTGGGGCTGGCGCTGCGGCGCCTCGACGTGACCGTGTCCCTCGCGGACCCGTCGCCGACGGCGGTGGCGCTGGCCCGGGACCTCGGGGCCGGCGAGCTGGCAGAGAGGGTCGCGGCGGCACCGGACCTGGTCGTGGTGGCCGCACTCCCCGACGTCACGGCG
>NZ_VOHR01000431.1 GCF_009192725.1 Segeticoccus rhizosphaerae | reverse complement strand
GTTCCTGCGCCGGATCGCCGACGCGCCGGGGGGACGGCTGCACAAGCTCGAGGCGCACCAGGCGGCCCGCGAGGTCGGGCTCGACCGTGCCGCCGTCGCCAAGCTCTACACCGCCGACCCGCCGCTCATCGACACCGAGCTGCAGGACCGCGTGATCACGCAGGCCGGCCGGGCGCACCTGGGCGGCGGGTCGACAGCATGAGCGGCGACGAGGGGCGCGGCACACAGACTGGGCGCACGGCATACGTCGTGTCCGGCGTGCGGACGCCGATCGGCCGGTTCGGCGGGGCGCTCGCCCCTGTGCGCCCGGACGACATGGCGGCGCACGTCATCAAGGAGCTCGTCGGGCGGCACGAGTCGGTGGACTGGGCATCGCTCGACGACGTCGTGATGGGGTGTGCCAACCAGGCCGGTGAGGACAACCGCAACGTGGCCCGGATAGCGCTGCTGCTCGCGGGTCTGCCGGTCGAGGTGTCCGGCACGACGATCAACCGGCTGTGCGCCTCCGGACTCGACGCCGTCGGCTACGCGGCGCGCGCGATCGCCGCGGGCGACGGCGACCTCTTCGTTGCCGGCGGGGTCGAGAGCATGAGCCGGGCACCGTTCGTCCAGCCCAAGGCGGCCACCGCCTGGTCTCGCAGCGCCGAGATCTACGACACGACGATCGGCTGGCGCTTCGTCAACCCTGCGCTGGAGCGGGAGTACGGCGTCGACGGGATGCCCAGGACCGCGCAGAACGTCGCCGACGACTACGCCGTGACCCGCGAGGACCAGGACGCCTTTGCGCTGCGCTCGCAGGAGCGGGCGGCCAAGGCGATGGGCAACGGGCGGCTGGCGCGCGAGATCGTGCCGGTCTCGGTGCCGCGTCGCAGGGCCGACCCGGTCGAGGTGGCGCAGGACGAGCACCCGCGGGACACGTCGGCCGAGGCGTTGGGCCGACTGCGGCCGCTGTTCGAGGGCGGCTCGGTGACCGCTGGCAACTCCTCGGGGGTGAACGACGGCGCAGCCGCCCTGCTGGTTGCCTCGGGCGAGGCGGTGGAGCGCTACGGGCTGACCCCGCTGGCCCGCGTCGTGTCGACCGCCGCCGCCGGGGTGCCACCGCGCGTCATGGGTGTCGGACCGGTGCCGGCCGTGCGAAAGGTCTTGGCGCGCAGCGGTGTCGAGCTCGACGCGATCGGCACGATCGAGCTCAACGAGGCCTTCGCCTCGCAGTCTCTCGCGGTGCTGCGCGACCTCGGCCTGGCCGACGACGCCGAGCACGTCAACCCGCACGGCGGCGCGATCGCCCTGGGGCACCCGCTCGGCATGAGCGGCGCCCGGCTGGCCCTCAGCGCGGCGATGACGATGGCGGACGAGAAGCAGGACTACGCCCTGGCCACGATGTGCGTTGGCGTGGGCCAGGGCATGGCGATGCTGCTCGGCCGCCCCTGATGGTGGCGCAGGACCGCGACCAGTGGACCGAGCCCGGAGCCCACGAGGTGGCACCGGGCGTGCACCGGATCCCGTTGCCGTTGCCGCAGGACGGGCTGCGGGCGGTCAACGTCTACGCCATCCGGGACGGTGACCGGGTCGTCCTCGTCGACGGCGGGTGGGCGCTGGCCGAGAGCGAGGAGCTGTTGGCCCAGTCGCTCGACAAGATCGGCTACGGCCTCGCGGACATCTCGGCGTTCCTGGTGACCCACGCGCACCGCGACCACTACACCCAGGCCGTGGCCGTGCGCCGCCAGTTCGGGTCGAGGGTGAGCCTCGGCGAGGGGGAGCGGCCGTCGCTGGAGCTGCTCGCGCCCACCGCGCCGCGGCGGGAGATCGCCCAGGTGCGGTTGCTCGAGTCGGCCGGTGCCGGTCACCTGGCTCAGCAGGTCCGTGCCGGCCTGGATCCGAACCCCGATCGCACCGACTGGGAGCCGCCGGACCACTGGCTCCCGGACGGTGCGCGCGTGCCGCTGGGGGAGCGGACCCTCGAGGCCGTGCACACCCCCGGACACACGCGCGGTCACCTCGTCTACCACGACGCCGCGCAGGAGGTGCTCTTCGCGGGAGACCACGTGCTCCCGCACATCACGCCGTCGATCGGGTTCGAACAGGCCGTGGTGACCTCGCCCCTGGCTGACTACCTCACCTCGCTGCGGCTGGTGCGCGCGATGCCGGACGCACGGCTGCTCCCCGCACACGGCCCGGTCACGGCCAGCGTGCACGAGCGGGTCGATGAGCTCCTCCTCCACCACGAGGAACGGCTCGACGCGAGCCTGGCGGCGATGCAGTCCGGCGCGGACACGGCATACGAGGTGGCCGCCCGGCTCGGCTGGACCCGGCGCAAGCGCGCGCTGGCGGACATGGACGTGTTCAACCAGATGCTCGCGGTGCTCGAGACCGCTGCCCACCTGGCCGTGCTGGCCGAGCGCGGCCGGGTGCGCTGTGAGGACCTCGACGGCGTGCGGCACTACGCCCCGGCCTGACTCCCTCGCTCCCGTGGCAGATGGTTCGCGGGGTTTGCGACGGCCCGGCGCGGTCGCAGACCCACGACCATCTTCACGAGGGTCGTCGCGGTGGGTTATTCGCTGGCGAGGAAGGCGTCGATCTCCCGGGCCGTGGGGGCCGTGGCCGGGCCGCGCCGGGTCACCTTGATCGCGCCGGCCGCGTTGGCCCGCCTCGCCGCCTCGATCCACGCCCGG
>NZ_VOHR01000430.1 GCF_009192725.1 Segeticoccus rhizosphaerae | reverse complement strand
GGGGTGGGCGCGGCCCTGCTGATTGCGCCGCCGGCGGTCCACATCGCCGCAATCAGCAGGGCCGCGCCCACCCCCTGCAGCACCGCCAGCACGGTCGGCCACGCGACCGGCTCGCCGATGATCGCCATCGTGACGGTGCTCGCGCCGACGTCGAGGACGAGGGTCAGCAGGACCAGGCACGCCAGCCAGAGTCCGAGCGCGACGGTGGTGCCGGAGAGGGCGGTCCGTCGTCCGGGGCCTTGGCTGAAGACGGTCTTCCAGGTGCCCCAGCCGTAGCCGCTGCCGGTGGCCAGGGCGCCCATGACGAGAACCAGGGCGCCGCCGAACATCGGCAATCCCGAGGTCAGGGCCTGCGGCACCGCGTCGAGGTTCAGCTCGGCGAGCAGCATTGCAGCACTGCGGTCCCCGGAGTCGGCCGCCGAGCGGTACTGGAGGTAGCCGATGACGTAGCCGAAGGTGAGGTCCAGCGCCAGCCAGACGCCGGTGATGATCCAGGTGGTCGGCCACTTGGCGAGGCGGAGCAGCTCCGCGCGGACGGTGGCACTCAGGCCGGGGACCCCCGTGAAGCGCCGCGTGAGGGACGAGCGGGGACTGCGAGGTGGCTTCGGGGGAGGGCCTGATGGGGCGGTCTGGGTGGGGCGACTCATGACGCGACCTCCTCGTCGCTCAGGGTGGGCAGGGTCGGCGGCACGTCGGAGGCGTGCACCGCGTCGCCGGTCAGCTCGAAGAAGACCTCCTCGAGCGTGCGGCCGACCGGCGCGATCTCGAACACGTCCGCCCCGCCCCGGACCAGGTCGCGGGTGAGCGCGGGGATGGAGGCGGCGTCCTGCTCGATGCGGATGGTGCCGTCGTCGAGGCGGCGCACGCGGCCGGGGGCCACCCGGGACAGGACGGCGTGCACCGCGTCCTCCGGCTCGGCGCGTAGCCGCACGCCGCTCGCACCCCGCAGCTCACTGACCGTGCTCTGGGCGAGCAGCCGGCCGTGGTTGATCACGCCGACCCGGTCGCAGACCTGCTGCACCTCGTCGAGCAGGTGGCTGGACAGCATGACCGTCTGCCCATGGGTGGCGAGCCGTCGCACCAGCGCGCGCATGTCGGCCATGCCGGCCGGGTCGAGCCCGTTGGTGGGCTCGTCGAGGATCAGCAGGTCGGGGTCGCCGAGCAAGGCGGCGGCGACGCCGAGCCGCTGTTTCATCCCCAGCGAGTAGGACCTGAACCGGTCGCGGCTGCGGCCGCTCAGGTCGACCTGCTCGAGTGCGAGGTCCACGCTCGCGTCCGACAACCGGGTGTACCGGGCCAGCACCCTCAGGTTGTCCCGGCCGGACATGTAGGGATAGAAGCCCGGCCCCTCGATCAGCGCGCCGACCCGGCGCAGCACCGGGGGATCGCCAGGTGTCCCGCCGAGCACGTTTGCCGTGCCGGACGTCGGGCGCACCTGCCCGATCAGCATGCGCATGGTGGTGGTCTTGCCGGCGCCGTTCGGCCCGAGGAACCCGTAGACCTCACCGCGCCGGACGGTGAGGCTGACGGCGTCGACGGCGGTGCGCGACCCGTAGCGTCGGGTGAGGTGGTCGGTGACCACGATGTCCTGTGTCATGCCGGACAGCCTCGCGGCCACCGCACCACTCCCGCGTCGGCCACCGGACGGCTCTGCGACTACGCCGAGCGGGGTATTCGGGCGGCGACCGGCCATCACCTCGATGTATGCCGGCCGCTCACGTGAGGCTCGCCCGCGCCCGCCCACCGGACCGGGGCGCGCGGCGGCGACCGGTCGGCATACGCTGCGACCGTGAGCGAATCTCCTGTCCGCATCGGCGTCCTCGCGCTGCAAGGTGACGTCCGCGAGCATCTGCGGGTACTGGGCGAGCTCGGCGCCGTGGCCGTCGGCGTCAGGCGGCCGGCCGAGGTCGAGTCGATCGACGCCCTGATCATCCCCGGTGGCGAGTCCACGACGATGGACAAGCTGGTGCGGGCCTTCGACCTCCAGGAGCCACTGCGCAAGCGGCTGGCCGGGGGTATGCCGGCCTACGGCTCGTGCGCGGGCATGATCATGCTCGCGGACCGGCTCGCCGACGCCCGGCCGGACCAGGAGACCCTGGGTGGCCTCGACATCACGGTGCGGCGCAACGCCTTCGGCCGTCAGGTCGACTCGTTCGAACACGACCTGCACATGCCCGCCCTGCGAGACGGGGTCCGAGATCCCTTGCGCGCGGTGTTCATCCGAGCTCCCTGGGTCGAGGATCTCGGGCCGCAGGTGGAGGTGCTGGCTCGGGTCGAGGAGGGTGAGGCGGCCGGGCGCGTGGTCGCGGTGCGGCAGGGCAACATCGTCGCGACGTCGTTCCACCCCGAGGTGACCCGGGACGCTCGCGTGCACGAGTACTTCGTGGGTCTGGTCCGTCGCGTCGTGCCCTGACCCTGCTGCGGTGGGGCACAGCAGCCGCGCGCGGCGCGGGTAGGATCGGGCAGGCTCGATGACAGGACGGCAGACGAGGGAGAGCGCATGAGCCGCGGGAAGGCACACGCATGAGTAGCCCTGTGTCAACCTCAGGCGGCGTTGCCGTTGCTGAGCAGTGTCCGAAGTGCGCCGTGTTGGGTGGGGTCGTAGGCGGTTTCGTCTTGCCAGCAGCGCCAGATCACGCCGAGCCAGGCTCGGGCCAGGATGCGGGTGGCGTGG
>NZ_VOHR01000043.1 GCF_009192725.1 Segeticoccus rhizosphaerae | reverse complement strand
GCTCGTCCAGGCGGCCCACGCCAGCGACCGCACCCGGCCGTCACGGCAGGCACCATCGGCGAAGCAGCGCCGGCCCGACGGGAACGCCGGACGATGACCCTCGTCCAGGTGCGGCTGCGCTCGGTCGGGGCGGCCGCCGGTGGCTGGGTGAGGCGCAGCAGCTACCTGAAGAAGTGGGTCGTCCTCGGCACGGTCATCGGGGTGATCGCCGGTCTGGGCGCGGTCGTGTTCTACCTGGCGCTCCAGGCAGCGGGTCACCTGCTGCTGGAGGGCATCGGCGGTTACGCGGTTCCGCTGCCGTCGTCCGAGGGCGGGCGATCGAGTTCGGGTCACTTCACGCGCTGGTGGGCGGTTCCGCTCGTCGTCGCCCTCGGTGGTTTGCTCTCCGGCCTGCTGGTCACCTGGCTCGCGCCCGAGGCCGAGGGACACGGCACCAATGCGGCGATCGACGCGGTGCACCGCAACCCGCGGATGATCCGGACCCGTGCGGTCATCGTCAAGCTGGTCGCCTCGGCCATCACCATCGGCTCGGGCGGCTCCGGTGGGCGAGAGGGCCCGACCGCACAGATCTCGGCAGGCTTCGGCTCCCTGCTGGCACGCACGCTCGACCTCTCGCCGGAGGAGGGCCGCATCGCGGTCTCGGTGGGCATCGGTTCCGGCATCGGCGCGATCTTCGGTGCGCCGCTGGGAGGTGCCGTGCTCGCGGCCGACATCGTCTACAAGGACGACTTCGAGGTCGAGGCGCTCGTGCCCGGACTGGTCACGTCGATCGTGGGGTACTCGGTCTTCGGGCTGCTCGAGACCTTCTCCCCGATGTTCGGGTATGCCGCGGCCGGCTACGAGTTCAACCAGCCGGTCCAGCTCGCCTGGTTCGCCGTCATCGGTGTCGTCGCCGGACTGGTCGGACTGGTCTACAGCAAGGCGTTCTACGGGATATCCGGCCTGTTCAAACGGCTGCCGGGCAACACCATCCTCAAGCCGACCGTGGGCGGTCTGTCCGTGGGACTGCTCGCCCTCGCCATCCCCCAGGTCCTGGGCACCGGCTACGGATGGGTGCAGACCTCCCTGACCCGCGACGGGCTGCTCGGGATCCCGCTCTGGATCATCCTGCTGCTGCCCTTCGCCCGGATCCTGTCGACCGCCCTGTCCATCGGATCCGGCGGGTCGGGAGGCATCTTCGGCCCGGGCATGGTCATCGGCGCCTTTACCGGCGCCGCGGTGTGGCGGCTGCTCGAGGCCTTCGCCCCCGGGGTTCCCCACAGCCCCGCACCCTTCGTGATCGTCGGCATGATGGCTTGCTTCGGCAGCATCGCACGAGCGCCGCTGGCCATCATGCTCATGGTCGCCGAGATGACAGGGAGTCTCACCATCCTGGCGCCCGCCATGGTGGCCGTGGGCCTGGCCTACCTCATCGTCCGCCACTTCGACCAGACGATCTATCGCTCGCAGCTGAGCAACCGGGAGGAGGCCGCGGCAGCCCGGTTGAAGCTCGGGCTGCCCATGCTCGGCCGGGTGCCCGTGGCAGAGGCCATGGCCCGCCCGCGCCTGGTGCTCCGCGAGGACGACCTGCTGCGCGACGCCGTCACCCGGTTGGAGCAACGACAGCTTCGCGGCGCGCCGGTGATCGACGCCGAGGAGCACTTCGTCGGGACCGTCCGGCTGCAGGAGCTGCGGGGCCCGGCGCAGCAGCATCCGGACGACTCCCTGGGTCACCGGGTCGACGCGACCGCTCCGTCGACGTCCGTGGGCGCGACCCTGGACGCGGCGATCGACGCGCTGCCGGCCACGACGCACTGGCTCACGGTGCTCGACGACTCCCGCAAGGTCCGCGGCATCCTGGCCTTCAGCGACATCGTCCGTGCCTACCACCAGGCCCTGCGCGCCGACGCGAGACGGATGAACCGGGTGGCGTCCAACGCCGGCATCCTGGACGTGCAGGTGGGTCCCGGCTCGAGCCTGGTTGCCCACCGGCTGGACGAGCGGGTCCTTCCCGAAGGTGTGATCGTGGTGGCGGTTCGACGCGCCGACGCGATGCTCCTCGGGCTCGGGGCCGTGCACCTCGAGGTCGGGGACCAGGTGACCGTGCTCGCCCGGCCCGGGCACGCCGACGACCTCCGCTCGCTCTTCGACGGGCCCGCCGTGAGTGCGCACCGCACCACCGCCACCGACCCGGGACAGTCCTGAACCACCCGAGCCCGGGCAGCGTGCTCAGATGGGGATGCGTTCGCCCGTCAGCCAGCTGACGACGTGCACGGCCTGCGGGACGGTCCAGACGGGTCCCATCGGGTGCGCGACGTTGGCGCGACCCTGCTTGCCCATGAAGGCGAGCAGGGACGCCGGCACCTTCGCCGAGTGGTTGACGTGCGGCATCCCCTCGAGGACGAACCGGTCGTGCTGGTGGGCGTCGAAGAAGAAGACCTCGTCGGAGTGGTCGACGTCGTAGCGGAGCGGCTGGCCGGTGCGCCAGTTCTTCGGCGGGGGCTGCTGGTCGCCCTTGACCTTCTTCACGTAGACCCCGAGCGTGTGCCACAAGGCCATCACGTCGTGCTGGCTCCCCGTCAGGGTCAGCCAGTTGGCGGGCGCGGGCTTGAAGAGCTTGCGGTAGGCCGCCAGCTGCGCGGGCGTGTCGCGGCGGGGGTCGACGGTGACCGTGACGAACTCGACCTTGTCCCGCAGGCCGGCGCGGTCCACCTGTCGGGCCGTGGCGACCAGCCCGGCGGTGTCGATCGGGCAGCTGTCCTGGCACAACGTCATACCGGGTGCGAGCACGAGCACCTTGCCGCGGAAGTCGCCCAGGGAGCGCTGGCGACCGGTGGAGTCGCGCAGCTGCAGGTGCTGCAACGCCCCGGTGAGTGGCACGTCGACCTGGGTGCCGACGTTGTGGCCGGGCGCGGTGGGCCCGGTCGTGCCCGGCGTCGCGGACGGGCTCGCGCCCGCACTGGAACAACTGGCGAGCAGGCACCCGGCAGCGACCGCGAGGACGGCGGTGCCTGGGGCGCGGTGGGGTGAGTTCACAACGGATCCACGGTATGACGGGCCTGCCCACGTCTCATGCGTGCCCCTGTCGGTGGGGCTGGCCGAGGCCCGCCAGCCACGCGTTGTAGGCGTTCCGTTCCTGGTCACCGTCGCGGTCCGCCCTGCGGTCCACGCGCCTCGCCTCCCGGTCGCTGCTGCGGGCCCAGAGCACCACGACGACGATCACCACCAGCAGGGTCGGGACCTCCGAGAAGGCCCACGCGATCGCTCCCCCGACCCGCTGGTCGGCCAGCGCCCCGAGGTGCCACGACGCCATCGGGTGGGCGAAGTAGCCGGCCACCTCGTCCTTGCTCGTCATGAACGCGATCCCGAAGAACGCGTGGAAGGGCGCGGTGACGAACAGTTCGACGATGCGGAAGGGGGGCCGCATCGGGTGCGGCACCGGGTCCACCTCGAGCAGCCCCCAGAACAGCATCATGCCGACCGCGACGAAGTGGATCAGCATCGCCGTGTGCCCGACGAACCCGCTCATGGCCCAGTCGAACACCGGCGTGAAGTAGAGCCCGTAAAGGCTGAGCAGGAACAGGCTGACCGCCACGACCGGCGAGCTCAGCACCTGCGCGAAGCGGCTGTGCAGCAGCGCGAGCAGCACCCGACGGGGCGCACCCCGCCGGCCCCGGCCGGAGGGAAGTGCCCGCAGGGCCAGCGTGATCGGCGCCCCCATGAGCAGCGGGATCGGCGCGAGCATGCTCAGCACCATGTGCTGCAGCATGTGCACGCTGAACAACGCCATCGAGTAGCCGCCCACGCCGGTGCCGGTCACGCCGACGACGAGCAACAGCCCGACGGTCCAGCTCACCGTGCGACCGATCGGCCAGTCGTCGCCCCTGCGGCGCAACCGCCAGACCGCCCATCCGTAGAGCAGGGCCCCGAGCAGGCAGAGCAGGGGCAGCACGGGCACCGGTTGTGGGTGCCAGGCCACCAATCGGCCGAGGTCGGGCGGCGCGGTCGGCTGCCACATCGGACCAGACATGTGGCCGGGGCCCGGCATGTTCACGGGAGGTCGTTCCCGCGGCCGGTGGAGGCAGGTGCGGACATCACCGACAGGTTCCCACCACTACCTGGGGCCTCGCGCCGGGGGGCCGCCCGTGCCGCGTGGCCGCCCCTGCGAGACTGGCGCCGTGACGGGAGAGACGTTCTACGAGCAGGTCGGCGGGCACGAGACGTTCGTCAAGCTGGTACACGAGTTCTACCTCGGCGTGGCCGGCGACCCCGAGCTGCGCGCCATCTACCCGGAGGAGGACCTCGGGCCGGCCGAGGTGCGGCTCCGGATGTTCTTCGAGCAGTACTGGGGCGGGCCCACGACATACTCCGAACAGCGCGGCCACCCCCGGCTGCGGATGCGGCACGTGCCCTACCAGGTCACGCCGACCCAGCGGGACCGGTGGCTGGCGCACATGCTGGCCGCGGTCGACACGCTCGAGCTGCCGCCGGCCAACGACCTGGTCCTGCGCGACTACCTCGACCGCGCCGCGCACTCGCTGGTCAACGCCCCCGACGACTGAGCGGCACCCGCCGTGGGAGGACCCTTGTCCCCAGATCGCGGCCACCCGGACGTCCTGCCCCACCCGGTTCCGAGGGTGAGGGAATGTGCCGGTTTCGCGATTCGGGGGACGGCCAACCACAATGGCTGCCCGTGACCACTGCTGAGACCACTGATGCCCTCGGGCGCATCCTGGCGCCGGCTGCCGGCGTCCGGCTGCACCGTGCCGACGACGACTCCGCCTGGTGGCGCCACGCGGTGATCTACCAGATCTACCCGCGCTCGTGGGCCGACTCGGACGGTGACGGCGTCGGCGACCTGCCCGGCATCACGGTCCGGCTGCCCTACCTGCGCGACCTCGGGGTGGACGCCATCTGGCTGTCGCCCTTCTACACCTCGCCGCAGGCCGACGCGGGCTACGACGTGGCCGACTATCGCGACATCGACCCGATCTTCGGCAAGCTCGCCGACGTCGACGCCCTGATCGAGGCCGCCCACGGCCTGTGTCTGCGAGTCATCGTGGATCTCGTCCCCAACCACTCCTCCGACGAGCACGCGTGGTTCCAGTCCGCGTTGTCGACCGGTCCCGGCAGCCTGGAGCGGGAGCGCTACGTGTTCCGCGACGGCCTCGGCGACGACGGCGCCCAGCCACCCAACAACTGGGAGAGCGTCTTCGGCGGGCCGGCCTGGACCCGGGTCGCCGACGGTCAGTGGTACCTCCACCTCTTCGATCCCAAGCAGCCCGACTTCAACTGGGAGAACCCGGAGGTCCGAGCCGAGTTCGAGAGCATCCTGCGCTACTGGCTCGACCGGGGCGTCGACGGCTTCCGGGTCGACGTCGCGCACGGTCTGATCAAGGCGGAGGGGCTGCCCGACTGGGATGAACCGCTGCACATGCTCGGCGACGCCGACGGTGTGGATCACGACCACGGCGGCAAGCACCCGCCGATGTGGGACCAGGACGGCGTTCACGAGGTCTATCGCGAATGGCGCCGGGTGCTGAACTCCTACAACCCGGTCGACACCCCGGGCCACGATCCGGCACACGACCGCGTGCTCTGCGCCGAGGCCTGGGTGGACTCACCCGAGCGGGCGGCCCGTTATGTCCGGGCGGATGAGATGCACCAGGCGTTCAACTTCGACTTCCTGCAAGCCCCGTGGCGAGCCTCGGATCTGCTCGAGAGCATCGAGGACTCCCTCGCGGCAGGTGATGCGGTCGGCGCGCCGACGACCTGGGTGCTGTCCAACCACGACGTCGTGCGCCACGCATCCAGACTCGGCCTCCCCGTCGGCGAGAGGCGACCGAACGGGATCGGGATCGGTGACCCGCAGCCCGACGCAGCCCTGGGCCTGCAGCGCGCCCGCGCGGCCACGACGCTGATGCTCGCGCTGCCGGGATCGGCCTACCTCTACCAGGGCGAGGAGCTCGGGCTGCCCGACTCGACGGACATGCCGGACGAGGCCCGGCAGGACCCGACGTGGGAGCGGTCGGGCCACGAGGAGCGTGGGCGGGACGGCTGCCGGGTGCCGATGCCCTGGGAGGGTGACGCACCGTCATACGGGTTCGGCCCGAGCGACCGCACCTGGCTCCCCCAGCCGGAGATCTACGGCTCACTGGCCGTGGATCGCCAACGGGGAGTGGCCGGCTCGACGCTCGAGCTGTACCGCGCACTGCTGGCTGCCCGTCGTGACCTGCGCCTCGGGTCCGGGTCGCTGTCGCGGATCGACGGCTACGGCGACGACGTCGTCGCACTGGTCAACGCGGCGGACGGCCGGGCTTCCGTCCAGGTACTCGTCAACCTCGGCGTCGGCGCGGTGCCGGTCCCGGAGGGCTGGGAGGTGCTCATCGCGAGCGGGCCGGCGACGGCGGATGGGCAGCTACCCACCGACACGGCAGTCTGGCTCCGTCCCGCGGAGTGAGTGCGTTGGGCGCGCCGGGCATGATCTCGCCGTCGCCACCGCTCGAACACCCAGCAGCAGCAACCCGATCGCGCTGATCAGGCTGGCGGAGAGCACCAGAGCCACGGGCCCCTGCGCCTCGAGCACCACGCCGCCCAGCAGTGCTCCCGCCGCGACGCCGGTGTTCATCGCGGTCACCAGCACCGCTCCGGCCGTGGCACGGAACTGCTCCGACGCTGCGCGCAGCATCGCCGTCTGCACCAACACCGGCAGCACCGCGATCGCCGTGCCCCACAACACGATCGCGACGATGCCGATCACCCGGTCGCGACCGATCAGGGCGACACCGGCCGTGCTCGCGACGAACACGGCGACCGTCCATGCCAGTGACCGCCCCGGCCAGCGGTCGGCCACCGTGCCCGCGACACCGACCCCGGCCACCCCGCCGAGGCCGTAGAGGAGCAGCACCGGACCCACCGACGAGGTCGCGAAGCCACCCAGTCCCGTCAGCACCGGCGCGATGTAGGTGTAGAGCACGAAGTGGCCCACCAGCACGGTCGCCCCGACGAGGGCCAGAAGGAGCACTGGGCGGGCGCTCGCGTCCCAGCCACCCGGCCTCCCGCCCTCTCGACCGGCCACAGGAACCCGTGGCAGCAGTCGCCACAGCGTCACGCCGGTCAGGCCCATCAGGCCGGCCACGGCCCAGAACGTCACCCGCCAGTCGATGGCGTTTCCGGCCATGGTGCCCAGCGGGATCCCCACCACCCCCGCGATGGTCGGGCCCGCGAGCACCACCGCCGCGGCTCTGCCGAGCTGGCTCGGTGCGACGAGGCGCGAGGTGTAGGCCATCACGATCGACCAGAAGAGCCCGTGCACCGCTGCGGCTCCCACCCGCGACACCAGGGCGATGGCGTAGGTCGGAGCCGTCGCCGTCGCCACGTTGGCGGCGGCCAGCAGCGCCAGCGCCGCGATCATCAGGGTCCGTTGCTCGATCCGAGCGGTCAGCCGGACGAGGACCAGGCTGGTCGCGGCCACGGTGAACGCCCACACCGACACGAGCAGCCCGATCCTGGCCGGGGAGACCTCGAACTCACGGGTCATGCCCGGCAACAGGCCCGCCGGGATCATCTCCGCCGTGACGGTCGTGAAGGTGGCGAAGGCCAGGGCGAGCAGGGCCGGTATCGGGCTGCGATCGTTCATGCCAGCACGGTAAAGTCTGACATCAGTGTGAAGGTCAAGCGCCAAAGGGAGGCACGCGATGAAGATCGGCACCCTGTCCGCCCGCACGGGCGTTCCGGCCCGGATGCTGCGCTACTACGAGGACCAGGGACTGCTCGCCCCGCAACGGTCCGGCAACGGCTACCGCGCGTTCGCCGAGGATGACGTGGATCGGGTCACCATGGTCCGGGACCTGATCCGGTCCGGGTTGCCCACGCGACTCATCCGGATCGTCCTGGAGATGGAAAACCCCGTGGCCAGCGGGTGGACTGAGCGGTGCACGCGCGACTTCGCCGAGGTCCTGGCCGGCGAACTCGAGGCGCTCGACGCCCGCATCGCCTGCCTGACGCGCAGCCGCGACACGGTCCGCGACTACCTGTCCCACACCGAACACGCTGCGCTGCTTTCGGGGAGCGCCGGCCGATGAGCTGCGGGGGCCACCGGTGGCCATGAGGTCACCGCTGCCGATCCGCGACGGCGTCAACGCCACCCGGTTGCGGCTGCCGGAGTCCGGGCCGTGGCCGACGGTCCTGGCGTATGTGCAGCAGCGGTTCGCCCACCTCGACCCGGAGGATCTCCGGTCGCGCTTCGATCGGCACGAGGTGGTCGGGCGCACAGGCGAGCCTCTTTCTGCCGGCACGCCACTCGGTGACCACGACTTCATCTGGTACTACCGCGACCTGCCGGCCGAAACACGCATCCCGGTCGAGGTCGACGTGCTGCACCGCGACGCGCACCTCCTGGTCGCCGACAAGCCGCACTTCCTGCCCACCACCCCAGGCGGCCGGTATGTCGTGGAGTCGGCACTCGTGCGCCTGCGGGTCGCGCTGGACCTGCCTTCGCTGGTGCCCATCCACCGGCTCGACCGGGCCACCGCGGGAGTGCTCCTCTTCTCGGTCGATCCGTCGACCCGCGGCGCCTACCAGCGGCTCTTCGAGCGCCGGGAGGTGTGCAAGGAGTACCACGCGATCGCGCCGTTCGACCCTGACCTGCGGCTGCCCGTCACGGTGCGCAGCCGCCTGGTCTCCTCGCGCACCCACCTGCGGGTCCGCGAGGAGCCGGGCGCGGCCAACGCGGAGACCCGGGTCGAGCTCGTCGAGCGGCGCGGCGAGCACGCGCTCTACCGGCTGCGACCACGAACAGGCAAGATGCACCAGTTGCGAGCCCACCTCGGCTCACTCGGGATCGGCATCGTCGGCGACCGCCTCTACCCCAACCTGCTCCCCGAGGAGCCCGACGACCTCCGCCACCCGTTGCGGTTGCTCGCTCACCGGATCTCGTTCACCGATCCCCTGACCGGCCGGCCCCGGGACTTCACCACCCGACGTCGACTCGAGCCGCCTCGATCCTCCCCCAACTCTCACTAGTTGCGGCGAGAAGGCGCACTATTTGACGCCTTCTCGCAGCAACTAGCGAAAGGGGTGGGTGATGCTGTCAGCGGACCAGGACGTGACCGGCCGGGGTCGACAGCCGCAGCCACCGTTCGTTGCCGAAGACCTGCGCCACGGGTGCCGAGGTGAGGAAGCCGAGGACGTGGGCCGCGAAGGCCGCCCCCGAGACGACCGGCGGCCTGGTCGGGGCCTCGCGATCCCACACGGCCCTGCGCAGGCCGGCCACCGCCCGGCTGCCCGAGCCCTCGGGTGCACCCTCCGCGATCTCCTGGATCCCTTGCAGTGCAACGGCCTTGAGGTCCTCCGTCGGGACCGTGCCCAAGAGCTCCCAACCAGAGCGCGGCGGGGCGACCGCGGCCCAACCGGCATGGACCGTCGTCGGAGGCACCGGCAGCGTGGCGCCTCCCTTGCCATCGCGCCGAGCGAGCCGGTCGGTGATGCCCGACAGCGGCACCGTCGTGTCCAGGTCCGCGGCCACGGCCAACGGCATGACGCGCAGCCCGATCACCGCTCCCTCAGCCAGCAACCCACGCCCGGGGAGCACCCCGACGTAGGCAGCGAGCGACATACCAGCGGCCTGCAGGCGGATGGCGGCGTCGGCATCGGCCGACCGGGCCCGGGCCACGAAGGTCGCCAGGTCGTCCAGCGTCTCGGCGTCGGCGAAGTGCAGCTCCGTCATGCGCGCGTCGCCCGTCCCCGCCACCGGAAGCCGACCGGGTCACCCGCATATCGCTGCAGGATCTGGCGCTCGTCGGGACGCAGTCGCCGTGGGCTCGCGGTCGCGAAGTTGTAGGCGACGAGCGTCGTCTCGGCCCGTGCATACAGCCCGGTGCCCACCTCCTCGGGGTCGCGCACCTCGTAGCCGAGGTCGAAGCTGGCGCCGCTGAGCTTCGTGGCCCACATGGCCACGGCCACGGGCGCGGAGCGGAAGTCGAGCGGCGCCAGGTACTCGATCTCGTGGCGGGCGACCAGCACCCCCTCGTTGAGCATCGAGCGCTCCACCCCGAACCACTCCTCGAACCCGATCACGCGGGCGTCCTCGAGGAGCCGGAGGAACTGCACGTTGTTGACGTGCCCGTAGGCGTCCTGGTCGGACCACCGCAGCGGGACCTTGACGGCGTAGGGGTGAGCGGTTCCGGCGTCATGGCTCATGACGACATCATGGCAGCCGGTCGATATCGTCTCCGGAGTGACCACCGACGACCAGAACCAGGCCGAGCTCGACCCGTTCGACGACCTGCTCGACGTGCTCGACCTGACCCGGGCCGGCTCGGCCCGGATCAGCATCGACGCGCCGGACGACCCCGAGTCCGACCTCGCCGACTCCGCCGCCGACATCTTCATCGGTCGCAGCCAGCCGCAGCCGCACGGCCGGGCCTTCGGCGGTCAGGTGCTGGCGCAGTCGATCATCGCCGCCGGCCGCACGATGCAAGCAGTGGACGACGGGGACGGGCCCCGGCGGATCCACTCACTGCACGGCTACTTCCTGCGTCCTGGCGACTCGAACCACCCGATCCGCTTCGCGGTCGAGCGGATGCGTGACGGCCGGTCGTTCTCGGCGCGGCGGGTGCACGCCATCCAGCACGGCAAGGCGATCCTGTCGATGATCACCTCCTTCCAGGAGCAGGCGGGAGGGTTGGACCACCAGGACCCGATGCCCGCAGCGCCCGACCCGGAGAAGCTGCCGACCACCGCGCAGGAGCTCGAGGGCATCGAGCACCCCGTCGCCGAGCACTGGTCCAACCGCCAGGCGATCGACCTGCGCCACGTCGAGGGCGCGCTCTACGTCACCCCCGGCAAGCAGCGCGCGTCCCGGCAGAGCGTGTGGCTCAAGGCCGCCCGGGCGATGCCCGACGACCCGCTGCTGCACGCCGCGGTGCTCGCCTACTGCTCCGACTACTCGCTGCTGGAGCCGGTGCTGCGCCGCCACGGCATCGCCTGGTCCGATCCTCGGCTGCGGCCGGCCAGCCTGGACCACGCGATGTGGTTCCACCGCGCCCCGCGTGCCGACGACTGGGTGCTCTACACCCAGGACTCGCCCTCGGCCTCCGGCGGCCGCGGTCTCGCCGTGGGCCGCATGTTCGGCCAGGACGGCAGCCTGATGGCCACGGTGGCGCAGGAGGGCATGGTCCGGCTGAAGGAGTTCTGAGCCACGGCGCGGTGGGGCCGTGTCTTCGCCCACGCCCGCTCAGTAGGCTGCCGGGCATGGTGGACGGCCTCGACCTCGACGCGCTCTCGCGTTACCTCGCGCCCTGGACAGGCGGTCGCCCCGCGAGCCTGACCGCGCAGTTCGTCACCGGCGGCAAGTCCAACCTGACCTACCGGGTCACCGACGGCACGAACCGCTGGATCGTCCGCCGCCCGCCGCTCGGGCACGTGCTCGCGACGGCGCACGACATGGCCCGCGAGTACCGCGTCATGGACGCCCTCGCCGCGACCGCCGTGCCGGTGCCCGGAATGGTGACGCTGTGCGAGGACGACTCGATCATCGGGTCGTCCTTCTACGTCATGGCGGAGGTCGACGGCGACGTGCTGCGCGACGACCACGACCTGGCCGGGCTCTCCGCCGTGGAGCGCGCCGGCCTGGCCCACCGCCTGATCGACATCCTCGGCGAGCTGCACCGGGTCGACCCGCAGCAGGTGGGCCTCGGCGACTTCGGGCGACCCGAGGGCTTCACCGAGCGGCAGGTGCGCCGATGGACCCGCCAGCTCGAGCAGTCCAGGTCACGCGACATCCCCGGGATCGAGCAGCTCGCCGAGCGGCTGGCGACCGACATCCCGCCCAGTCAGCGCGCCACCATCGTGCACGGCGACTACCGGCTGGACAACCTCATCGTCGAACGCGGCGGCACCGACGTCCTGGCCGTCATCGACTGGGAGATGGCCGCGCTCGGTGACCCGCTGTGCGACCTCGGGCTGCTGCCGGTGTATGCCGACCCGGTGCCGGAGGTGATCGGTCTCATCGAGGGTGGCATGGGGCCGCACAACGGGTTCCCGCCGATGAGCGAGCTGTTCGACCGGTATGCGGACCAGTCCGGTCTCGACCTCACTCCCCTCCCCTGGTACATCGCTCTGGGCTGCTACAAGCTCGCGGTGATCCTGGAGGGCATCCACTACCGCTACGTCCACGGCCAGACGGTGGGCAGCGGCTTCGACCGCATCGGCGAGGCCGTCGCCCCGCTGGTGGCCGCTGGACTGGCGAGACTCGCCTGACCACACGGCATACCGACCCATCCCCACCAGGAGGAAACATGACCAGCACCCCACGTGTCGCCGTCGTGACCGGAGCAGCGCGCGGCATCGGCGCCGCGACCGCCCGACGACTGGCGGCTGACGGGCACGCAGTCGCGGTCGTCGACCTGGACGAGTCCGCTTGCGCCGAAACGGTTTCCGCGATCAAGGACTCGGGCGGCCGGGCCGTCGGCATGGGTGCCGACGTGAGCGATCCCGCCCAGGTTGAGGCGGCGGTCGCCCGTGTGGTGGAGCAGCTCGGCGCGCCGACGATCCTGGTCAACAACGCGGGCATCATCCGAGACAACCTGCTGTTCAAGATGACGGTGGACGACTGGGACGCGGTGCTCTCGGTGCACCTGCGCGGCGCCTTCCTGGTGACCAAGGCCGTCCAGGCGCACATGGTCGAGGCGAAGTGGGGCCGGGTCGTCAACCTCTCGTCGACCTCGGCCCAGGGCAACCGCGGTCAGGTGAACTACTCGGCGGCCAAGGCCGGCATGCAGGGCTTCACCAAGACGCTGGCCATCGAGCTCGGGCGCTACGGCGTGACGGCCAACGCGGTGGCGCCGGGCTTCATCGCCACCGACATGACGCGGGCGACGGCCGAGCGGATGAAGATCAGCTTCGAGGAGTTCACCGAGGGCGTGGCCGAGCAGGTGCCGGTCGGGCGGGTCGGGCAGCCGGAGGACATCGCCGCGACGATCTCGTTCCTGACCAGCGAGGAGGCCGGTTTCGTCTCCGGGCAGGTCATCTACGTGGCGGGTGGCCCGGCCGACTGATCCCCGTCCCAGGGTCGCGACATGAGTGACCCGGCCCCGCAGGACGAGGAGCAGCAGCTGCTGGAGCAGTGGCGGGCCGAGGCCGCGGCGCCGGTGGAGGGCTGGAACTTCAGTCACCTCGCTGGTCGGATGGTCGAGGACGAGCCACCATGGGACGTCGCGGCGATGACCCGCGACGCCCTGTCGGCGGCGCGTCACGTGGTCGACATGGGGACCGGCGGGGCGAGCAGCACTTGAGGTTCGTCGACGTGCTGCCGGACGACACCGTGGCGACCGAGGGACGCCTTCGTGGCCGATGAGGTGCGCCGGGTGCTCGCCCCCGGCGGCACGTTCCTCACCCAGCAGGTCGGCGGCGAGGATGCCCACGAGCTGCACCATCTCCTCGGCGGCGAGCCGAGTTGTCCCGCGGACCTGATGGACCTGCTCGTCGACCAGGTCGGCGCCGCCGGCCTGGTCGTCGAGGAGAGCTGTGACTGGTCGGGCTCCTACCGGTTCCGGGACGTCGCCGCGCTGGTCGCCTACCTGACGCTGGTGCCGTGGGACGCGCCCGACGACTTCTCGGTCGAGGCGTATGCCGATCGTCTCCTCACGCTGCACCGCGACACGGCAGGGCGGGACATCACGCTGACCATGCGACGCTTCTGGTTTCGTGCCAGGGGCTGACCGGCGCGTGGCATCGCAGGCCGGGCCACCCGACGGCGCCACCACCCAGCCGCGCCGCCTTCGTATGCTGGGGGCCCGCCTACCCCAGGAGTGATCGTGGACTTCGCCCCGGATGCGCGCACCAGTGAGCTCGCCGAGAGGCTCACGGCGTTCATGGACGAGTGCGTCTACCCCGCCGAGCCGGTGCTGGACGAGCAGGTGCTCGCGGGCCGTGGCACCGACCGCGAGTTCTCCCGCCCGCAGATCGTGCAGGACCTGAAGGCCGAGGCCCGCAGCCGGGGACTGTGGAACCTCTTCCTGCCGGGTGAACGCGGCGCCGGACTGACCACCCTGCAGTACGCGCCGCTCGCCGAGATCACCGGCCGTTCACCGGGGCTCGCACCCGAGGCCGTCAATAGTGCCGCTCCGGACACCGGCAACATGGAGCTGCTCTCGGAGTTCGGCACGCCGGAGCAGCAGGAGCAGTGGCTGGAACCGTTGCTGGACGGCCGGATCCGCTCCGCCTTCTGCATGACCGAGCCGGATGTCGCGTCCTCGGACGCCACCAACATCCGCACCCGGATCCGACGGGACGGCGACCACTACGTCATCAGCGGACGCAAGTGGTGGTCGACCGGAGCGATGGACCCGGCCGCGCAGATCTTCATCGTGATGGGCCAGAGCGCCGACCCCGAGGACGCGACGGTCGACCGGCACCGTCGGCAGTCGATGATCCTCGTGCCGCGGGACACGCCCGGAGTGAGCGTGGTCCGTCCGCTGCACACCTTCGGCTACGACGACGCACCCCGGGGCGGCCACGCGGAGGTGGCGTTCGACGACGTGCGGGTCCCCGCCGGGAACATCGTCAAGGGTGAGGGCGAGGGATTCGCCATCGCGCAGGCCCGGCTCGGTCCCGGGCGGATCCACCACTGCATGCGGCTCGTGGGCATGGCCGAGCGGGCCCTCGAGCTGATGTGCCGCCGGGCTCTGTCGCGCACGACCTTCGGCAAGCCGATCGCGCAGCAGGGAGCCGTGCAGACCCAGATCGCCTCGGCGCGGGTCAACATCGAGCAGGCCCGGTTACTGGTGCTCAAGACCGCCTGGTTGATGGACACCGTCGGCAACCGCGGCGCCCACACCGAGATCCAGTCGATCAAGATCGCGGTGCCGTTGATGGTGCAGCAGGTCGTGGACGACGCCATCCAGGTCCACGGCGGGGCCGGCGTCTGCCAGGACACCATCCTGCCGCACCTGTGGGCGTCGGCCCGCACCCTGCGCCTGGCCGACGGCCCCGACGAGGTGCACCGGGGGTCCCTGGCTCGACGCGAGCTGCGCCGCTACTCCTGACGGTCGCCGGAGTGCCGTGCCCCACCTGGTGGGGCACGACACCGTACGTCTCAGTCGCGGGTGAGCTTGCGGTAGGTGACGCGGTGCGGCCGGGCGGCCTCGGGGCCGAGGCGCTCGACCTTGTTGGCCTCGTAGGCCTGGTAGTTTCCCTCGAACCAGTACCAGTTCGCCGGGTCCTCGTCGGTGCCCTCCCACGCCAGGATGTGGGTCGCGACCCGGTCGAGGAACCAGCGGTCGTGGCTGGTGACCACGACACACCCGGGGAAGTCGAGCAGCGCGTTCTCCAGGGAACCCAAGGTCTCGACGTCGAGGTCGTTGGTGGGCTCATCGAGCAGCAGCAGGTTGCCGCCCTGCTTGAGCGTGAGCGCGAGGTTGAGGCGGTTGCGCTCGCCACCTGACAGCACACCGGTCATCTTCTGCTGGTCGGGGCCCTTGAAGCCGAACTGCGACACGTAGGCCCGCGACGGGATCTCGACGTTGCCGACGTGGATGTAGTCCAGACCGTCCGAGACCGTCTCCCACAGGTTCCTCTTCGGGTCGAGCCCACCACGGCTCTGGTCGACATAGGAGATCTTGACCGTCTCGCCGACCTTGACGCTGCCGTCGTCGGGCTCCTCGAGCCCCACGATCGTCTTGAACAGGGTCGTCTTGCCGACACCGTTTGGCCCGAGCACGCCGACGATGCCGTTGCGCGGCAGGGTGAAGCTCAAGCCCTCGATCAGGACCCGGTCTGCGAAGCCCTTCTTGAGGTCGTCGACCTCGATGACGGTGCTGCCGAGCCGTGGGCCCGGCGGGATGGTGATCTCCTCGAAGTCGAGCTTGCGGGTGCGCTCAGCCTCGGCCGCCATCTCCTCGTAGCGGGACAGGCGGGCCCTGCTCTTGGTCTGCCGCGCCTTGGCGTTGGACCGCACCCACTCCAGCTCGCTCCTGAGCCGCTTCGCCAGCTTGGCGTCCTTCTTGCCCTGGACCTGCAGGCGCTCCTGCTTCTTCTCCAGGTAGGTGGAGTAGTTGCCCTCGTAGGGGTAGAGCCGGCCGCGGTCGACCTCGGCGATCCACTCCGCGACGTTGTCGAGGAAGTACCGGTCGTGCGTGACGGCAAGGACGGCGCCGTGGTAGCTCGCGAGGTGCTGCTCGAGCCACTGCACACTCTCTGCGTCGAGGTGGTTGGTCGGCTCGTCGAGCAACAGCAGGTCCGGCTTGGACAGCAGCAGCTTGCACAGGGCGACTCGCCGGCGCTCACCACCGGAGAGCACCGTCACGTCGGCGTCCGGCGGCGGACACCGCAAGGCGTCCATCGCCTGCTCGAGCTGGGAGTCGAGGTCCCAGGCGTCGGCAGCGTCGATCTTCTCCTGCAGCTTGCCCATCTCGGCCATCAACGTGTCGAAGTCGGCGTCGGGCTCGGCCATCTCGGCGGAGATCGCGTTGAACCGGTCGACGTCGGCCTTGATCTGGCCGAGGCCCTCCTCGACGTTGCCGAGGACGGTCTTGTCCTCGTTGAGCGGGGGCTCCTGGAGCAGGATCCCGACGGTGTAGCCGGGCGAGAGCCGCGCCTCCCCGTTGGACGGCTGGTCGAGGCCCGCCATGATCTTCAGGATCGTCGACTTGCCGGCCCCGTTCGGGCCGACCACGCCGATCTTGGCGCCGGGGTAGAACGACATCGTCACGTCATCGAGGATGACCTTGTCGCCGTGCGCCTTGCGCGCCTTGGACATGGTGTAAATGAACTCGGCCATGCCTCTCAGGTTATCGGCCCGGACCGGTCTGGCTAAATCCGTCGCGGCGGCACGAACCCGTCAGGGTCAGGCGCCGACGGGTTCAGGCATCTCCAGTCCTCCCACAGGATCGACACCGTCGGTCTGCCCGTGGCCCCCACCCTCCGGCACGTGGTCGCCTCCACCGGTGCCCGCAAGCCCCTCGACCTGCTCACGCGCCTCCTGCACCGCGGGGTCGCCGAGCTGGCCGGCGCTGCGCAGCTGCGGTCGCGCCACCTTCTCGAAGCTCGCCTCTCCCCGGGTGAGGTCGAAGCCGGCGCTGTAGGCCTCGACCTCCACGGACGTGCCGCTCCGCTCCCCGTTGTCCCACTGGTTGACCCGCAGGCGACCGTAGACGACCAGCGGGTCGCCCTTCTTGATCGAGTTGGCCAGGTTGATGCCGAGCGACCGGAAGGCCGACACGCTCACGAAGTTGGCCTCGGCATCGACGTACTCCCCCGTCTCGCGGTTGAGCCGGCGCACATTGGATGCCAGCCGGAAGGTCACGAACGGCACGCCGGCTCGGGTCGCTCGCACCTGCGGGTCGCCCACGACGTTGCCGTTGACGGTCACGTAGATCTCGTTCATCTCGTCCACCTCTTGGGTCGGTCGCCCGCCGGTTGACGGGTCGCGACCACCATGAGCCGGTCGCGGGCAGCCGGGAAGGCGGCAGGGAGCGGGTGTGGACGGTGGGGCCGGTCGGCAGCCGCTGTGGATCGTGGTGGGACGTGCACGCCGAGGCTCCCGGCTGTCCGTCAGGGCGACGTGTCGCCCACAACACAGCCGGGTCAGCCGCGGGCGATCTGGAGCTGCTCGCGGGTCTCGCGATGGTCGGTGAGCACCTGCTGCACCGGAGCGACGATGCGCTCTCGGGCGACCGTGTCGATCGCCTCGTGCAGCCGCTTCTCGATGAGCCGACGTCTGCGCCGGCCGCCGACCCGTCCGAGCACCCGGCCGAGCGCCGCGAGCGCCAGCCCGATCAGGACTCCCCCGGCGAGCATGAGCAACGGATAGGGCAACGGGCCCCACTGCGGGGTGTCGACCTCGGGCAGCTGCAACCAGCCCATGGCCATCAGCACGAGCAACCACACCAGCCCGGCGACGGCGACCGCCGCGAGCAGCCACTGCAGGAGGCCGACGATGCTCCACCACCACGGGGTCCGCCCCCGCAGGGAGGTCTGCATGACGGCCTGGTCGAGCGCGTCCGCCATCCGGTCGTCGGGGGGCGAGGCCGCCTCCTGCGCCGCCTCCGCCCACCGGTCCGGCAACCCCTCGCCGGCGCGGTCACCGAGGTCGCGGGTCGCGAGGTCGACGGCTGATCGGGCAGCCGGTGACGCCGGCGGCAGGGACGACCGCCCGAGCACCAGTCGCACGTCCGTGGCGCTCACGGTGGCCTTCCTGTCCCGCGACCGGTCCAGCCGCAACCGCTTCAGCGGGTCGGGCCGCAGCCCCCTCGCCCACCGCGTGAACGGCCAGCCCGTGTGAGCAGTGGCCGAACGGCGGTAGTCGCGCTCCACCGCCGCAAGGACCGTGGGTATGCCCGCCGCTCGACCCAGTGCCTCGACCAGCCTCTGGTCGGCTCGGTTCCCGAGGCGCACCTCCTGCTCGGCCACCCCTTCGCGGAGCCGCTCCGCCGACGCACGGACATCGGCCACCAGCCGTTGCTCGGCGGCGTGGTGGCCCTTGACCACCGTGCTGATCCGGTGCTCCAGGCTGACGACTCCCGCACTGGTGGTGGCGGAGGTCAGGAAGACCTCGACGTCCTTGACGCCGTCGGCGGCGAGCAGCCGCTTGAGGTCGGCCGCGCACGCCTCCGCGTCGTCGACCGAAAGGCGGTCGGCCTGGTTGAGCACCACGAGGGTCACGGCGTCATGGCCGGCCAGCGCGGTGAGGTATTCGTCGTGCAGGCGGGCGTCGGCATACTTCTGTGGGTCGGTGACCCAGACGAAGACATCGACCAGTCCGAGGACCCGATCCGCCTCGACGCGGTGCGCGGACTCACGCGAGTCGAAGTCGGGCAGGTCGAGCAGCACGAGACCGTCGAGGTCGAGCTCGCCCTGGGCGGCGTCGACCCCCTCTCGGGCCGGCACGTGGTGCCGTCGTCCGACCTTCAGCCAGTCGAGCAGGGCCTGGGCCGACTCGTCTCCCCAGATCGCGGCGGTCGGCGTCGACGTGGTGGGGCGTCGTGCACCGATCGCTGAGACTGGTTCTCCCACCAGCATGTTGAAGAGGCTGGACTTGCCGCTGCCGGTCGCACCGGCCAGCGCGACCACGGTGTGGCTGCCGACGATCGAAGTGCGCTCGCCGACCCGCTCGACCACCTCCGTGGCCTGCGCCGCCGCCCGCGGATCGAGTCGGTCCCCTCCCACCTCGAGCGCAGCGGTGAGCCCGGCGGCGCGCCGCTCGAGGCCCTCACGCGAGGTCGC
>NZ_VOHR01000429.1 GCF_009192725.1 Segeticoccus rhizosphaerae | reverse complement strand
GTGTCGCTTGCCAGCGTGATGGGACCACCTCGTTGCCACGAGCATGGGACCACTTGGAGGTGTGAGTGAGCATCACTTGGCCTCGGGGTTGGTGTCAATGGTGGCGCGCCGGTGGTGGTCTCGTTGGCGGTAGGAGGGGCCCTCGATGATCAGCGTGTGGGCGCCGGAGGTGAGTCGGTCGACGGCGGATTGGGCGAGTAGCGCGTCGCTCATCATGGCCAGCCACTCCGACGGCTCCCTGTTGGAGGTCACGATCGTGCTCGCGCGCCGGTGGCGCTCCACGACCAGCTCGTAGAAGTCGTTGGTTTCGGTGGCGTCCAGCGGGCGGAGCGCGAAGTCGTCGAGGATGAGAACGTCGACGCGGGCGAGTTTGCGGATCTCGGCCTCCAGGGTGTTGTCCAGTCTCGCGCCGCGGAGCCGGGTGAACAGCTTGTCGGCGCGGGCGGCGTGCACGGTGAGCCGGCGGCGGATCGCAATGTGCCCGAGTGCGGTGGCCAAGTGGGTCTTGCCGACCCCGACCGGGCCCAGGACCAGGACGCCGTTGCCGGCCTCGGTGAAGGCCAGGGTGGTCAGGTCCGACAGCAGGGCGCGGTCGTAGGTCAGGTCCTCGAGCTCGTCCCAGGTGTCCAGCCGCATGCTGGGGTCCAGTCCGGCGGTGCGGGCGCGCAGCATCGCCGAGCGGGACTCGCGGCGGGTGACCTCGTCGGCCAGGACGAGCTCGAGGAATGCGGCGTGGCCCATCTTGCGGGACCGGGCCAGCGCGAGCCGCTCGGGCAGGGTGTGGCTGAGCCCGCCGAGCTTGAGGGCCTTGAGGGTCTTCATCAGGTCGGTCCCGACCGGGTCCAGCGGCCCGGTCACGGCGTGGGTGGTCATGACAGCGTCTCCGATTCGGTGGTGGTCGTGGTGCGGTCGCTGGCCGCGCCGCCGGGGATGAGGGTGAGCTGGACGTGGCGGCGGCCGGTGTATTCGCTCGGGTCGCGGGCGAACCGGCCGCCTGCGGTGTCGTGGCCGCTGCCGGTGGCCGCGGGCAGCACCGGCTGTTCGCGTTCGGTGGCCTTGGCCAGCATCGAGGCGATCTTGGACACGCTCACCACGTCCAGGTCCAGGGAGCGTGCGCAGGCGGTCTCGACCGGTTCGGGTCCGTAGCGGCGGACCAACCCGAGCAGGCGGTAGACGCTGCGCATCCGGGTCCACGGCAGCGGGTCGTCCAGCAGCCGCTCGGCGTAGATGCCGATGTTGTCCCCGTGCCTGGCGCAGGCCGCGATCAGCTTGGTCAGGTCACGCAGCGCGTACCCACTCTTGTGCTCGGGCAGGTCGGTCGGGTCGGTGGAGCGGCCACCGGGCGGCTGGCGCGGGTGGGTCTTGACCAGCTGCCCGGCGGCGTAGAGCTTGACCAGCTCACGGTCGGCGCGGGCCTCCAGTTGTCGGCCGAGGAGGTGCTCGGGGGTGGAGTACAACGCCTTGGCCACCTCGACGTGGTAGTCGCGGTGGACCTTGACCCGCTTGAAGATCGGCACGTCGTAGGCGGGCGGGGCCGCCAGCAGCGCCGGAGCCTCCTGCTCGTCGAAGACCTCGGCCGGACGGGCCTGGATCGTGCCGTGCATCCGCATCCCGGCGCGCTTGGCACACCACGCCTCGGCGTGGGCCTGCGCGTCGGTCAGGTCGGTGAAGGACTCCCCGGCCCAGAAGTTGCCGCGCACGTACTGCACCGCCCGCTCCACCCGGGGCTTGTCCTTCGGGGAGCGGATCCGGGCGGGATCGGTGACGAACCCGGCATGCTGGGCGTAGTCCAGCCAGCCGGTGCTCAACCGTGGGTTGACCGCGTCGGCCTCGGCCACGACCGGCTTCAGGTTGTCGGGGATGAGGACCTTGAAGACCCCGCCGAAGAAGGCCCAGGCCGCCTCGCAGCCGGCGATCAGCGCGGCCAGCGTTTGGGAGTAGGTCAGCCACACGAACATGTGCCGGGAGTAGCAGGCGGTGAAGATCAACGCGTGGACCTTGCGCCGCCGCCCGTCCCCGGGGTCGACGAGGTAGCCCATGTGACCGAAGTCGACCTGCAGCTCGGCGCCGGGCTCGCCGTCGGCCACCCGGACGGTGGTGTCCTTGGCCCGGTAGCCGCACCGCTCGGTCGCGAACCGGTGCAGCGTCCGATACGGCACCACCAGGCCCTGCCGGGCGAGGAGCTCTTCGATCTTCACGATCGTCAAGGGTTTGGCGTCCTCGCCATCGCCCTTGACCCAGGACCGGATCTGCTCCTCCCGGCCCAGCAGCGTCGCCCACCCCGGGCCGTGCCCGTTCGGGCGGACCGGGCGTACCGCGGCCACGACCGCGCCGATGAGCGCATCATCGACCGCGGCCAGCCCGGCCGTGCGCTCCAGCCCGGCCACCTGGGCAGCCTGCACGTACCGGCGGGCGGTCTTGCGGTCCACCCCTGCCCGTTCGGCGACCGTGCGCAGCCCGGCCCCATCAAGCCAGCCCCGCAGGACCTCTCGTACCTCGATCACGCTGACCTCCCTGAACCCCACGCCCGTTGACCTCCACGCCGGCGACGCTGACGTGACGATCCAACGAGCCATCCGCGGAACCACCGGAAAGGCGCGCCGGGTGGTCCCATGACTGGCAATCCAAGTGGTCCCATGAACTTGGCAGAAACGGCTCAGAGCGGTCCCATGCTCATGGCAGGCGACA
>NZ_VOHR01000428.1 GCF_009192725.1 Segeticoccus rhizosphaerae | reverse complement strand
CGTCCCGTTGACCCGGCCGACCAGTGGGGTGGCGCCGACGTAGTGCCGCCCGTCGCGTTGCTCGTGCACGCCGACGTGGTCTCCGGGGTGGGTCGCGCGGGCGGGCGCCGGGCCGTCGGGCAGTGGCCGGCCGAGGTATTCGGTCTCGAGCACCTCGCGGAACCGCGGGGCTCCCCAGTCGGCGAGGAGGAACTTCATCCGGGCCTTGTTGCGGAGCCGGCGGTAGCCGTAGTCCCGGAAGAGCCGCACCACCGACACCCAGACCTCGACGGCGTCCTCGGGGCGCACGAACGTCCCGAGCCGCTCGGCCAGCCGCGCGTTGGTGGACAACCCGCCACCGACCCAGAGGTCGTACCCCGGACCGAGCTGCGGGTGCACCACACCGACCAGGGAGATGTCGTTGATCTCGTGCACGACGTCCTGGCTGGGGTGGCCGGTGATGGCGCTCTTGAACTTGCGGGGCAGGTTGGCCAGCTCGGGGTCGCCGACGTAGCGCCGGCTGATCTCGTCGATGACCGGCGTGGGGTCGATGATCTCGTCCCGGGCGATCCCCGCCACGGGACTGCCCAGGATCACACGGGTGCAGTCGCCGCAGGCCTCGGTGGTCTGCAGCCCGACCGTCTCGAGCCGGCGCCAGATCTCGGGCACGTCCTCGATCCGCACCCAGTGCAGCTGGATGTTCTGCCGGTCGGTGATGTCGGCCGTGTCGCGGGCGAACTCGGTGGAGATGCCGGCGACCACCCGCAGCTGCTCGGTGGACAGCGCTCCCCCGTCGATGCGGATCCGCATCATGAAGTGACGGTCCTCGAGCTCGTGCGGCTCCAGCTGCGCGGTGCGGCCACCGTCGATGCCCGGCTTGCGCTGGGTGTAGAGGCCGAGCCACCGGAACCGACCACGCAGGTCATCCGGGTCGATCGAGTCGAATCCCTCTCTGGCGTAGACGTTCTCGACGCGGCCTCGGACGTCGAGCACGTTGCCCTCGGCCTTGAACACCTCGCCTGCGTTGAGCGGCTCGGTGCCGTCGACGGCCCACTGGCCGTGGCAGCGACGAGGTCGGGAGGGTCGTGCGGGCTGCTGGTCCGGCGGGTCCGCGCGGTCCTGCACGGAGGCTGACAAAGTGGTCATGGTGGGTCCTCACGGAAGGGGGAGGACGCGAGCCGCCGACGGCAGGAAGACCCCGGGCAGGGCCAAGGGGACGCGGAACCGGGCGACACGCGCCCGGAGGGGGGCGGGACGCAGGTCCCGCAGGGTCAGGCGCGGCTCAGGCGGCCCGACACATGAGGTTGCTGCTGGTGCGCAGCAGGTCCACGTGACGACGAGTCACGAGGAAGGCGCTGCGGTCCAGGTCCATGCCCCGAGACTACGGGCGCCCTTCCAGCCTGTGAACCGTCCGTCCGCATGCCGGACCGATCCCCTCGGCCCGTCGGCCCGTCGGTCAGTCGCGCAGGAAACGGAGACGCCAGGCCTCCGGTCCCCGTTCGAGGTAGTCGACGGAGAACACCCCGGGGTAGCGACCCTCGATCTGCTGCAGCAGCGGCAGCGGGTCGTGCGGGGCGACCAGCACCAGCCCACCTCCGGGCTGGACCGCAGCCAGCGCGCCGAACACGGTCGCGTGCCGGATCTTGTGCGGCACCACCCGCGCGTCCAGCTCGGGCAGCTCGCCGACCGGGTCGCTCTCGCCGCAGCCACAGGCGTGGCCGTCGTGGCTGCCGGCGGCCGGAGCGCCGTGCTCGTGGGCCTCGTGTCCCCCGAGCAGCTCGTGCATCCCGCCGAGGATCTCGTGCAGCGAGACCGTCGACGACGAGGCGAGCAGCGGCAGGATCTGCTCGTTCTCCTTGCCCAGGTGGCTGTCGAACAGGACGCGCAGCGCCACCGCCTCGGTGGCGGCCCGCACCGGTGAATCCGCTCCGCGGACCGCCTCCACCTGCGCGCCGAGCACCTGGTGCTCGATCAGCATCGCGTCCACGAGCAGCCGCGCCCGGGGGTCGTCGTGGGCCGCGGCATACAACGTCTTCTCCTCTGCCATGGCATGGGGCAACAGCTCACGCTCGCACCAGGTCACCAGCCCGTGCCGGGAGGCGCCGGCCGCGTCGGCGTTGCCGTCCGTCGCCGCCGAGACGACGGCGGCCACATGGGCACGCAGGGCGGCGGCCAGCTCGGTGTGGTGGTTCTTGACGGCCTCCACCGCGGCCGAGTCGGCGGCTGTCGTTGCGACGACGAGGGTGTCCATGTCAGGTCCTTCGGTTGCGGGGGCACGGACGCAGCCATGCCAGGTCCCCGGCTGGCGGGGCTGCGCAAAGTTTATTACACTGTGTCCCGTGAAAAAAAATGGACCTGGCGTCGTCTCCCCCGAGTCGGACTACGGACCCCGTCCGGCGGTGCACCACCGCTCGCCGGCCTCGTTGTTGTCGGCCCCGCGAGCGGCCGTCTTCGACCTGCTCGTGGCCCAGCCCGAGCCGTGCACCGTCGCGGCCCTCGCACGCCTGATCCACCAGCACCCCAACACGGTTCGCGAGCACCTGGACGGTCTGGTCGAGTCCGGCCTGGTCGAACGCACCAGGTCCCGCAGCACCGGCCGCGGACGGCCCGCGTGGCTCTACGCCGCCGTCGAGGGCGAGGACAACCCCGGCGCGCGGGAGTATGCCGGGCTGGCGTCGGCCCTCGCGGCCCAGCTCGCCCGCACCAGTGAC
>NZ_VOHR01000427.1 GCF_009192725.1 Segeticoccus rhizosphaerae | reverse complement strand
CCGTGCGGGCAAGCTGGCCAAGGGCGTCGGCCGGGGAGCCCGGGGCGTGGGCAAGGGAGCCGGCGCCAGCGCCCGGGTGACCGGGAAGGCGGCCACGTCAGCCTTCCACCTGGCGCGTCGGGCAAGCCATGCGGAGGGAGCTGGGGAGAGCGGGCTGTCCCGCCTCGTGGAGCTGGGGGCGGTCAACGCGGCCGGGGACACCACCGTTGCGGTGGCCCTCGCCGGCTCGCTGTTCTTCCAGGTGCCGTCGGGCGAGGCACGCGGTCAGGTGGCCCTGTTCCTGCTGCTGACCATGCTGCCCTTCGCGATCATCGCGCCGCTCGTCGGTCCCTTCCTCGACCGGTTCCGGCGCGGCCGCCGGTGGGCGATCGGCACCACGATGGCGCTGCGCGCCTTCTTGTGCTGGGTGCTCGCCGCGTCCGTCTCCGAGCAGTCGGCGTGGCAGTTCCCTGCAGCGCTGGGGGTCCTGATCGCCTCCAAGGCCTACAACGTCACGCGTTCGGCCGCCACGCCACGGATGGTGCCGCGCCAGCTGACGTTGGTGAAGGCCAACGGGCGGCTGTCGCTGGCGGGAGTGGCGGGCGCGGCGCTCGCCGCCCCGATCGCGGGCGGGCTCTCGCTCGTCGGCCCCGAGTGGACGCTCCGCTTCGGCTTCCTGGTCTTCATCCTCGGCACCATCCTGGCGATCCTGCTGCCATCCCGGGTGGACTCCTCGACCGGCGAGGAGGAGCTGTCGATGCTCGGCATGACCGGGGCCGGCAAGGGGCGCCGGCTCGGCCCGGAGGTCGTGACCGCGCTCCGGGCCAACGTCGGGCTCCGGGCGCTGTCCGGGTTCCTCACGATCTACATGGCCTTCCTGCTGCGCGATGTGCCGTTCCCCGGGTGGGAACACCGGATGTCGCTGCAGATCGCGCTCGTGGTCGGCGCCGCCGGTGCCGGCAGCGCGCTCGGCACCTTCCTCGGGTCGGTCGTGCGCTCGCGGCCGCCACAGGTGGTCGTGCTCGCGGTCCTGATCGTCGATGCCGTCGTCGCCGTGGCGGCCGCGCTCTTCTTCGGGGTCGTGCTCGCTGTGGTGCTCGGGCTGACCGTCGGACTCTGTCAGCAGCTGGGCAAGCTCTCGCTCGACGCGATGATCCAGGACCGGGTGCCCGAGGAGGTGCGCACCAGCGTCTTCGCCCGCTCCGAGACCCTGCTGCAGCTGTCCTGGGTCCTCGGTGGCGGCCTGGGCATCCTGCTCCCGCTCAACGCCGGTCTCGGCCTCGGGGTGATCGGTGGGCTGCTGGTGTGCTGGCTGGCGCTGGTGCTGTTCCTCCGGGGTGGTCGGAAGCTGCCCGTCCCGGAGGCGGCTGGGCGGGTGCCGGGACGTCGCCGCGGTGCCGGCCAGGGGCCCAGGGCTCCCCGGTCGGCACCGACCGAACGGATGGCCCGGCGCGGACGGACCCGGCCGATGCCGCACGATGATCCACACGAAAAGTCCCCCGGCGAGCAACCCTTCGACCCGGGTGCGGCCTACGAGGTGGAGCGGCCGCCGACGGACCGGCGGCACCCACCGCGGCCGCCCGACCCGGACGGGCGGTGGAGTGACGGCTGGCAGGACCGCTGAGGCCATGGCGGGCGCCGTTCTTCCGTGCGGCGAGTCCGTGCACCTCCCGCCCCTGGATCACGCGTCAGCGGATCAGCCGTCGCTGCGGGGCGTCCCGAACATGATGTCGTCCCAGCTCGGGACACTCGGCCGTCCGCTCTTGCGCGACGACCGCCGCGGCTTGGTGCGGTCGGGCTCGGACCGTTCGGCCTCGGCAGCCACCGAGGCCACCTGCTCCGGCGCCGAGCGAGGCTGGGCAGCGTCGGGTTCATCGGCCTGAGGGTCCTCATCGACGGCATCGGCCGAGCCGGCTTCGGGCCGGGCTGCGTCGGAACCGTCGGCCTGATCGGGCTCGACCCGACCGGTTCCAGCGGACTCCTCTGCCTCGTCCTCGGCGGTCTCGTCCGTCCCGGCCTCCACGGGCTCCACGGCCTCCACGGGCTCCACGGCCTCCTCTTCGGGACTGCTCTCGTCGGCCTCGTCCGCGTCGAACAGCCCGGGCTCCTCGAACCGCGTCCCCTGCGGTTCCGCCTCTTCGCCTTCGGCCTCCACGCTGGCGCCCGTGGTCACCGGCTCGGGATCGGCTTCGGGAGCTGCGTGTGCGCCCGGTGGCGGGGGCATCGTCGCCGGGTCGTAGGCGATGTCCTCCAGCGGCAGGGCATCGTCGGGAGCGTCCTCCGCGCCGGGCACGTGCGCCGGCGAGGTGGGAGGAGCGGTCTTGCGCTTGCCGCGACGACCGGAACGGCGGCCACGCGCGGCGCTGCGCTCGCGCATCGCGGTCATCAGGTCGACCGGCTCCTCGTGCGACGCGTGGGACCGGTCGCTGTGCGCGGAGTCATCCTCTTCGCGGCGCGACCCGGTGCGCTGCGCCGAGGTGGCGCCGGCAGCACCCGACCGCTCGGCGGGACGCAGCCCGCCCTCGGCCTCGACGTCATACACACGGGTCTTGCGGCGCGGGCCGGTGGCGGTCGGGATGGGGCCACCCACCGGCTCCTGCTCGTCGCCGCTGAGCCACCTCGCCTCGTCGTCGAGCGGGGTCAGCGCGCGGTCGAGCGGGTCGAAGTGCCATGAGGCGCGCCGCTCGCGGCCACCGGCCGGGAAGATCGCGACGACGGTCCACGGTCCGGTCTCGCG
>NZ_VOHR01000426.1 GCF_009192725.1 Segeticoccus rhizosphaerae | reverse complement strand
CGGCGCGGCCCGCTGCCCCGCGTCCTCGACCGCGGACGCCGGCTCCCGGCTTACCCCTCCCGCTCCGACCACCCGGCCCCGGGCCGCGTCCTCGCTCCGCTCGTTTCCTCACGCCGTCGTCGCCGCTCATGCCTGACTTTCGCGCTCCTTGGCGCTCCGGGCCTCGCTCCGCTCGTTTCCTCACGCCGTCGTCGCCGCTCATCCGCGTCCTCGTTCCGCCAGCTCGTCCAGCATGTCCACTTCGGGTAGGTAGGGGGCCAGCGCCGGCAGGTCGTCCAACGAGCCGAGGCCGAGCCGTTCGAGGAAGTAGGAGGTCGTGCCGTAGAGCGTGGCGCCGTTCTCCCCCTCGGCGCCGACCTCCTCGATCAGGTCCCGCGACAACAGCGTCCGCACCACCCCGTCCACGTTGACGCCTCGCACCGAGCTCACCCGGGAGCGGGAGATCGGCTGCCGGTAGGCGATCACCGCGAGGGTCTCGAGGGAGGCCTGGGTCAGTTTCGCCTGCTGGCCGTCGAGCAGGAACTTCTCCACCACCGGCGCATAGGCGCTGCCGCTGTAGACCCGCCAGCCCCCCGCCACGTTGCGCAGGGTGAAGCCGCGCTGCGCCTGTTCATAGTCCTGCTGCAGGTCGGTCAGGTGCGCTACGACGTCGTCCACGGGCAGCTCGAGCGCCGTGGCCAGCGCCATCTCCGTCACCGGCCCGTCGACCACCATGAGCACCGCCTCGATGGCGCTGCGTGCGCCGCCCGGGAAGTCGTTGACGTCGAACGCCACCTGCTCCGGCTCGACCTCAGGCTCGGGTCCGGCCGTCTCGATCGGGTCATCCGTCACGAGGGTCCTCCTTGGTCGGTGCTGGGTTCGTCCGGGCTCTCCGGCTCGTCGAACTCATCGGTGATGTCCACGTCTCCCTCGTCGTCACCGGTCCAGCGGACGGTGAGCTCACCGAGGGCCTGCTCCTGCTCGAGGGCCACGGCGGCCTCGCGGAAGAGCTCGAGCAGCGCAAGGAAGCGCGCCACGATGATCACGGTCTCTCCCGCGTCGGCCACGAGCTCGCGGAAGGAGCAGGTCCGCTCGCGGCGGAGCCGGGCGACGACCAGGGCGGCCTGCTCCCTCACGCTGACGGCAGGTGCGTGAAGGTGGTCCAGCCCCACCGTGGGCTCGGGCCTCGGGGTGAGCGCCCGCGCCGCCACCATGGCCAGCTGCTCTGGCGTCACCCCCATGATCAGCTCGGGCAGCAGACTGGTGAAACGCTCGTCGAGACCAGCCTGACGAGGTGCCATCCTGCTGGCGGTCGCCATCCGCGCGCCGAAAGCAGCCGCGATGTCCTTGAACGCGCGGTACTGCAGGAGCCGGGCGAAGAGTAGGTCGCGGGCCTCGATCAGTGCGAGGTCCTCCTCGTCCTCCGGGCCGAGCTGCGGCAGCAGCCGCGAGGCCTTGAGGTCGAGCAGGGTGGAGGCGACGAGCAGGAACTCCGAGGCCTGCCCGAGGTCCCACTCGGTGTGCGCGGCCTGGGCGGCCTTGATGTGGGCGATGAACTCGTCGGTGACCTTCGCCAGCGCGATCTCGGTGATGTCGAGCTTGTGCTTGGAGATCAGCCCGAGCAGCAGGTCGAAGGGCCCCGAGAACACGTCGAGGTGCACCTCGAACGGCGTGCCGGCGGCCCGCTTGGTGAGCACTCCTCCGGGAGCCTCGGACGCCGCCAGCTCCTCCGGCTCCGGCCGAGCCGCCGGGGCGTCCAGGGCCTCCGGATCGGTGGGTGACACGTCCTCGACCGGCGCGGGCGCGGGTGGCTCCACGGTGTGCAGGTGAGGGGGCTCGGCCCCGGTCATGGGTCTCAGGCCGCCCCGCCGCGGGCGACCAGCTCCCGGGCCAGCTGGCGGTAGGACTCCGCGGCACCGTGGGTGGAGGCGTAGGTGGTGATCGGCTCGGCGGCGAGCGTCGCGTCGGGGAACTTCACCGTGCGGCTGATGACGGTGTGGAACACCGTGTCGCCGAAGTGGTCCACGACGCTGCGGACGACCTCCTTGCTGTGCAGGGTGCGGCCGTCATACATCGTCGCCAGGATCCCGTCGATCTCGAGGCGCGGGTTGAGCCGGTCGGTGATCTTCTCGATCGTCTCGACGAGCAGGGCGACCCCGCGCATCGCGAAGAACTCGCACTCCAGCGGCACGATGACCCCGTGCGCCGCGGTGAGGGCGTTGACCGTGAGCAGCCCGAGCGAGGGCTGGCAGTCGATCAGGATGACGTCGTAGTCGTCGAGCAGCGGCCGCAGCACACGGGCGAGCACCATCTCGCGGGCGACCTCGCCCACCAGCTGCACCTCGGCGGCGGACAGGTCGATGTTGGCCGGGATGAGGTCGAGGCCCTCGGTGCGGGTGCGCTGCACGAGGTCGTGCACGTCGTGGCCGCGCTCGACGAGCAGGTTGTAGATGGTGTTGTCGAGCTCGTGGGTGCGGATGCCGAGGCCGACCGAGAGCGCGCCCTGGGGGTCGAAGTCGACCAGCAGCACCTTGCGGCCGTACTCCGCGAGCGCGGCGCCGAGGTTGATCGTGGTGGTGGTCTTGCCGACCCCACCCTTCTGGTTGCACATCGCGATGACGCGCGCGGGGCCGTGGTGCGCCAGCGGCGGCGGCGTGGGGAAGTCGGGCAGCGGCCGTCCCGTCGGTCCGGTCTGCCCCGTGCCGGCGCTCTCGGTCCCGGGGAGCCGGTCGTGCGAG
>NZ_VOHR01000425.1 GCF_009192725.1 Segeticoccus rhizosphaerae | reverse complement strand
CGCCGGCGCAGCACGCCGTTGCTGAATCCCGACCGCGACCCGGCTACGGCAGCACGGGGAGACACGACGGGCCGGGCGGGGGAGTCGGGCGCGCGCGGCACTCCCCGCGCGCCTCGCACCCGCCCGAGGCGGCCGGCCCGTCCGGCCCGCACCGTCCTCGCGCGAGACACGTCCCCTCCCGGCCCGGCCCCCACGGCCGAGAAGGGCCACCACGTGGAGGCCACCTCTGCGCCCGGGGCCGCGACATCCACCGTCGAGTCCCTGGTCACCGCCGTTGTCAGGGTGCTGCGGGCGACGGCCAGCGCCTCGGGCCTGTCCGGTGACGAGGTCGAACAGCGGGTTGCCGAGACGCTGGCCTTCCTGCGGCGCCGGCTGACCGGTGACTACGTGGTCGACGAGTTCGGCTTCGACCGGGACCTGACCGACCACGCGTTCCTGCCGCTGCTGCGACCGCTCTACCGCAACTGGTTCCGGGTCGAGGTGCGGGGCATCGAGAACATCCCCGACACCGGCAGCGCCCTGGTGGTGGCCAACCACTCCGGCACCATCGCGCTCGACTCGCTGATGACACAGGTCGCGGTGCACGACGAGCACCCGAACGGTCGCTACCTGCGGATGCTCGGTGCCGATTTGGTCTTCCAGAGCCCCGTGATCGGGGAGGTGGCCCGCAAGAGCGGGTCGACCCTCGCCACGAACGCCGACGCCGAACGGCTGCTCGCGGCCGGCGAGCTGGTCGGTGTCTGGCCGGAAGGGTTCAAGGGCATCGGCAAGCCGTTCAGCGAGCGCTACAAGCTGCAGCGCTTCGGCCGTGGCGGTTTCGTGTCCGCCGCCCTGCGCACCGGGACCCCGATCATCCCGTGCTCGATCGTGGGCGCGGAGGAGATCTATCCGATCCTGGGCAACCTCAAGACCGTCGCCCGGCTGGTGGGCGCGCCCTACGCGCCGATCACGCCGACCTTTCCCTGGTTCGGTCTGCTGGGACTGGTCCCGTTGCCCAGCAAGTGGATCATCGAGTTCGGAGCCCCGCTCGACACCGCGGCTCTGGGGCCGACGGCCGCCGATGACCCGATGCTCGTCTTCGACCTCACCGACCAGGTCCGCGAGACCATCCAGCAGACGCTCTACTCCCTGCTGCTGCAACGCCGGTCGGTCTTCTTCTAGGGCGATGCCCCCGGTGATGGACAGCCTGTCCGCCGTCGAGCCGGGGTGGTTCGTCGGCGAGGGAGGGTGGACCGGGCGGTTCCTCGTCCAACGCGGCCTGGCCGCGATCTACCTCGTCGCCTTCCTGGTTGCGGCACGCCAGTTCCGGGCCCTGCTCGGCGACCGCGGGCTGCTCCCGATCCGCGACTTCCTGCGCGTCGTGCCGTTCCGGCGGGCACCGAGCCTGTTCCACTGGCACTACTCCGACCGGGCCTTCGCCGCGGTTGCCTGGTCGGGAGTGGTGCTGGCGGCGGTCACGGTCGTCGGGCTGACCGAGAGGGCCCCGCTGCCGGTCTGCATGGCGGTCTGGGCCGTTCTGTGGGCGCTCTACCTCTCGATCGTGAACGTGGGCCAGACCTGGTACGGGTTCGGTTGGGAATCCTTGCTGCTCGAGGCCGGCTTCCTCGCGATCTTCCTGGGTGATGCGGCCACGCCGCCACCGGTGCTCGTGCTGTGGCTGCTGCGCTGGGTACTCTTCCGGCTCGAGTTCGGGGCCGGCCTGATCAAGCTGCGCGGCGACCCGTGCTGGCGGGACCTGACCTGCCTCGACTACCACCACGAGACCCAGCCCATGCCCGGCCCGCTGAGCTGGTGGTTCCACCACCTGCCCCGGCCGATGCACCGGGTCGAGGTCGCGGCCAACCACGTCACCCAGCTCGTGCTGCCCTTCGGGCTGTTCCTGCCCCAGCCCGTGTCGAGTGCGTGCGCCCTCGTCATGATCGTCACCCAGCTGTGGCTGGTGCTGAGCGGCAACTTCTCCTGGCTCAACTGGGTCGCGATCGTGCTGGCCGCCTCGGTCCTCGACGACCGGTTCGTCGGCCGCGCGCTCCATGTGGCGACGCGCGCCCCGGCGCCGAACACGGCATACGTCGTGGTGGTGGTGCTGGTCACCGCCCTGGTGGTGGGGCTCAGCTGGCGACCGGTGCGCAACCTGCTGTCCGGCAGCCAGGTGATGAACGCGAGCTTCGACCGGCTGCACCTGGTCAACACCTACGGCGCGTTCGGCAGCGTCACGCGACGCCGGTTCGAGATCGTCGTCGAGGGCACCGCCGATGCGGGGCCCGCCGAGGACGCCGTGTGGCGGGAGTACGAGTTCAAGGGCAAGCCGGGGGACCCGGGGCGCCTGCCGCGCCAGTTCGCGCCCTACCACCTGCGGCTCGACTGGCTGATGTGGTTCATCCCGCTGTCGCCGCGCTACGCCGACCCGTGGTTCGGCCGGATGCTGCGCAAGCTGCTCGAGGGCGACCGTGAACTACTGAAACTGTTGCGGCACAATCCGTTTCCCGACGAGCCGCCGGTCCGTGTGCGGGCCAGGGTCTATCGCTATCGCTTCACCACACGGCAGGAGCGGCGCGAGACGGGGGACTGGTGGCACCGCACCTATCTGCGCGATCTCGTCCCCCCGACCACCCGGCACGAGACGTGGACGCGTGCGTCGCCGCCGGCATGGTCCTGAGATCAGTGTCGGAGGCGGCGGGCTCCCGCCGAGGCCAGTGCGCCGCCGAGCGCGGTCAGCGCGAGCGCCTGCCCACCGAGCCGGGCGG
>NZ_VOHR01000424.1 GCF_009192725.1 Segeticoccus rhizosphaerae | reverse complement strand
GCTCGGCTGCGCACCGACGCCGGCTCGAACGCCAACCTGATGGCGGCCTCGCTCGAGTGCGCACGGGCGGGCATCACCACCGGTGAGTGGGCGGGCGCGCTGCGCGAGGTGTTCGGCGAGTTCCGGGCGCCGACCGGGGTCGGGGGCACCGTCGCCGGCGGTGGGGTGTCCGGGGGAGAGGAGCCGGAGTCAGGGCCGGGCAGGGCAGCCGCCGAGCTGGCCGCCGTCCGCGAGATGGTCCGCCGGACCGGTGAGGAGCTCGGGACCCGGTTGCGGCTGCTGGTCGGCAAGCCGGGGCTCGACGGCCACAGCAACGGTGCCGAGCAGGTCGCCGTGCGCGCCCGTGACGTCGGCTTCGAGGTGGTCTACGAGGGCATCCGCGTGACGCCGGACCGCTTGGTCGCGGCGGCGGTCGCCGAGGACGTGCACTGCGTCGGCCTGTCGGTGCTCTCCGGTTCCCACCTCGTGCTCGTGCCCCAGGTGGTCGAGGGCCTCGCGGCGGCCGGGGCCGGCGACGTCCCGGTCGTGGTCGGCGGGATCATCCCCGAGGCGGACTGCGCCCGGCTCGAGGCGGCGGGCGTGGCAGCCGTGTTCACCCCCAAGGACTTCGGGCTCACCGCGATCATGTCCCAGATCGTCGCGGTGGTGCGTGCCGCCCACGGGCTCGAGCCGCTCCACGCCGCCGAGGCAGCCGGCGACCTGGACAGGTACTGAAGGGGCGGTTCCTGGCTACCGGCGAGCGCGGCGCCAGGAGGAGCAGCGCCGGTACGGGCGCGTGATCTTCGCGTGCTCGCCGGGCCCGCCGGCAGTGCGGTCCCGACAGGGTCTCAGCGCTCCCACGCGGCCGCCAGGCGCTCGACGATCTGCTCGATGCGTTCCGGCGAGGTGGCGAGGTTGACGCGGACGTGCCCCTCGCCCCCAGGCCCCCATGGCCGGTGGTCGACCCAGACCCGCCCGCGCTCGAGCGCGGCCTCGCCGGGGGACGCCAGCCCGTAGGCGCGAGCGTCGAGGAAGGCCAGGTAGGTCGCCTCGAGCGGGCGCATCCGGGCGCGTGGCAGCCGCCCGGACACCAGCTCGGTGAAGAGGGTCCGGTTGGCGTCGAGCTGGTCGAGCAGCGCCGCCCGCCAGGGGCCGCCCAGCTCGTATGCCGCGCGGCTGGCCACCGCCCCGAGCGACGACTGGCCCGGGTGCATCGGGTAGTCCCTCAGCCGTTGCGCATCCTCGGCGCTGCCGCACACGATCTGCGCGCACTTGACGCCCGGCATGTTCCACGTCTTGGTGGCCGACGTCACGGTCACGACGCGGGCCCCGGGAGTGGCCACCGCGGCATACGGCACATGGGTGGCCCCGGGCAGGGTGAGGGGCGCGTGGATCTCGTCGCTGATGACCAGCGCTCCGTGCGCCTCCGCGACGTCACGCAGCGCCTCCAGCTCCTCCCTGGGGAAGGAGCGGCCCCACGGGTTGTGCGGGTTGCAGAGCACGATCGTGCGCGCGCCGGCGCGCAGCTCGCGCTCGATGCCGACGAGGTCGTGGGTGGCCTCGACGGCGTCCGGGTCGATCGGCACGGTGACCAGGCGGCGGCCCGCGTGCCCCACGACGGTCAGGAACGGCGGATAGGCGGGGGTCGGCACGATGACCGGGCCCTCCTCGGCGAGGGTGGCGAGGACTCGGGAGATCGCGTCGACGACGTCGCCGGCCAGCACCACCCGTCGGGGGTCGAACGCCCAGTCCCACTGTGCAGACGCGAAGTTCGCCAGTGCCTCGCCGACGCCGGTCGTCGCGTCCGCAGGACCGTAGCCGAGGCAGCCGCCGTCCACCGCCTCATGCAGGGCTGCGGTGATGGGTTCGGCGACCGCGAAGTCCATCTCGGCGACCCAGGCCGGCAGGACGTCAGCGGGCGCCTCCGACCACTTGATGCAGCCGCTCGCGCGGAGCTCGGCCTCGGTGCGGACTCGCAACAGGTTCATCCGCCGATGGTCCCATCACCGGGCCGTCGGCGGGTGGCACGGTCCGCCCTGGCGGGGGAGGGCGGCATACAGTGAAGGGGTGAGTGACCTGCAGTGTGCGGCGCGGCTGTTCATCGCGCCGCACGGAGAGGCGGACCTCGCCGCGAGCGAGAGGTCGTCGGCTGCAGGCGCACCACTGACCGTCGAGGGCGTGTGCCAGGTGCGCGAGCTCGCGGAGCAGCTTCGGCCCGTCCGGATCTCGACGGTCTGCTCGAGCCCCGACCCGGCGGCGTCGGCGTCGGCACAGGCAGCGGCCGCGGACCTCGACGTGGCGTCGCGGGTCGTGGACGGCCTGCAGGGGCTGGACCCAGCCGAGGGTGAGCCGGCGGCGGTCGCGCGGTTTCAGGCGGCGGTGGAGGAGATCGCGGACCTGCACCGTGGCGAGGACGTGCTGGTCTTCAGCCACGGCGACGTGATGTCGCTCGTGATCCCGATGCTTTCCGGCAACGTGCGGGCCGATCTGGCGGACGGGCACCGTCTGCCACCCTGCGTGCCGGTGCGGGTCGACGTGGACGCCGACGGGTGGCGGCTCGACTCGTGGCCGGCCGCCGACGACGCGGCGCCCGTCTGACCTGCTCCCGACCGTGCTTCCGGCGCCGCTTCTGTCCGCCAGGCCGGTCTTTCGGGGGACACCTCCTCGCCGCAACGGGTCGGGCGACGGAAAGGGTGCCTCCCGGTGCCGCCGGTGGCGCGCTCAGCCGAGGGCGGTGGCGGGAGGCACCCTTTCCGTCGCCCGACC
>NZ_VOHR01000423.1 GCF_009192725.1 Segeticoccus rhizosphaerae | reverse complement strand
CGTCGACGCGGCGACCGGCTGGCGGGCGCCGGAGCGGGCGGCACGCTGGGGGCGCGTGGCGGTTGCCGTGTCGGTGTTGGTGCCTGTCGGCTATGCCGTGACGCGCTTTGCCTGGTTCGTCGGGATCCCGCTCGGGCTCACGGCCGAGTCCTTCGAACGGGTGCGTCCGATCGCCGGTTTCGGCGCGGGGCTGGGCGCATTCGCGGTGGTGGGAGCGTTGCTCACGCTCGGCCTGCTGCGGCCGTGGGGCGAGGTGTTTCCCCGATGGGTGCCGGGGCTCGGCGGTCGCCCCGTCCCTGTCGGTCTGGCCGTGGTGCCCGCCGCCTTCGTGAGCGTGGCCGTGACGTCGGCCGGGCTGATGTTCGTCCGACTCACCCTCTTCAGCGGCTTGGGTGATGCCTTCCCGGTCGGGATGGCCGACGTCGCCGGCTGGCTGCCCGAGATGTTCTGGCCGGTCTGGGGCGCTGCGCTCGGGCTCTCCACCTATGCCTACTGGCTGCGCCGTCGTGGCGAGGCTCCACCCGTCCCGGCTGAGCCGCCGACGCCCGTGAACGGGCGCTGACGGCGGCTCGGTTCGTGGCCGAGCAGCGTCAAGGCCTGGGTCAGCCGGCGCAGGATCGCGACGAGAGAAGTCACCGTTGCGGTGGGTTTCGGGGCGGGACCGCCGGCTTCCCGCTCGGCCGTTGCCAGAAGCGGCTCCACCCGTTCGGCCACGGGCAGGGTGCCCTCCGGCAGCTCGGGTGGGGGGTAGAGCTGCCGCGCGGCGGCGAGCCGTCGGCACTCCGCCACGAGTTCCCGGCACGTATCGGCCAACGGCGTGCTGGTGGGCCGTTCGGTCGACAGTGCGGCGGCGAGGGCCCGCCCCGCCGCGGCGCACACACCGAGCATGGTGACGCGGTGCCTGATGCCGGTGCGCACTGCGCCGAAGAACCGACCGTAGGTCAGTCCTCTCTCGGTGCGCAGCACCTGGCGCGAGGCCGCGTCCAGCTCGATGGTCAGGGCGAGCAGGTCGCGCCGCGGGTCCTGTGCCGAAAAGGCATCGGCCGCGGCCTCCAGCAGGTCGGCCAGGTGCTCGAGGAAGGCCGCTCGGGCGGCGCGCAGGGTGGCACGAGTGCCGGCGGGCAGCACCAGGAAGGAGACGCCGATCCCGATCAGTGCGCCGATCGCCGTCTCTTCCAAGCGGATCAGCAGCAACTGGTCGACCAGCGAGTGGAGCATGGTGTAGAGCTGGCCCAGCAGCAGGGTGATGAAGAAGATCATCGCCCCGTAGGACACGGCTTGCAGGTAGAAGGCAAGGAAGACGCACGCCAAGGTGGTGACCAGGGCCAGGGTGCTGGTGTCGGCCGTCAGGTTGGCCAGGCCCACCGCGACGACCAGCCCTGCAACGGTCCCGAACACCCTGGCGACTCCCTTGCGCAGGGTCTCACCCGCTGTCGCCGTCCCGGCGAAACCGACGAAGGCGGCGATCACCGCCCAGTAGTAGCGCTGGCTCGAGATGAGCTCACCGGCCAGGATCGCGAGGGCCGCTGCCGTTCCCGCCTGGATGGCCTGCCGCGTCGTCAGCCGTAGGCGGGAGGGCGACCAGCGGCCGGCACCATCGCTGCGCACCGACCGCTCGGCCAGCGACGCGACGCCGGGCAGGTTGCCCCCGGTCAGCCGCACGACCGACTCGAAGTCGCCGTCCTGCGAGTCGTGTGCCTCCTCAGCGTCGGGTCCGAGCCGAAGCGCCCCCGAGTCCCACTGGTCGACGGTGTCGACCAGGAGTCGTCCGGCGCGAGCGATGCGACGGGACACCGGCGTCGCGCCCTCTCTCTCGAGCCGTTGCACCCCGGCCAACGCGGCCTCCGGGTGCGCCCACGCCACTTGGCGCAGCACGTCGCGAACCTCCGTCTGCTGACGTCGCGGCACGCTTCCGGGATCAGCCGCGAGGTCGAGCACGGCCGAGCACAACCGGTCCATCCCGATCTCGAAGTCGACGATCCACCGCCTGAGCCGTCCGGGAGGCACGCCGTCCGGGAGGGCACGCTCGTCGCTCAGCTGGCCGTCCAGGAGCAGGACGGCCTCACCGAGCTGGATGCGATGGGCGCGCAGGGCCCGGCGCGCCCCCCGGTCGCCCGGGTCGTCCAACACGTCCAGGCACGTGGAGACGACCGCCCGCGCGCGGGCCCGCAGTGCGGTGATGGTGCGTCGCAGCCGGGCCTCCGGGTCGTCGTGCAGCACGGTGGCGAGCAGGAGCGCGACCCACACCGTCGCGCAGACGACAGCCACGAGCAGCGACGGCAACGCGGACACGGGCGGGCTCAGGAAGAGCGCGAAGAAGTAGGACTGCCAGAGCAGGAACCCGTAGTGGAACCAGCGTGGCCCGAACCGCCGCACCCACACGGCGGTGAAGACCACGATGACGAACAGGACCAGCCCGAGGACGTGCTGCTGCCCCGCGATCACCGCGAGCGACACGCCGACTGCCGAGGCCACCGGCGACAGCACGGCGGTGCGCAGCACGAGCGCGCCGCGGGTGTCCCGGATGCCGGTCGACATCGGAATCGTCACGATGGCGCCGAGCAGCATCAGCATGAGGGGCTGCGCGCCCAGGGCCCACGCCACGACCCGCTCCACGACCAGGGTCGAGGCGACCACGACCGTGGCCCGGGCCGCCTGTCGGAGCCTGGTGCCTCCGGGGTCGGACGCGACCAGCCGGTCCCGGGCGTCCCGCAGCTCGCCGCGGGACGCCCGGGACCGGCTGGT
>NZ_VOHR01000422.1 GCF_009192725.1 Segeticoccus rhizosphaerae | reverse complement strand
GGTCGCCGCACCAGCGCCGAGTGCCCCCAGACCAGGTTGGCCGCCGCCGTCGTCAGCGCGGGCCGCGGCGACCCTGCCCGCGCGGCGAGCCAGTCGCGCACCTGGGCGACCAGTTCATCCCGCTCGATCCAGTCGGTGGCGATCCTTTCGATCTCGGCGGTCAGCGTCTCGGGCTCGACCGCGTCCAGCCCCAGCAGGTTGCGCAGCATCAGCGCCCGCGGACGACGCGAGACCGCGTCCAGCAAGGGGTGCAGCTCTCGCTTCGAGGAGTGCACGGTCCCACGCAGGTTGCTCCCCTTCACCAGATCCTCGGACTCGAACGCCGCCACGATCTCGGCGTAGGGCACTCCCGGCAGGCGGGACGCGGCGAAGAGGAAGGCGGCCCTCGGCACCTGCGTCTGCACCGGCCCGAGCCGCTGGTACAGCTCGACCACCGCGGCCCGGCGCCGCCCCCGCACCCTCGGGAACTGCCGTCGCAGCGTCATCGTGGCCAGGCGCTCGCGGGTCAACCTGCGCGTCATACGGACACCTTCCCAGCCCGCGCCGGCACCCGGACCTCCCGCACACCTTAGAAGTTGCTGGGACTTGGCGTCACCGGTGACGCCAGGTCCCAGCAACTTCGAGAGGGGTGGGACGAAGAGGGCGCGTCAGAGGCGGGACTGGCGCCAGTGCGCGACCGACACCACCAGCAGGGCACCGGCCAGCAGCTCGAGCAGCAGCACCCCGGCCACGCTCACGGCGTGCACCCCCACACTGGCGAGGTGGTCGGTGCCGAGGGACCCGCTCGCCAGCGCCGCGAGGGCACCGAGCAGCGCTGCGGCGAGCACACAGGCCGTCGCCGCGGCACGCGCCTTGGCCCGCCAGGTGGCCAGACGAGTGGTCGCCCGCAGACTCCGCCAGCCGACCACGCCGCCGATCGCGACCGGCACGAGGACCGACAACCACAACCCCGGCGGTAGGGTGCCCGGCTGCGGCAGGGCCCCGAACACGGGCACCAGCGGCAGCACCCCGGGATCCACATGGGTCCAGGTCACCACCACGTCACCGACCGCAAAACCGGGCCCGGCCACCCAGCCGAGCGCCCACAGCACCAGGTTGGGCAGGGCGAGCGCTTGACCGACCGACAGCACGGTGGCACCCACGACGCCGGCGCCGAGCTCGTCATACAGCCGACCGATCCGGGACAGGTGGGTGACCAGCACCAGGACGACCACGAGCAACCCCGCGAGCAGGAGCAGGCCCGCGCCGACCAGTGCCGGGCGCACCGCCTTGCGCAACCAGGCCGGCGTGCGACGGCCCAACCAGAGCGCGACCTCCTCGCTCAGGCCGCCGACCCCGCTCCGGTGCTCGCGCCACAGTCCGAGCAGCAGCGCGACGACCGGCACGAGCAGCACCCCCGGGACGAGGCCGGGCAGCGAGACCCGGGCGGCTCCCGACGCGACCACCGGCACGAGGAGTCCGGTCACGGCATACGCGAGCACGAACAGCGTCAGCTGGGCCATCGCGGGGCAGCGCCACCCCGGGCCGGCCGTGGCACCCGGCCAACCGGCGAGACGGGCCAGGAGCTGCCGCGCCGCAGCCAACGCGACCAGCAGTGGCACGGCGGTCAGCAGCAGCGGCATCATCCGCAACGACACCGCGCCCACCTGCAGCGACGCGCCGTGCGCGAGGACCCAACCGTCGACGCCGACGCCGAGGGCGGAGCTCCACGAGGTGGTGGTCCGCGGATCGGTCATCCACGCCACCAGCACCGGGAGACAGAGCAGGATCATCGACGCCAGTGCGGCGAGGACGCCCGCGCCAGCGGCGAGGCCACGCAGGTGCCACGGTCCGGCCTCCGCGTCGGAGCTGGATCCGGTGAGGTGGCGCGTTCGTTCGAGCAGAGTCATGACGCCTCCATGGTCGCGGTTGGATCACGATCCGCGGCGAGGCGCGCCGAGTGGGGCACTATTTGGGACACGCGCCACAGCCGCGGCAGATCGCACGCAACCGGGCGGCGTCCCCGGGCGTCTGCTCAGGTGACGGGCCATCCGACCGCCCGCGGACAGCCGAGGGAGGTGGGCAGGTGGCAGCCAACGGCCGGCCGGAGCAGGACTTCGAGGAGTTCTACCGCGCGACCGCGACCTCGGTGATCCACCTCGTCTACGCCGCCACCGGCGACCTGACGTTGGCGCAGGACAGCACGCAGGAGGCGTTCAGCCGAGCGTGGCAGCGCTGGTCGGCCGTGAGCACGTATGACGACCCGCGGGCCTGGGTGCGCACGGTCGCCAGGCGCCTGGCCATCTCGTCGTGGCGCAAGACGACCAACCAGCGCAGCGCCCACCTGCGACACGGTCCCGGCGCCGAGGTGCCGCCACCCGACGAGAACCGGGTGGCCGTCATCGAGGCGCTGCGGACGCTGTCCGCGCCGGTCCGCGAGTCCGTCGCGCTGCACTACATCGCCGACCTGTCGATCGACCAGATCGCCGCCGAGACCGGCACACCCGCGGGGACCATCAAGGCCCGCCTCCACCGGGGCAGGGCCCAGTTGGCCTCCGCCCTCACCAGCGAGGAGTCCCGTCATGGCTGAGCAGGAAAGGTGGACGCAGGAGCAGGACCAGCAGCTGCGTGCCGCGCTCGGGACGCTGCGCCACGACGTCGAGGCCCAGCCGTTGCCGGACGTGCGCTTCGTGATGGCCCGGGGCAACGCGCGCCGCCGGCGCCGCATCTCGATCGGCGCCGCTGCCGCCGCCGCCGTGCTGGTCCTCGGTTACA
>NZ_VOHR01000421.1 GCF_009192725.1 Segeticoccus rhizosphaerae | reverse complement strand
CGGCGCGGGCGTGGAAGGTCTCGCCGGCGACGGGATGGTCGACCGCCGCCGCGACCGGCTCCCACGCGCCCGGCGTGGTCGGGTCGCCCGTCACGACCGCGACCGACACCGCGAAGGCCGCCAGCCCGTAGAGGTAGTCGACGGTGCCGTCGATCGGATCCACGACCCAGGTGAGTCCGCTGCTGCCCGAGGTGCTCTCCCCCTCCTCGCCGAGGATGCCGTCATCCGGCCGGGCCGCGGCCAGACGGTCACGCAGCAGGCGCTCAGCCCGCTGGTCCATGACCGTCACGACGTCGGTCGCGCTGCTCTTGGTCTCGGCGACCGTCACCCGGTCGGGGCGCTCCTCGACGATCAGCCGACCGGCCTCGCGGGCCAGCTCGACGGCCAGCTCCTCGAGCTCTGCGCCCTCGCCGGAACGGATCTGCGACCGGGTCACCGGTCCGCTCCGCACAGGGCGGGCCGGTGCTCGCGCAGGTTGGGGCAGCACCCGGCGGGACAGATGGCGGGCAGGGCGTGCGGGTCGGGCCAGGCGGGACGCGCCACCTGTTCGCCGCGGGCCTGCGCGGCGCGCTCCTCGAGCAGGTCCACCAGGCCGCTGACGAACTCCTCGTCGGTGCCGACCGTGGGGACGCGCACCATGGTGATCCCGAGCTCCGCAGCGACCTGCGCGGCCTCGGTGTCGAGGTCGTAGATGACCTCCATGTGGTCCGACACGAAGCCGATCGGCGCCAGCACGACATCGGTGACACCCTCCTGCGCGAGCTCCCGCAGGTGGTCACAGACGTCGGGCTCGAGCCAGGGCCGCGACGGCGACCCGGACCGCGAGCAGTAGACGAGCGACCAGTCCAGCTCGCGGCCGAGCGTGACGCCGAGCTCGTCGGCGACGGCGGCGGCCAGCTGTGCGTGCTGGCGCTGGTAGGCCCTGCCCTCGCCGTCCCCCGGGCCCGAGGTCTCGTCCATCCCGGTCGGGATCGAGTGCGTGACGAAGACCAGGCGGGTGTGCGCGTCGTCGGCGCCGGTGCGCTGCGCCAGCTCACGGGCGGCCTCGGTCACCAGCCGCACCGTGGCGTGCGTGAAGCCGGGATGGTTGGCGTACGGGCGGATCTTGTCGACCTCCATCGAACGGCCCTCGTCCGCCAGCTCCGCGACCGCGTCGGCGAGGTCCTCGCGGTACTGCCGGCATGAGGAGTATGACGAGTAGGCGCTGGTCACGATGGTCACCACCCGGCGCAGCCCGGCCTCGTGCGCGCCGCGCAGGACGTCGCTCAGGAAGGGCTCGGAGTTGCGGTTGCCCCACAGCAGCGGCGTGGTGGTCCCCCGGCGGTCCAGCTCACCGCGCAGGGCTGCGAGCAGCGCGCGGTTCTGGTCGTTGATCGGGCTGCGGCCCCCGAACCGGTGGTAGTGCTCCGCCACCTCGGCGAGGCGGTCGTCGGGGACGCCACGACCGGCGGTGACCCGGCGGAGGAACGGCATGACCTCCTCGGGCGCCTCCGGGCCACCGAAGGACAGCAGCAGCACGGCGTCGTAGGGCTCCAGGCGGTCGGTCTCCCGCAGGTCCGGCGCGGGCTCGAGCACCTCGTCCGGGGTCGCCGGGTCGGCCGGCTCGACGGGGCCGGTGGACGGCTGGGTAGGGTCGGCAGGGCCCACGGGGTCGGCGGGTTCGGCGGCAGGTGAGGTCACGAACGGTCTCCGGTGCGTAGGGGCTTGGGGGCGTTGAGGTCCAGCATGACAGCGCCCATCCGCACCGCGAAGACGAGTGCCACCGCAAGCCAGACGACCACGACGTTGAGGTGCTCGGTCTTCGAGGCCACGACGACGATCGTCGACCCGAGCAGAGCGGGCACGGCATACAGCTCGTGGCGGAGCACCTCCGGCACCTGCCCCGCCAGGACGTCGCGCATCATCCCGCCACCCACCGCCGTCACCACGCCGACGACGACCGCGGTGATCGGGGTCACGCCGTAGCCGAGCGCCTTCAGCGAGCCGCCCACCGCGAACACCGCGAGGCCCAACGCGTCAAGGACCCGGACGAAGCGACTGATCCGGCCGAATCCCGGATGGAACACGAAGGTCAGGAGACCGGCCGCCGCGGCCGCGGCCATCTGACGCCAGTCGGACACGCCGACCGGTGGCACCGCGCCGATGAGGACGTCGCGGATCGTCCCGCCGCCCAGACCGGCGACCCACGCGAGCACGATGACACCGACCACGTCGAGCCGCTTGCGCACGGCCACGAGGCCCCCGGAGAGCGCGAAGACGAACACACCCACCATGTCGAGGGCGAGCTGGAGGTTGGCGTCGTGGATGAGCATGGCCTCCCAAAACTACCGGTGCGGCGCGTCCGACTGTGCCGCAGGCGGCGAAGGTGGCAGAGTCGCCCCTGAACGGGGCGACCACAGGAGACGTGAATGCAGGACCTGCGACTGATCGGTGTGCACGAGGACGGTGAGCACCTGCTGCTGGCCGGCGACGGCGAGGAGCGTTTCCGCCTACCCATCGACGACCAGCTGCGCGACGGCCTGCGGCACCACCCGAGGCGACCGTTGCCCGCGGAGGACGGCGGGAGCACGCTGCGGCCCCGAGACGTCCAGGCGCTGATCCGCGGTGGCGCCAGTGCCGAGGAAGCCGCCGAACGAGCCGGCTGGCCGGTCGAGAAGGTCCATCGCTACGAAGGCCCCATCCTCGCCGAGCGCGAGCACATCGCGGGGCTGGCCCGGCGGGTCTCGGTCCGCGGTCGCACCCCTGGCGGGGCCGCCAGCGTGCAGACCGTCGAGGCACGGGTGTCCGCCCGGTTGACCGACCGCGGCGTGCCTG
>NZ_VOHR01000420.1 GCF_009192725.1 Segeticoccus rhizosphaerae | reverse complement strand
CGCGAGGTCGTGCCGCGCGTCATCGCGGTCGTCGAGGCGGTCGGCCCGGTCCTCGACCGGGCGCGAGAGGTGGAGCTCGCCCTCGCCGCCTTCGGCAGCCCCCGCGTCGCGGCGGTGCGGACCGATCTCCAGCGGCAGCTGGCGGGGCTCGTCTTCCCCGGCTTCGTGGCCGCGACGGGCTACCCGCAGGTCAAACAGCTCGAGCGCTACCTGCGCGGCATGCTCCTGCGCGCGGAACACGCACCCACCGATCTGGCACGGGACGCCGACCGGATGACGGTGGTGCAGCGGTGCACGCACGAGTACGACGAGCTCCTGGCCTGGCTGCCGCCGGCCCGCCGGCAGGCAGCCGATGTGCGCCACCTGCGCTGGATGCTGGAGGAGCTGCGGGTCAGCCTGTTCGCGCAGAGCCTCGGCACGGCATACCCGGTCTCGGAGAAGCGGATCTACAAGGCCATGGACGCGCTCCCGGACTGACCGGGCACGATCCGCGGAACCGTGGAAAACGCACGCTCCGGGCCCCCTCGAGCGGGCACCATCCGCGGAACCGTGGAAAAGGCACGCCGTGGCGTCGCCTCGACCCGGGTGAGGACGGAATCCTCCCGGTGGATCCGGTGTTGAGACCATAGAGTGCCACCTACGACCACGAGAGGCTTACGGTGCGAGACCCACACGAGCTCTATCAGCTCGAGACCGATACTGACCCGACCGAGCTGCGTGCGTCGGTGCTGGTCGTGTCCCTGGGCGGCTTCATCGACGCCGGACACACCCAGCGGCTGCTCACCAGCCACCTCCTGGAGAGCCTGGAGCACACGGTCGTGGCGTCCTTCGACGTCGACCAGCTGCTCGACTACCGCGGCCGACGTCCCGCGATGACCTTCGACAAGGACCGCTGGAGCACGTATGCCGATCCGTCGCTGCTGCTCTACCGCGTCACCGACGCCGATGGTGACCCCTTCTTCCTGCTGACCGGACCCGAGCCCGACTACCAGTGGGAGCGCGTCATCGAGGCGATCCACCAGCTGATCCGGCTGCTCGGCATCAAGCTGACGGTGAGCGCGAACGGCATCCCGATGGCCGTCCCGCACACCCGACCGGTGGGGCTGACGGCGCACGCCACCGACCCGCGGCTCATCGCCGACCACTCGGCCGTCTTCGGCACGGTCCAGGTGCCCGGCAGCATCGATGCCCTGCTGCACCTGCGGCTCGGCGAGTCGGGCGAGGACGCCGTCGGCTTCGCGGTGCACGTGCCGCACTACCTCGCCCAGGCCGAGTACCCGGATGCGGCCCTGACCGGACTCGAGGCGATAGCTGGTGTCAGCGGACTGCAGCTGCCGACGACCGGCCTGGCCGCGATGGCCGGGTTGAACCGTCAGGAGATCGCACGCGAGGTCGCGTCGTCCAGTGAGGTGGCCGAGGTCGTGGCCGATCTGGAGCGGCAGTACGACACCTTCATGGAGGGGCGTCAGCACCCGAGCCTGCTGGCCACCGATGTCAGCGAGTTGCCGTCGGCGGACGAGATCGGGGCCGAGTTCGAGCAGTTCCTCCGCGAGAACAGCCGTCCGGACAACGGTGGGGAGTCCGGCCCGCAGGACTGAGTCGGCCGCGACTTGGGCGCCTCGGTGCTGCGGCACGGCCACGGGGCGCTCCTCGCCGGGGCGCGGCGCCATGACCACGATGCACTGCTCCGCCGGCTGCGGCTCGACGTCGTAGGCCTGTCCTGTGGCTCGGGCGATGTCCCAGCCGTGCACCAGTGTTTCGTTCAGCGCGACCAGGCCGGCGATCTCGCCGGGCAGCTCGACGCTGCCTGCGGCGGTGGTGCCCTCCCAGGCTGCTGGGTCACGCCAGGCCTGCGCCATGGCGAGCAGCTGCTGGGGAACCCGGGTGCGCCAGCCCTCCTCGAGCCGGTGGGCGTCCCCAGGGCGCGGCTTGCCTGCTCTCGGTTCCCCGCTGTCTGGCTTGGCTGTCTGGCTTGGGTCGCACCTTCTGCCACCTCTTTCCTCGAGTGTCGTCGGGAACGAGGAGCAGACCCGGAGAACCCAGGAAACTCATCGGGCCGGACGAGGGGTCACCCGGAAGGGTTGACGGCGTTCCTGAGTGCTGCACCCCCGCACGGCCAGGCGCACGCGCGCTCGCTGTAGGGCACGCGGCAACGGGAGCAGTAGACCTCGAGCACCTCGATCCGCGTCCCCACCGGCAGGACGTGACGGCCGGTCCTCGCGGCGTGCTCGGCGCGGCGGGTGTCGCCCTGTCCCATGCCGACCAGCGCCGCGCCGACCCACACGTGAGCGGCGTCGTCAGGGACTGCCCCAGACCTTTCGTCCGACGTGGTTCTCATCAGATCTCCTTGTGAACGCATCTTTTTCACGGCAATAATCTGTAAAATTCCATGGCGGGGTCAATAGTCCGTTCGGACGATCCGCCGTTTCGGCCCCTCGGTCAGGGCTTGGCGTCGGACCAGCGCTCGATGATGCTGGTGTCCGAGACGAACCGGACGCCACGGGACCCGGTCCAGCGGCGCGCCGCGTCGTCCAGGCAGGAGGTCACCAGCGCGGCGACCTCTGCCGAGTGCTCCAGTGGCACGTGGAGCAGGAGCTCGTCGTGCAGGCACAGGACGATCTGCGCACCCAGCGGCGCCACGGCGAGCCGCACCGTCGCCGCCCAGGCCTTGAACAGCTCTGCCGCCGCACCCTGGACCACGGCATTGCGCGCGAACCTGCCGTGGGCGGCTCGTCCCGCAGGAGTGTCGCCGGTGGGCACGGGGACGCGGCGGCCGCCGTAGGTCTGCACGGCGCGGCCTGCCGCACCGGCATCGGCCGCCGACC